>NZ_JBSFHY010000050.1:0-67481 GCF_053597295.1 Streptomyces sp. NPDC001450
GAGAGGCTCGGGCCGGGATTGGGCGTGGCGGTCGCGGACGGGGTCGGGGACTTGGACTTCGGAGACGTCGTGGAGGCCGACGGGTTCGGGCTACGCGCCGGAATTCCCTTGCTCCGCAAGGGAATTGATAGACCGTCACTCCGTGACGGTGGCTCGAATCGCTCCGCGATTCGACCTGACGGAATTCGCTCCGCGAATTCCTGAGAGGCGCCAACAGGCGCGAGGATCGCGCTTTCTGAGTCCTCGTCAGAAAATAGGCGAACCCTTGGCAGTTAATCCCCTGGCCTTCGTGATTGAAGTGCTGTATCTTATTTCTTGTCAGGGGTTAGCGGCCCCGGACACCACGAAAATACACCAACGGAAGGAACCCAAAGAATGGGAACCGAAATTCAGGTTGAGACGCGCGACCCCAAGTCGTTCGTTTCGCCGGAGGTCTGGGCGAAGGAAATCGCCCTCCTCATGCGGGACTACCCGTTCGACATCGTCATGGCCGAGCGGATCTTCGGGCAGGCGGTTGCCTACCTGATCACGGCCATGGAGATGCGTGGGCGCGGTCTCGGCATGGGTCCGGGTGAGCTGGTGGACCACGGCGTCCACGTGTTCATCCTGGACACCAAGAACTACCGCGAGTTCTGCGCGGCCCACATGGACGGGGGCTTCCTCGACCACATCCCCGAGGTGGAGCGCAAGGGCGACGGCTCCGTCTTCAACACGGCCAAGATCATCGAGGCGAACGGCTTCGCGGTCGACTGGCCGCTGTGGGAGAAGGACGCCATGAAGTGCACCCCGTGCCGTCCCGGGGAGGACGGCCACTGAGCCGGACCCCGTAACGCACAGTGAACGCCCCCGGCCGTCACCCAGCGTGACGGCCGGGGGGTCGGGCGCGGCTGGGCGGGGCGCTGCGTGCCCGTGCCGTGGCCCCTGGCGCGCAGCGTCAGGGCAAGGGTCATGACAGCGCGGAGCGAGGGAGCTGGGGGCGCGGAGCGCACCCTGCGACCGGCTGTCATGACCCGCAGCGCGTGAGGGCGCGGAGCGCCCGGCCGGGCTGTCGCGGAGCGACGGCCCGGCACGCGGCCCCGTGGGGCGGCGGAGCGCAGCGGAGCCGCCCCACGGGCGGCACAGGGGCGCGCAGCGCCCCGCCCGGCCGCGCCCGACCACTCGATCAATGACTGGGCCTCGACGCGCGCGGCCCGGCTGCGCCTCAGACGACTGGTGCCCCGAACACCACGCCCCTGCTGGGGGTGTGGTGTTCGGGGCACCAGTCGTTGGGTGTGGGGTGACGGCCGGCTCGCCGGGTGGGTGGCGAAGGGGTTAGCGGCCCGCTGCCGGCCGTCACTGGCGTCCGGTCCCACGAGGCAACACCATGCCCTGACCGAACGCCCGCCTGAATCGTAACTCCCTGGAATATCAGAGAGTCAGGGTGTAGCAGACATGCTGTGAGTCCAGGTCGTATTCCTTGACCACAGTCCACCCGTGACGCAGCTCTTCGACTTCTTCCGCTGTCACTCCGATACCGCGCCGTGGAGGCGGGAGCCGGTCGGCATGGGGTGTCATTACATGGAAAACGCCTCCGGGCGAAAGATGATCCCTGACATTCTTCAGGAATTCCGCCTTTTCCTGAATGAATGCATAGCTGAGACGGCTTGAAATCAGGTCATAGGCGGGGAGTTTTTCCCATTTGCGACCCTCGGCGTTCCAGTGCTGGAATGAGAGTCCAGGGGTTTCCCGGTATTTGGAATTGGCCAATGAAATTGCCGTTTCCGCATAGTCGACGCCCAGCACGGTGTAACCCTGCTCGCTGAGGTACTTGGCGAACCCTCCGGTCCCGCAGCCGACATCGAGAGCTGTCAGCCCGTCACCTGCACCGACGTTTCGCTCAAAGGCCGCCTCTTCTTCGCTGGTGACGGGGCGGAACCTCCGACCGGCCGCGTAATGCGCGTCCCACTCATCCACTGCGACAACCGTGCGCACCTCAGTCCCCCTTCACCCTGTCAGCATTCCCGACGACACCGCGGGCAGCTCTCCGCACCGCGGCCGGGTAGCCGAGCCGGTCCGCGGCCTGCGTGAACGAAAGCCCCGGCTCCGCCTCCAGGAGACGGGCGATGCGCTCCCCACGCAGCTGGGCCAGTACCCGTTGGGCTGTGGCCGGCGCCACGCCAAGCGCATCGCAGACCTCGGCAATCGTGACCGCCGGCAACGTATCCAGGAGGGCCGCCACCCTGCCGCGGAGCTCGCCGCTCGGCACCGCGTTGACGCTTCCCTTCGGCCTGCCGGCCGCGCCCTCCTTGCCGGGACGCGTGTCCCGGAAGGCGTCGATAACGCCCCGCGGCCAGTGCTCCACCCCACACACCTCAACCACGTGCGGCGCGATACGGGGGTCCGTCTTGTAGCCGTCCCAGGTCCTGGGCGTCACCTGCAGTTCGGCGGCGGCTTCCTGCCGGTCCAGGAGGTCCCCGGCGCCTCCGGCGGCCGGAAGCGCGGGAACCTGCTCGCCGGCGAGGAAGGCCGCGGTCTGCTCTCCGTCCCACAGCAGCACCCGCGCACCCGCCGAGCTCACCGGCGCCGGGAAACCCGGTGCCGTGTACGGCCTCTTGTTCCGGAACGTCCCCATCGACATCCCCATATCCCGGGCCAACAACTCCCGAGTCCGCACCAGACCCCGCCGCTCGAAATGGATCAACGCCCGTCACTCCCTCGAGGTATCCGACAAGGATGGATGGCACGGACAACCGGCACCACCGACCCAGCGGAGCCTGAACTCAACCGTGATGCCGGCGATGGCCTCCATGGCGTGCAGCGCGCGGGCACACGGACAGAAGCCCTTCACGAGCTCGACTCCCCGCAACAAAAGATACTGCACTTACGGCAAGGTGTCGCACAGCGCCTGCGGCAACGGTCCGGAGGAAGTTCTGTCGGGGGCGCAAGGCCAGGGTCCCGGGCATGGAGCCCCGGGGCTGAGAAACAGCCAACTCCCCTGCGCAGCAACGGATCTGCGCCTGGCCCCTGGTACCGTCGGCGATCGATTGATCACCGACGGTCGGAGAGACCGTCACGGTGGCAGAGGGGAAGCACACGGTATGCGTGCGGGTGCAGTCGCGGGAACGGTTCTGCTGCTGGCCGTCTCGGTGGCGGGCTGTGACAGTGGGAATGGCGGCACCCACGGGAGCGGCAAGAACGGCGCTCTGGACCCCTTCCACCAGGCCAAGCCGCTCGCCAAGCTGAGCGTGCCAGCCGCCTACGATGCGAGCAAGGGATGGGACGAGACGCTGAACTGGGTGCCCGGGTCGGTGAAGACCCTGCCGGTGACGGTGGCGCCCCGCGCGGGCGAGGTCGCCCTGATGCACGTTGCCTCCAACGGCTACACCATCCAGGCGCGGGCCGCCGACACCGGCCGGGTTCGCTGGACGTCGGCCCCGTGGAATCCGCCGACGCCGCTGGAAGGCGCAGCCGGTGACCCGGCGGAAGGAGAGGCAGCAGAGATCCCCGACGTGATGGCCGTCGAGCAGGACGGACGCGAGTACATCATCGCGTACGCCCACGGTTTGCGCGGCAAGGACGCCCTGCACAAGGGCACCGCGGTGGTCAGTCTGGCGGTGTATTCCGCCGACGCCACAGGCGCGTCGGTGAAGCCGCTACGGCAGATCGATCTGCCGGTAAAGGGGGAGCCCGCGGTGCGGGTCTCTCCGTACGGTGGCCGGGTGCTGGTCGGCCTGGGCAATATGGTCGACTCGGGCCTGTACCCGGCACGTTCGTTTGCGGTGGATGTGGTGACGGGTCAGAGCACCGCCTACGACCATCCCGATGACCTGCTGTCCCCGTGCGGTCAGGCCGACTGTGCGGGGGGCCGTGTCATCGCGGCCACCCCGGATGGCCCCTTGGTTGGTGTGGACAACGGAGGGTTTGGCCTGGCGGGCCACTGGTTCAGCGACTCCGTACGCCCGAGCGGTACCGAGCGGACCGGCGATCTCGCTCCCTTCAACGGGCTGGCCTATGGCGTCATCGACGGCCACGTGCTCGCCGGCTGGCAGACCCCGGACAAGGAGGACGGCACTGCCGCCGATCCGGTGTGGTCAGTGCACGATCTGGGCACAGGACGTCTTCAGGCATCCATGACCTGCGGCTACGACCTGAACAACAACATTAATGCGGGCAACTACGCATCGAACCGTGAGTACGGCATGGTCGCCTCGCCCGATGGCCGCTATCTCGCTGCCGGGCCCGTCGTCTTCGATCTGCAGCACAAGAAGGGCATCTGCCTGGCACCGGACGGAGACCGCAAGTCGATCGCAATCACATCCATCCGCGACGACGGAACAGCATACGGCGCGGTCCAGGAGGACACGGCGGCCGCCAAGAACGACCCGGTCGTCGCCCAGATCGACCTCACCGCCGGCCCGGACTCGGCGAAGGTCCTGGGCACTGGCGCCAATGTGCCCTACGCGACCAGCGTGAAAGGCGCGGGACTCTTCCTGAGCCGCGACGACAACGACAACCTCCGAGTGTCACTGCGCCGCGAACACTGACGCCCCGGCCCGGCACCGGTAAGCCCTGCGCCGGAGAAAGCACCCGTGAGGTCCTGCAGGCGCAGGCAGGACAGCACGCAGATATTCGAACGCAACGGCTCCAATTGGAGCCAGATCGAAGGGGTAGGCAGACGTGAACGAGGAGGAAATAGCGCGGGCCGTCGCGCGGGGCCTGGCCCGGCACGAGGCCCGGCGGGCGGACGCACAGGCCCGGCAGCTACTCGGCTGCCTGCTGGTGTTCGCGCTCTTCACCGTCGGCTTCATCCTCCTCGTCACTTACGGAAGCTGACCGTCGGCGACTGCGGCTGCGCCGGTGGTAGGGCGTCCGTCCTCCTTCTACAGCGCCCCCCGGCAGTGGTCCTCCAACGTCGTCGATACCTTTCGCCGCGCCGAAGATCGGTCCGCGGGCCGCTGCGAATACAGCGAGCCCGGCCGCATGAAGCTCAGCCGGGCTCGTGAACTGCGTGGGCGGGTCGAGTGTCGTGTAGCTGTTCAGAGCGGGCGACCCGGCGTGGTCGCCCTCATTCCCAAGGCGGCGAGGGGCTACCGTCCGGATCCAGACCGTACGGCCACCGGGCAGCCCAATGTTTCACATCATTGGCAAAGTCCTGGTCCGCTGCTTCAGCCGCGTCCTGGGATCCGGCTGGAGAGTAGACAGGCAAAAAGGTGTGGGCTTCGCCTGCATCAGCGATCTGCCGATAGAGGGCCTCAGCCCGGTCGTGGTCGCCAGCGTCGGTGTGGATCTGGGCCAGCTGGGCCAGGGCGAGAGGATCCCCGTGATCGGCGGCTTGGCGGCGCAGATCTTCTGCACTATTCCGGTCGTCGCCTACCTCCCGCATACGGGCCAAAAGGCGGAGGGCGGATGGCTCACCGGCCTCGGCGGCCTGCCGGGCCGCTGCTTCGGCTCCTGAGCGGTCGCCCGCCTCCTCCAGCATCGAAACCAGGCGATGCGGGGCGTTGGAGGACGGGGCGACGACCGCTGCCTGACGGTAGAAAGCCAAAGCCGCGTCGAGGTCGCCGGCCTCCTCGCGTTGTTCAGCCAGCCAACGCAGAGCTTCTAGGTTTCCAGCATCGGCGGCCTGGCGGTACAAGGTCTCGGCGCCGTCGCGGTCCCCGGCCTTCGCCCGCATCACAGCCAAAGCGACCAGCAGTTTGTACTGGCCGTTGGCTGCGGCTTGCTGGGCCAGCGCTGCGGCACCCTCAAGGTCACCGGCATTCGCCCGCATCTTCATAAGGTCGCACAGGGCGTCGATATCCCCGGCGTCGGCTGCCAGACGGTACAGCATCTGTGCGCTATCGCGGTCGCCGACGCTCTGCCGTCGTATGGCGAGGAAGCGCAGGCCACTGGTTACACCGGCAGCAGCTGCTTGTCGTGCGAAGGCCTCGGCGCCACTTCGGTCTCCCGCAGTGTCACGCAGCAAAGCCAGCTTCGACAGCGCGGGCGCATAGCCGACGTCGGCGGCCTGGCGCAGGATGCGTTCCTCCCCATCGGGGTCCCCGACCACCCTCCACACATCCGACATCAGCTCCAGGCCGGCCGGCGCCGTGGCAGCGAACCGCTGGGCCAGACCTTCCGCGCCCTCAAGGTCACCGTCATTCGCCCTCCGCATGACGAGGTCACACACAGCTTCGGTACTCCCGGCGTCAGCGCCACGTTGGAGTAGCGCCACACGCTCCTCGCTGTCTTGACACATCAGGGCCAGGACATGCATGGCAGTGGCGCTGCCGGCGTCGGCTGCGCGGCGGCGGAGATGATCGGACCACTGCAAGCGATACCGGGCGAAGGCTGCCGCGGCAAGTGCGTTCAGATCAGCGGGGTCGGTGAGATGGGCTTGGGCAGCATGCCAGAAAGAAGCAGGCGGGCACGCGAAGCGGCGAGCCGTACGGCCGTGCTGTTCAAGGTAGTCAGCAAGCCGCAACAGCATTTCCGCAGGTGGGCCACTGGCGGTGACCCGTGCCTGGCTGCTGGGAGGTCTGCGCTCAGGACGGACGACCGCACGGCCTAGGGGTGCCTGTCTGCCGTGAACAGGGCGGGCCAGATCGGCGAAAGCGGCCTCTGCCCAGTCCTCGGTGAGATCACCGAGGTCGTCGTCGCTGAGGTAATCGATCGCTGCCTCGGTGAGGAAAGGCTTTGGCAGGTGTAGGCCGACACCCAGACGGCGTGCGTCCATAGCGGCCTCCAGCACAGCTCTGACAGGGGGTCCGGCTTGCTGGTAACGGCGCAGCAGCTCCGGAGCGCCGGCTAGTTCCTGAGTCACTCGGCCGTCCGCACCTCGCCGGGCCAGGGCATCGGCCAGTAGGCGGTCACCGCCCTCGGCAAGGGAGACAGCCGCCTTCAGCGCCTTGGCGTCGAAGCTGTCCGGGACCGCAAGGGTGCGTCCGGCTATGAGTTCACGCGCCCGGCTGTGCCGATCCCAGCCTCCCGAGGAAGGGAGAGCGGTGTACTGCTCGGCGTGCGCGGGCCACAGCGTTCCCAGGACCAGGACCGGCCCCCGCAGGGAGTCGGTGATCAAGGCGTGCACCGCAGCGGCGATCTGCTCGCCCAGCCGGGCGTCGCCGAGGTAGTGCTGGGCATCGTTCAGCCAGACCACTGTGCGCGGCTGCACGCGAACCAGGTCCTCCAGCGCGGCATCAGCCCTCGTGGGGTCGAAGGGATGCCACAGCATCCACCCCTGCTCGGCGAGAGGCTGCACGGCCTCCCAGCAGGACCGGGTCTTGCCCGTTGAGGAATTGCCGACGAGGATCGCCAGCCGGCTGCGGTCCCGCAGGACATCGCGCACCGCCTCCACGAGCGCCTGGTCATGAATCCTCCTGACATAGCCAGGCAGCATGCGTCGGCCCGCGAGGACCGCTCCGGCCGGGTGGACCTCGAGATCGTGCGGATCCCACTGCCCGATCGGTTTGCCCGGGCCCGGCGTGCGACCGACGGCCACAGCAGCCGCTCCGGCGGAGGCCCTGCGCAGCTCCAGCAGTTCCAACTCCGGGAGCCGCAGCGCACGGGACAACGCGGCAACAGTCGCTGCCGACGGCACCGGACCGTCAGGTTTGAAGGCTTCCGAAACCGTCGTACGGCCAAGCCCCGTGCGAGCAACCAGCATCGTCTTGTTCAGCCCCTGACGAGCAAGGGCATCTTCCATCCTGGCCCGCAGCTCGGATAACGCCGCCGCACGCTCTTCCTGCCCGCCGCTCACACGCTCCGCTTCCCGTGATGTGTTCACCACTGTTCATCTTCGTACGGGCGCACCACGGCGAACACCGATTCCGAGACCTTCGGTCATGTCAACACCCGATCGCTCCAGGGAGTCGTCGTGCCCAATCTTGCCCTTGTCCTGCTCACTGCCGCACTGGTCATGGTGATGGCACTGCTGGCCGCCGCCATCGCCGGCAAGCTCGCCCGTCTCGACGGCGCCACCTACCCGACCGCCCTGACACGGGCTGCTGCAGTCTTCGCCACGGTGGTCTCACTGGCCGTCGCCGTCACCGCCACGCTTGCCCAGATCTACACCTGAGCCGCCGCTTAGATCGCCAGGCCATGGCTAGCGTCACCGCATGCCCACTCCCACGTCCGACTACGATCGCGCGCTACCCCGAAAGCGCGTCGCTGCCGGCGTTCTCTTCTTCGACGACCAGGACCGCGTCTTGCTTGTCGACCCCGTCTACAAAGACCCCGGGGAGATCCCCTGCGGAGCCGTCGAAGCCGACGAATCCCCCCGCGCCAGCGCCCACCGCGAAATCAAAGAGGAACTCGGCCTCGACCTACCGCCCGGCCGGCTCCTCGCCGTCGACTGGACACCTTCCCGGCCCGACCGCAGCGAAGGCCTCGTCTTCATCTACGACGGCGGACACCTCACCAGCGAGTAACTCGCCGCCGTCCAATTCCAGCCCGAAGAACTCCGCGGCTACGAGTTCGTCTCCCTCCCCCACATCGCCGACCGTCTCATTCCTCTCCTCGCCCGCCGCGTCCACCACAGCGCCCACGCCCGCGCACAGCAGACCATCCTCTACCTCGAGAACGGCATGCCCCCGGCCTGACGGCCCCAAGGAACGCCTCCCGATCTGCTGGCCCGGCTCGGTTACACGCCACCGGTGGCCGTCGGTTGTGTCACACGACGGTGAGTCCGAGGCGGCGGGTCAGTTCGTCCACGGCGGCGCGGTCCCGATCGGACAGGTTCGCGCGCACGCCCAGGGAGATGCCCACATCGGGGTCGTCGAGCGTCGGGATCATCACGGCGGCGCCGACGAACGGGGTGGAGTCGGGCAGCAGCATCTCCAGGCGCCGCGCCCAGATCTTCGGCGAGCGGATATAGGCGGAGCCGGTGCGAGCCGCGTCAACCAGGAGGATCGTCGGCATGGACTCGGCCTGCCGGATCTTCTGGTCGTCCTGCAGGACGAACCGCACCTCGTCCTCCACGTCCGTCAGGTGGTGGCCCGGCTCGCTGCCCCAGAAGCCGTTCATGACGGTGACCAACGAGCCGTTCGGCAGGTAGTCGGCCTGGTGGATCCCGACGTTGAGCAGGAGACGCGTGCGGGCCGACCAGGGCTGGTCTATGACTGAGACCCGGGTGCCAAAGTCCCTGCTGCGCACCCGCTGGAGTGTCTCTGCGACCACCTCGGCCCGTTTGCCGGGCTTGATGATGAGCGGCTGGGAGTCGGGGATAAGACCTACGAGAACCGGCGGGTCGATGTCGGCGAGGGCGGCTTGGAGTTCGTCGTGCAGGTCTCGCAGGCCGTTCAGGCGGCGGGCCTTGACCTCGATACCCAGGTTCATCTCGCGCAGCACCAGATCCGGATCGGTGGCGCCGTTGCGTCGGCCGAAGTCGAACGGGATCCCGGCGCGCGCGAGTTTGGCGCCAGCGACCATCTCGGCCCGCACGATCATCAGGCCGTCGTCGAAGGTGCGGGCGTTGCGGAAGTCGCGACGCACGCCTCCACGTCGCTCGGGCCCTGCCTTCTCCAGGGTCTCGATGATGTTCTCGAAGGCCGTGACGACGACGGAGGCGAAGCTGTCCGCGGGGCTGTTCCCGGTGGCCTCGGCGATCAGGTCGGCCAGCGGGTGGTCCTGCGGGGTGTTGTTCATCCAGTCCTGCAGGAAGGGGAACGACGTACTCACATCAAGTCCTCGAGAGTTGGCCGGGCGGAGAGGTGGTCACGCCTGCGGCACAGCCAGCGTACGCGCGGCAGGAAGCGGGCCGCACGGAGTTTCTGTGAGCTCCGCCGTAATAAAGGCCGCATTCCTCCGTGCAGTCGTCTCCATGTCCAGGTCGCCGCGCGCCTGCGCTGGTCATGCTCAGGCCGGCGCACGGTCGGCCCTCCCCCGGCGGCCCGGGGGAATGGCGCCTCAGGTGCTGATCAGTTGCGCACTACCCGTGCCAGCCTCAAGGATCCCGGAGCAGGGGGTCTTCTGGTGATACCGGGCTTCCGGGATACGGGCCTCGGAGCGGGTCAGCAGGTCGACCACCCGGCTGTGATCGGTGTCGGAGTGGGAGTCCCATGTGAGCCGGTCCGGGCGTGTGGGGTGGCCTGTGACCCAGGCGGGTACGAGGTCGAAGCGGTACCACAACGGCATGGCACGCATCAGGAGAGCGCTGCGCAGCGGCGTACTGGAAGTGAACGCCCAACATTTGCGGTGTGCCCCCTCCTCGTCGGTGAGGTGCGGCTGACTCCACAGAGGTGAGCGTCCGTCGCGCTGATGCCAGTCGGTTTCCTGCCGGAAGAGCAGTCGCATGATGTCCGTGCCGTGCCAGCGGCAGGAGTCGACAAGATCGAGGCGACCCCCAGTGGGCAGGTGGATCAGGCGTACCCGTCGGCGGGTGAGGCTGATCGGCCGCAGACCAGGAATGCCGCACAGGCCGTGGTCTTCGTGGCGGAAGGGCAGAAGGCGGCTGGCAATGCGGCATGCCGTGTTGGTGTGAATTTCCAGGTGGCACGGCTGGTGGCAGATGGAGTTCAGATAGCCGCTGATGCCGGCCATCGCGGTCTTCCCTGGCTGCTCAAGGGGATGTGGGTGCTCGCGGTTGCTCATCAGGCACTCGAAAAGGAGGGCCTGGAAGGCCATTTGCCCGCGGTCCTTCGGATCCAGAGTGGGGCGGTTGCCGGTCACCTGGAGCGGTCCCGCCTCGGGCAGGTACAGAAGGTGTCCGACTTCCTTCCTGATCCGCTTGTCGGTCGTGTGCGGCACAGTGCTCCTGCTCCAACTGCCCCCGGGCGGCAGCCGTGGAGAAGAGAGCATGCACGGATACCAAAAACGTTCTTGAAGGACCGGGCATCCCACCCTTGAGGTCTCAGCGCCTCCGCCCGGGCGGACCGCTCGCCTCCAGACCGTCCCTGGCCTGTCGGAGACCAACGCTATCGAACCGCGCCTCGCAGGCGACGCCGACACGCCACCCAGCCGAGCCCGACGCAGCACACGGTGTCCTGCAGAGGCGCGGCGAGCCGTCGCTCGGCTTCGCCCGGTTCAGCCGGCGGCCTCCGCGGTCGTAGCCGCTTCCGGCCCGACGACTTTGGTGAGGATCAGGTCGCGGACGGGCGGTGGCAGCACACCGGGGATCTGGAGGACGTGCCACTGGCACCCGGGGGCCAGACGGTCGAGCTTTACGTACATCTGGCACTGGAACAGCCACATCAGTGCCGAGAAGGCGCCCTTCGACGGCGCCCGGCGCTCGCGCAGGGTCTCGATGACAGAGAGCCCGCACGGCAACATCCTGCCGTGCAGCCACTCCTCGGCGGCCTCGCCGAGTTGCCTGGCTTCCAACTCGCCTTCCACTCGCCGGCACAGGTCCAATGCCCACTCCCGCACCTGGGCCGCCGTACGCCACCCGGCCGCAAGGTCTTCCAGCGGCGCCGTGTCGGCCAGGTCCCGCAGGGCATCACGGAGGTCGCCGTCAGGAAGGAAGGACAGAGACCCATCGTCCGCGAGGACCTTGGACGCGGCCTCGGGGACGTCTTCCCACGTGGTCTCGACGAGCGAGGCGAACGGGTTGGCGGGCATGCCCGGGCTCATGACGCGCAGCAGGGCTCCGATGTCCTGGAGGGGGACGGGCCCGCCGAGGGAGGCGGTCACGGCGGTTAGCGTGGCGTCCTGCGGCGTGAGCCGCTCCGGTTCGGCGTTCCGCTCCAGATCCGCAAGCTCAGGCGGGAGTTGACCGAGGGCGCGGGCGATGCGCCCGTCGATACGGCGGACCCGGGCCGGGACGAGGGTGCCGCTCTGGCCGCGGTCGGCGAGCTGGTTGGAGATCTGGTCCAGCCGCTCGTCCAGGCCGAGGCCGTCGCCGGGAACGTCGTTCTCCCCGGGAAGAGCGACGGCGTCCACGGAGGCACGGAACGCGGCACGTACCGCCGGCTCGGGTACCGGGAGGCCCTCAGCGAAGGCCAGCAGCGCCAGGTCTGTCGGCCGCTTGCCCCGACCGGCGAGGCGGGCGAGGCCGAGCACCAGGTCGAAGCTCTCGCGCGGCGGCGCCGAGGTGCTGCCGCGTCCCCGACCGAGGCCTCCACCGGGGACGTTGCCTGGCAGGAGTCCGGCCCGCCGCCAGACCGCGAGCCGCTTGACGGTGACGGTGAAGCCGTGACGCGTCGCGTGGTCGATGAGCTGCTGGTCAGCGGCGCTGGGCGGCTTGCGGGAGGCCATGGCGTGACGGTACCGGCCCACCACCAGGTGCGGACCGTGTTTTGGAGACCCCCCACCTTCGTCCGGTCGTTTTGGCGCACGTTCTGCAAAGTGGCGGAGAAGTGGCGACTGTTCGGCGTAGTTGTGCCGTCGCGCAGCAGCCACAGATGCCGTTGCCCAGCTGCATGCCGCGGCCCCCGCGTGTGCGCGGACGCCGCTGGTGCCCGATGTGAAAAGGAACTGCTGATGACCACGGACACGGACGCGTCCCGCCCGCAGGACGGCGAGCACCGGGAACTGCGCCTGATGGTCCTGCTCCTCACCTTGGTGGTGGGGCTGCTGATCACCGGTGCGGCCGTCTACCTCGCGCGCGAGCATCCGGCTCTCGCTCAACCCCTGAGCGTGGGCGCTGCCGTGATGAGCGCGCTCGCTGCGCTGGCCGGCGTCGTGGCCCGTGCCATTCGGCGGTGATGGCCGTGGTGGCCTCGACGACGATCGCGGGCTCTTCCTGCTGCGTCCCGGTGCGGGCTACGAGGCGTTGAGGGTGGTCGTCATTGACACATACAAGGTGCTGTCCGACAGCCCTCGCAGTCGCATGTTCAGCGAACTGAGTCCGCCGGTTTCGCCCACGGCCGGGGCCAGAGCTACGAACGTCTCATCGAGGTCTCTCAGCTGCTCGCTGCTGAGATTCTTCGGGTGTCCCTCGAGGGCGTGCGTGAGGTAGGACCGGTCCTTGCCAAGGGCACGGGCCACAGCCACCTGGGTGATCTGGTGATCTTCGGCCAGCAAGTCCAGCTCGGCAGCCAACGCGTAACGGATCAGCTGCTGAGCGTCGCTGATATCGCTGACGTCCAGCATTACGCGGGTCACGTTGTCGAACGTAGCAACCTCGTTGCGCGCACGCGACCGGGCGTTGCGGGACCGTCGTAGCGAAATAGCGGACCGGCAACGATCAGTCTCTGACCTGCAACAACACCTTTCGTGAACGGGCCGAAAGTCTGTTGCTGAGTGCGGTGCGGCGCGCAAGGAGGTCCTTCCGTGCTCCTCCCCAGGGCCGGAACGACATTTACTACACCTAAGGAGTCACGTCATGGACCAGCACATTCCCCAGCAGACCGGCACACCCCCCACCACCCCTATCGAGCGGCCCCCGGGCAAGGGGGAGCGCATGTCGGCTGACACGCTCGCCGTCCACGCCGGCCGCCGCCGCCTGCGCGAGCTCGGCGTGGGCGTACCGCCCATCCACCGCGACGCGTTCACCCCGCTCCCGGACATCGACGTCGGCGGAGACTCCTACGACAGCCTTGGGGCTGGACTCGCGCTCGCGGACGGCCAGGTCGCGGTCTACCGGCGCCTGTGGGGGCCGAACGCGGCACGATTCGAAGAGGCAGTGGCTGCCCTGGATGGGATGGAGGACGCCGCCGCCTTCTCCACCGGAATGGCCGCGGTGAACACCCTGTTCAAGATCGTGGCGGACAGCGGCAAGCGGCATATCGTCGCTGTTCGGCCCCTCTACGGAGGTACCGATCACACGCTCGCTCGAGGCCCGCACGGGATCGAGGTCACCTGGTCTACGCCGGCAACGGTGCACAGCGCGCTGCGACCCGACAGCGGCCTGGTCTTCGTCGAGACCCCGGCCAATCCTTCCCTGGACCTCATCGATCTGGAAGAGCTCGTCCGGCAGGCCGACGGGGTACCGGTCGCGGTCGACAACACGTTTGCGACGTCTGTGCTGCAGACCCCGGCCCGGCACGGTGTTGCCCTGGTGGTCACCTCCGCCACGAAGTTCATCGGCGGGCACGGAGATGCTCTCGGCGGCGTGATCTCCACGACCCAGGAATGGGCGGCGAAGCTTCGCGCCGAGCGGGCGCTCGCCGGCAACATCCTCAGCCCGGACGAGGCGTACATGCTTCACCGTGGCCTGCAGACCATGCCGGTCAGGGTCCGCGCACAGCAGGAGAGCGCACGGCTGGTCGCCCACTGGCTGGCCGCGCACGCCGGGGTCTCGCGGGTTCTCTATCCGGGACTGCCCGGACGTGATCCGCAGGGGCTGGTCGGCGCAGGCCGACAGATGGCGGGCCCCGGTTCAATGATCGCCTTCGGGATGCGCGGCGGCTACGAAGCCGCAACCCGCGTGGCACACTCCGTGCGGCTGATCACACACGCCGTGTCGCTGGGGGGTGTGCAGTCCCTCATCCAGCATCCGGCCGCGATTACCCACCGCCCCGTCGAGAACTCCGCGAAGCCGGACGACGATCTTCTGCGGCTCTCCGTCGGACTTGAGGACGCAAAGGACCTGGTCAGCGACCTTGACCAGGCTATGTCCGCCTAACGTTTGATGTCGCCTCCAGCCCGGCTGCGCGCACCGGGGGCCTGCCGGGCTCGGCGACCTGATTGACACGGACCTGTGGCAGCCCACGGCCGGGGCCCGGTCCGAGCGGATGCGCATTCGAACCAGGGGCTGACTGGCCGCGCAGGCCACTGAACAGTCTCATCGGCTCCGGGCGCCTCGCCGACACCCCACGCCGCTACGGGGGAAAGCGGGTCGCACGAGGCCTGCCCGGCTACTCAAAGCCATCTGTGCCGCACGAATCCGATGGGATGGTGCTGAGCCCGTCGCCGGCTTGCTGAGGCGTCCGTGTGCGTCAGCTGATGTGGGCCGGGCAGGCGGCACAGGTCTCCATGCCATCCTGTTGCTGGTACAACCGCCCGCAACGGCCGCACTTCTGAATGCCGGGAACCACAGTGGCGCAGGAGAAGCAGAAGTCGATGGGCGTATCGGGCGCGGCAGCGGTGTTGGCTCCCTGGACCAGGTCTTCCTCCCCGCAGACAGGGCACCGCTCGGCCGCTCTCCGGCCGTACTGGTCCGGATAGAAGTCGGGGTCGCGCCCCAGGAGCTCCACGCCGTACCAGGGGCCGGGTGCCGGGCCGCCTGTCCTACCGCAGAACAGGCAGAGGACGACCGGATCCCTGTCAGCATCCGCGGGCCGGGCAATCAGAGCCCACTGGTGGCAGCCCGGACACTCCAGCGTGTGATCACGATGTGCGTCGAGCACGGACCTCAGCCGCTGCCTTCGCTTCTTCACGAAGCCCTGGATCCCCGTCAGACCGCTGCGGACACGCTCCATGTCTGTTCGGGTGCTTTCACGTTCCGGCTCGTCCAGCTCGGGCAGCAGTTCCTCGTCGAGAAACGCAACCAGGAAGTCAAGGACCTCCGCGGCCTTGCTCTCCACCGCCAGGGCTTTAGCGTCCGTCCCAGTCAGTCCATAGTGCTGCAGCTTGTTCCGAACCTTGGCCAATTCTTCGAGGGCTGTAGCTTGCTGGACGCTGATGCCGACCTGGGCGAAGTCTCGCAGCCGCTGGATGGCCTGAGCAGGCGTGCAGCTGTTCAGACTGCCGTCCTCCAGCTGAGATCGCTTGGCCTTGGCAGGGTCCGTGAAGACGAGTGCCCAATACTCACGCTGGAGCCTGGCTTTCAGAAGGACTTCGCTGCCGGCCGCCAGGTGGAGAACGGCGTACTTCAAGTCCCGGGCACTGACTCGATCGCTGCCTGTCTGCAAGTGCTCGACCACGCTGACCAGGTAGTCCAGGCCGTTGGCGATCAGCGGGAAATATATCTCGCTGCCCGGCAGTTCAACCGTCCTGTTCGAGTCGTACAGCCGCTCCTGGGCCACACCCGGCTGGCGCCAGCTCCCCTGCCGCGGCTGGATCTCGCGCAGCAGCTTGTCGAAGGAGCCCGCCAACGGCGGGTTGACAGGTGTGGCCGCGATGAAGTCGTCCACCCAACTGGCCCGGGAAGTCGACTGATCCGCTTCTGGCATCGAGGGTGAGGAACTGGGCTCTCCAGACATACTCAGAACCTAGCCCGTCGTCATACAGAAGCTTGCCGACTTCGGCCTCTACGCAACGCCACGCGTCTCGACGCGCCGCCAACCTGCGGGAACTCGGCAAGCGCCCTCTCCGTAGAGGGCAGGGCCCTCTACCGGTTCGGCGGCCGGTAGCAGATCGCAGTCCTCGACGAGTGGCTGTGACCAGCAATTTCGCAATAGCCCCTAACCGTTGCAGGCCCAGCGGCCGGTGATGTGGAACAGCGGCTTCTCCTGGTCGTTCTCCTGCTGCCAAGGTGCAAGCCAGGCGTCCAGCGTGCCGGATGTCAGTCCGTGGTCGACCGTGACCAACGCCTTGCCCTTGTTGTGGTCGTCAGGGAGGTAGTAGACGTACTGGAACTTCCCAAGCCCGTTGCCGAGCACGACGCTGCTCGGAGCCTTGTCCGAGGCAACGTCGAAGGTCAGCACGTTCGACTCGCCATTCGTATCGGCGTCGTACACCGCAATGTGCTTGCCCGGCTTCGGAGACCCGAAGGAGGCACCGTTTCCGATGGAGATCTCCCAGTCGATGCCGTTCATGCGCACGGTGAACTGCGCCTCCCAGGCGCCGTCACCAGCGGGCATCACGCACTGCGTGGCGCCATCGGGCACGGTGTAGTCGTAGTGGGCCCCGCTCTTGCCGTGGAGTACCTTCAGTGCCCCGCGAGCGGTTCCCTTGATGTCTCCGCTGAAGCGCAGGTCGGTTCTCACGGGCGGTGTGCTCGGCGACTTACTCGCCTTCGGTCTCGCTTGCACAGCCGCGTGCTTACTCGCGGCCGGGCGTCGGCTGCTGACCGGGGGCTTGCTGTTGGCGGGGGTGGACCGGTGAGCCGTGCAGGCGCCGACCGCCCCCAGCGCAATCACAACGCCAACGATCATCTTCTTGCCAGCCATATGGGTTCTGTCCCTTTGCAAAGTCGTCATAGTGGTCCACCAGAGCAGGTGGCGAGCGCGTCCCGTATCCAGGGGTCCGAGCCGGCCTGTCCCTCGACGGCGTTCCCCACGCGGCACCGCGCGGACGGCCGAGCGGCCTTCCTGGTCAAGGTCAGTGGGTGCGAGCTGGATGCCTCGGCTTACTTGCGGGAGTAGGCAGAGGGCGTGGTGCGGTTGCCGGCGACGATGCCGGCGACGACTGCACGGTCTGTTGTTGCCCCGCGAGGCCGGTGGGTGGTGGTCCAGGCGACCTCATCAACGCGCAGGTTGCCTTGTGTGTCGTCCTTCGGTGTGAGGTCCAGGACGAGGAGTTGTCCAAAGGGGGCATTGGTGTTGCTGTATTCGGCGGCTTGGGCAAGGTAGCGGCTTTCGAGGTACTGGTGATCGTTATCGGTGGCGTCCTGTTTGACCTCGGTGAGGTAGCGCAGGGAGCCGAAGTGCGCCATGACGTCAGCGCGGCCCATGCCCACGTCGACGGGTTCGACAAGGACGACGTTGTGCAGGGGGCCTTTTTGGAGCCACTGATGGAAGTCGCGCTGCAGGTCGGCTTCGACGGGCTTGCGCGCTTCCTCGGGTTTGCGCCGGTAGTCGAAGGAGGGGGGCTCACCCTTTTTGGCGGGGCCGACGAGGTTGGTGCGGGTGAGGTCGGAGCGGCTCTTGAGGAAGAGGAGCGTCTGCTCGACCAACACGGAGAAGGTCTGGCGGACTTCCCCGATGAACGCGGGGTGGGCGGACAGCTCGGTCACGAGCCGGTCGAGTGTGGGCACGATGAGCGGGTCGGTGGCTTTGAGCCGGGCGACGTCACTGTCGTGAGCAAGGCCTTCCAGTACAAGAAGTTGCTGGTCATCTAGTGTGCTGGCGATGTTCAGAGCTTGGTCTTTGAGCTGGAGCAGCAGGGTTGGTGCCAGACGCTGCACGCGGGCAAGCGCCGCTCCGCCGGGGTCATCGTCATCACTGCCGTCGTCGGTGGCAGCGGAGGAGCTGGCGGAGCTCGACTCGCGCTGGGCTGCGCTTTCGATCGCACTGAGCAGGGCCCTGGCAGTTGCGGCATCGAAGCTGCGGGCGGCGTGCTGGTCTGTTTCCTGGGTGGCGCGGCGCAGTTGTGCTAGGAAGGCCTGCTGGCGCAGGAAGCCGTCTTCGATGGCGGGCTGGACCAGCAGGGCCAGGCCCTGGTCGGTGTCGCCTGCCCAGGGGCAGACGGTGCGGGCGGCGGTGTAGGCGGCGAGGACGGTGTCCAGGGCTTGCCAGGCGTCCATCCAGGCATCCTGTTGGAGCGTGGTGGCCGCGGCGCGTAGCTGGAGGATGAGGTGGTGCCAGGCGACTTCTGCTGAGCGGCGCGGCTGGAGCCATTCGGGCTGGTGGGTGCGGTGGAGCCAGGCCTGGCTCTGGTCCAGGGTGTCGGCGATCTGGTCGGCGGCGTGGTTGATGGCTGCTGTGTCTGCCCGGCCGAAGGCGAGGATGGCGTCGCAGACTGCCGCGTAGGTGAGGGCGTCGTGGCGGGCTTCCTCGGCCTGGGCGGCGGTCTCGAACTGCTGGCGGGCCTGGACGAGGTGGGTGGTGACGATGCCGATGTCCTGGGAGGACAGGGCGCGGCGCAGCAGGTCGCAGCCGAGTTCGAACATCGCGTCCACGTCGGTGGCCTCGTCGTGGGTGAGCTGCTGCAACAGGGTGCGTACCGTGTCGGCGATGGTGTCCTCGTCGGCCCAGCGGTCGAGGGTGAGGCCGAGGAGGCGGGGCAGGCGTTCGAGGAAGTCTTCGGGGCCGTCGGTCGGCACGTCCTCGAGCGTCTGCCACAGTTTGAAGGGGGTGACTGCTTCGGCGACCGCCAGGCGTACGGCGCCTTCGAGGCGGGCGGCGGCCAGGAGAGGTGCGGCCTCGATGCGGTCCGGCAGTCCGTCCAGCAGGGCTGCGGTCAGGGGCTTGCCCAGTGCCTTGGCGGCCGCGGGGCTGTGGAGCAGGGCGTCCATGGATGCGGTGAGGTGCAGGACGCTGCGCTGTGCGGCGAGTCCTGTGGGGAATGCGGTGGCTGCGGGCTGCCATTGGGTGTCGCTGCGGTTGTATGCGTCGGCGACGGCTTCGGCGAGGTAGGGGGCGAAGGGGCCGGCGGCCACGTCGCCGGCCTGGCTGGCGACGGTGTCGGGGGCGAGGCCGAGGGCAGGGAAGGTGATGGGCTGGCCGTCTGCGGCCAGTTCGGTCAGCCGGTCGGCGAGTTGCGGCACGGCAGCCGTCCTTTGCTGAGTGCTATCGGGTGCGGCATCACCATAGGGAAGCGCCGGGGTTGGCCTGCCGGAGGCTGTCGGTGGGCAGCGCGGCGCGGGCCAGGTCGAAGTCCGCGGTGGTGATGACTACCTGAAGGTCGCTTTCGGCTGCGACGGTGGCCAGTTCCTTGAAGAGCTTATGGGCGTCGGCGGACTGCATCTCCTCGGACTTGGGGCTGTCGATCAGCAGCAGGCCGGGGTGGGTGGACACGCCGTTTGCCTGGCCGACCCTGAGCAGGGCGATGGCGACGGCGATGCGCAGCCGCAGGCGTGCGCCGGCGGTCTGGTCCTTGAACCATTCCTGCTTGCTACCGACGGGGAAGATCTTCAGGCGGGCGCCGCGGTCGATCGACACCGACTGCAGGGAGGGAACCCCGAACAGAGTCGCCAGCTCTGCAGTCTCTTCGTTGACCTCTTTGAACAGCGCCTCGGCGGCCGTCTTGCTGTCCTTTTCCAGCAGGTCGGCGGCGGCCGCCAAGACCTTGATGGCCTTGGCCTCGGTTTCGTCGGGGGCCGGTTCCTCGGGCTCGCGGAACACGCTGAGTGCGCCTTCCAGCCGCAGCACGTTCTCCTGTAGGGCGAGGCGAACGGGCAGGTCGGCGGCGGACTGGGCACGTCGCAGCTGTTCCTGGGCACCTTCCAGTTGGCGTGTCAGGCCATCGACGGTGGTCTCGGCCTGCTCCAGAGCCTGCTTGGCTGCCGCTTCGGCGGCGGTACTCGTCTCCAACCGCTGCTGTGCCTCGGCGGTGATTTCCTGCGGGTCTTCGTCGTCTCCGGTCACCTCTCGCGCGCACACCGCACAGGTGTGGGCGTGCCGCTCCTGCTGGCGGCGCGCGTCGTCGATCTGCTGGTCGCAGCGGGGGCAGCTAGTCGGGTTCAGACCGTGGAAGAGCAGGCGGGCGGTGGCGCTTTCGGTGACGTCGGTGAGGAGCTTGGTGGCCTGCTGGCGTTCGGTGCGCGCCTGGCGGAAGACGCGCAAGGCCTCGTCCCACGCGTCCTGCGCGTCGGCCAGCGCCCGGGCGAGCTGTACCGCGTCGTGGGCCAGGTCGGTCAGGGAAGCGTCCGCGCCGTCCCCGGGCAGCAGGGCCGCCAGTGCGTCGCGGAGTTGGGCGAGCTCGGTTTCCAGGCGTTCGCGTTCGGATGCGCGTTGCACTGCTTCGGCGGCCGCTACCGCGCGGCGTGCCTTGTCCTCGGCGAGACGCACGTCGTGCACGGTCTTGACGCGGGTGAGGGCGGCGGCCGCGGGCAGGTCCAGGAAGACCTGCAGCAGACGGCCCGGCAGCCCGTTGGAGGTGACCTCGCCCAGCAGCGCCTTGTCGCCGCCGGCCGGCAGGTAGACCGCCCCGAAGTACGCGGGCCACCCGTGGGTCTGGGTGCTGGTCTCCTTGAAGCTGTTGACCAGGGGCTGCAGATCCATCCGCCCCAGCATCAGGCCGGCGATCTGCTCCGCGTAGCTGTCGGTGCTGGAGGCTCGCAGCAGTACGGTGATTCCCCGGTCCGGGGCGGGGCCGCGTACGCCGGCCAGTGCGGCCGTGTCACTGCCGGTCAGGACGACGGCCGCAGTGATCTCGCCGTCGGTGAGATCCAGGCGGAACGCCATGGGCTCTCCCGCGACGGTCGCGTCCAGGTCGACGTGGTGCAGCCAGCTGCGAACACGGCTTTGCATCTCACTGCGCGGCGTGCCGCGCAGACACCACGTCAGCAGTTCCAGCACCGACGTCTTGCCCCGGAAATTGGAGGCGACCAGCGCTGTCAGACCTGCAGAGAAGGACAGGGTTTTGTCGAACGGGCCCGGCTCGACGTCGCCCGTACGCTCGCCGGCCACCCGCAGCCGATGCACCCGCAGTGACCGCGGACGTGCCGGAGAGATGACCAGCGGCAGCCCGTACTCGGTGAACACGTCACGGACGTCGTCGACCTTCACGCCCGCCTTGTCCGCAATGCGCGTCTCCAGTAGCGCCTCTTCCTGCACCGTGCTCATGCTCCCCCCGCTCCCTGTGCCTGCAGCTGTTGCCGGAACGCCGCCAGCCGGCGGCGCGCCTGCTCGCTGATCGATCCGATCCGGCTCCCCCGCGGCGTGTCGGCGTACTCCCGGGTCAGGTACTGCTGCTTCTTCAGCTCGCTGCCGCTCTTCTCCCCTGCGAGCCGCAGGACTTCTTCGACGCGCTCCACGTAGTAGCCGAAATCCGGTTCCTGGCGGATGATCTCCCGGGCGACGTTGCGGCCATGCTCCAGCAGGAAGTAGTCGTGCTGACGCACCCGGTTGACCGTGCCCCGCCGTTTGCGGACCAGTAGCCCGGCGCTGCGGAGCACCGCTAGGGCGTCGTCCAGCCACTCGTAGGCGCCGAAGTGGTGGCGCAGCATCGGATAGCGCCGCACCTCCGGCTCCTCGGAGTCCAGAATGCGACCGGCGAGTTCCAGCAGTGCTTCCTCACGCTCGGTCTCGTACGCAGTCAGCAGTTCGTTGGCTAGGTAGTCCGGATTGCGCAGCCAGAAGTCCAACTTCTGCAGCTTTACTTGCGTCCGCATCACGCCCACCGCCCGCTCCAGGCCGGGCACGGTCTTCTCCGCCTCAGTGAGCGGCTCGCACGCCCCGTCGATCAGCAGCAAAAGACGCACCGCGTCCTGCTCTCGGCTGGTCACCGGACCCCCCGGCCCCTGCCCCGCCCCCTCGTGATCCATCACGTCAGAGTAACCACCCGCACACGAACCTGACCATAGAGTGACAGAGCGAATGTAAGTACGTGGCCGGCTTGGCAGCCCAGGCCAGCACCCGGTCCTGGCTGGGGAGTTCACCCCACGCGGTCGCAGGCGAGCCGTTCCTCAAGCTGCCTGCACGGGACGGCTGCCCGCTGATCTGTGCAGCTGGCATCGCGTGGCACCGCGCCGCTATCCCGGGCGTCCCGCGAGCGCTCATGGGGCAGGTTTCTGCCCTGGAGGCGCGGGCCCGCGCCGGGCGGTGACGGCAGGCTTCGGCGCCGGATGCGACCCGAGGGCTGTCGAGCAGGCCGAGGCTGTACACCGTCTGAACCGCCCTGGACGTCGTACACGACCTGAGGACAGCCTTCGTATCATGCAGGCTCATCAGGCCAGCGCTGGGCAGAATGGCGGTGCGGGCGACGAACTCGCCCTCATCGAAGCTGCGCACGCCCATGAGCAGGCCATCTCGGCGAGCGTGTGACTGCGCTTCGGAGGTCCTCGGCGGAGCCGGGGTCTACGGCCGACGTGCTCGGTTCAGCCACCGCCGCAGGGCCTACGTCGTCCACCTTCGCCCGGGCCGGGCAGTGGGAAGGCGGAGGATGCACTCAGCGGACCCTGTATTCGCCTCGCTCAGCCACCATTGGTTCCCCTCTGCGGACTTGCCGGACGGCAGAAGGCCCCACAGCTTGATGATCAACAGTGGATAGGCTGTGTGCATGTCACGTGCACGCGTCACCCTCGTTACTGCCCTTGTCGGGATTGCCGCGCTCACCGCCTGCTCCTCCAGTAGCGGCAAGCCAGCTCCCGGCTCCGGCACGCACAATGGCGACGAGCCGGGCTCCGCTCCTGCCCCGAAGCCGATCACGAAGGAACTCACCCAGGCCCAGATCACGCAGGCCCTGCTCGGCGACGGCGAGAACCTTCCCGGTTGGTCCCTTCACGGCGACAAGTCGGTGACGGAAGGGCAGTACTGCAACGGCACGAAGGAGGCCGAGTCCGCGCCGGCGGGATGGGTCCGCGGCGGCGATTCCGCGTACGAGTACAACGGCTCCACGAACGACATGGCGTACATAGAGATCTGCCTCTTCAAATCGGCCGACGACGCCCACCGCCAGTACACGACATGGAAGGGCACCGAGACCAACAAGCAGCAGAACCCCAAAAAGCCGGTGGGCGACGAAAACACACTGGTCATCAACCCCGGTCTCAGCGACGACTCCGTCTATGGGTACGTCCGCTCGGGCAAGGTCAACATCCGGGTACGGATCGAAGGCGGCACCGCAGGCGACCCCTCGGGCACACAGGCCATCCTCGCCGCAACGCTCAAGCGCCTTCAGCAACTGCAGGACGGCAAAGCCGCCACCGTGACCGCCCCTGACGAACAGGCCGCGGCCCGGCAGTAAGCGATCTGCGTCGCCCTGGGCATGACGACAGACGAACACCCAATCGCAGCAGTGCAGGAAACAGCCGGGGCAGTGGACGCGATGGCCAACCGGCGGCCGCCTCGCCCAGTCCGAGGACGCCGTCCGGACAGGCGCAGCCGAGGCCAGCAACAACACTGGCCTCGGTGTCCGGTCCTCCTCGGTGCGGAGAAGCATGCCTCCTTCGGGTCAACGAGGTGCAGCGGGCGGTGAGTCTGTCGCCGTCACCGGCGCCCGGGCGGCGAGCAGCTGGGCCCCGGGTGTAGGCGGCCACGCCGTCCACGGCGGTCTCTCGGAACAGTTCGAACAGCCGCACGGCGCAGCGGGTGAGCGGGATGTACGTCATGGGCGCGCACCGTAGGAAGCCGCGGGCTCTTACATTGGGGCCACCCTCACGCGACCCGCGCGGGTCGCGCCCTGGTTGGCTCGTACGCCTCCCAGCCCCGCAGGTCGAGCTCGTCGACGGTCCGGGCAGCAAGCCGTGCCATCACCCACAGCCGGGTATCAGGCAGGCGATGGCGGGGTATTCCGACCGCTTCCACGATCGTCGCTGTGTCTGCCTGGGCGAGGATCTGGCCGTCGTACCAGTGATCAAGAGAGACGAGGGTCGTGAACTCTCCGGCGCGTACCACTGTGGCGCGGGTCGAAACGTGGCGCATGCCGCCCCCTTTGCGTACTTCCTACTGCGTGGGGGGTGGATGGATCACGCACCTGATCCGGCCACAGCGGTAGATGTGGGGCGAAAAGATACCGAACATGCGTGCGCCCCAGAGGGAACCAGCGCACCTCGCGGGCGGGCGGCGCGCCCATCCCGAAGGCTGTGCCCGGGGACGCGGGGCGCGGCAGCGCGCCCTCGAGCGGGCCGCCTACAGTCGAGGCGTGGACGTGGACGACGCCGGCGACGGCGACGCGCCGCTCACTTCTCCGACGGGATCCGGGCCGCGATCTCACGAGCCAGCCAATCCGCCTGTGTCCGCCCGGCGCCGCACGCCGAGAGGGCGGCCGTTGGCGATCCCGAGGTGAGCTACGGGGCCGGGGCCCGAGCGCGCTTCGAATGGCGATCACTGCTGGTCAGGAGTGCGATGGAGTCATGCCGCAGACCATCGCGCGACTGGCGATCTCCTGGGGGCTGGTCGCTATCCCGGTGACCGTGCACGCCGCGACCGCGCCGCATCCGGTCCCGCTGCACCAGGTCCACACCCGCTGCGGCGGTGGCCGGGTACGCCTGAGGCGCGTCTGCGAGCGGGAGGGCATCGAGATCCCGTACGACCAAGTCGCGCCCGGGTGGGAGTCCGACGACGGACGCGTCGTCGTCCTGACCGACGCGGACCTTGCTGATCTGCCGCTGCCGAGCTCCCCGAAAGCGATCGAGGTCCTGGCCTTCGTGCCCGCGGACCGCATCGATCCGCTTCTGCTGCACAAGCCCTACCACCTCGGGGTCGATGACCCGAGCGCCGTGCGCCCGTACGTCCTGCTGCGCGAGGCGATGCGCGAGAGCGGCCTGGTGGCTGTCGCCCGGGTGGCGCTGCGCGCCCGCGAGTCGTTGGCCATCCTCCGGGTCCGCGACCACGTGATCGCCATGCAGACCCTGCTGTGGCCCGATGAACTGCGCGCGACCGGGGACATCACGGTGCCGGACGTCGAGCCGCCGCGCCGCCAGGAGTTGCAGATGGCCCGCTCGCTGATGGACGCCATCACCGCCGACTTCCGTCTCGAAGACCAGCACGACGCCTACCGTCGCGCCCTGGAACAGGTTGTAACCGCCCGGCTGGAAGGCCTGGAACCCCCGCATGCCCCGGAGACGGTGCGGGTCGAAGGCGGGGTCATGGACTTGATGGCCGCGCTGGAGCAAAGCCTCCAGGCAGCACACGCCCGCCGCCCCGGCCCGGCTGCGAAGCCGAAGAAGAAGACCGCGCCGAAGAGCTCCAGGAAGACTGCCGTGCAGGAAGGCGGGGACCGCGGGCCGGCTTGAGTGAGCTGTCTCTGGCTCTATCGCGCAGGGTCGCGATGGCCGCCAGGCCCGTCGGCGTAGCCATCCGCCGTCGGGCATGCGGCGTCCGGCTTCACCCGGCCGACGGATTGCTGGGCACGAGATAGCCCAACACCCCCATGCCCAGGGTGGCTATGGCAAGAAAGGCGGCGCCGCCGGTACAGCCGAGGGCGAAGACGACGATCCCGCTCACCAAGGAGACCACCGCTGCCCCTGCTGTCGATCTGGAGGCCGCGAAGTGTCGAACCGCTCGACATGTCGAGTCATTCGACATACCGTCAGGGCATGGAACCCACTGTCGACCCATTCGACACCTCGCCGGAGGCGGTACGCCGTGCCTCCCTGGGCGCCCTGCGCGGCTGGGCCGCACGCCGCGACAGTCTCGCGGAGGATCGCCGGGACCTGATGGCTGCCGCCTGGTGGGCGGGCAACCGCAACATCGCCGAACTCGCGCGTACCGCGGACGTTTCCCGCGACACCGTCTACGACGACCTGAGCGCTCGCGGTATCGAGACCTCCGACAAGACCAGCGAACCCCCCGGCGCCCTGCCGCCCTACGCGCCGATCCCGGCGGAGGCCCTGTACGAACTCGCCCGGCAGGTCTGGACCCTGGTCCGGCCCTCGATGCTCACCGAACGGCCCGACTGGCTGCCGACGGCGGCCTGGCACGCGAGCGTCGCTCTGGCGAGGATCGCCGTCCTGCTCGATGACGCCGCTGAGGAACGGTACGCGGAATCGGCCGAGGACCTCGGCGAGCAGCTGCGCATTGCACTGGACGCCGCGCACCGGACGTGGGGCAGTCTCATGAGCCCGGACGACCTCGCGTCCTGGGCCACCGCCGATGTCTCCCACGACCGGGCGCTCGCCGGAGACGCTGTCCTCACCCTCGCACTGCCCATCGGAGAGACCATCCGGGTGCACCTGACCCAGACCCGCGAGGGCCAGCCCCGGGCGGGATGGACCGAGATCCGCACCGACAGCACGCTGCTTGATGACGACCTCACCGGTGCCGACCACCTCTCCGTACGCACTGCGCTCGACACCATCGCCCGCGTCCTCACCCGGCATCTACGCCCCGAGGCCTTCGAGTTTGACCGGCCGGTGTCGGAGCCGATCCCGAACGTCGGCCATCATGTTGGAGGAACTGCGTGAAGGACGCGGACGTCGTCCCGGTCGTGCTGCCCGAGCACGAGCAC
Organism: Streptomyces sp. NPDC001450; assembly: GCF_053597295.1. Lineage (NCBI taxonomy): Bacteria > Bacillati > Actinomycetota > Actinomycetes > Kitasatosporales > Streptomycetaceae > Streptomyces > Streptomyces sp. NPDC001450. Next base: position 26,491 of record NZ_JBSFHY010000050.1, read on the forward strand.
GAGGAGATCCTGGTGTCGCAGATCCTGCCCGCCTGGACCAAGAACGCTGTCCCGCAGGAGCAGCCTGTGGTCGTGCTGGTGGCCGGACCGCCGGGCAGCGGAAAGTCCACTGCATGCCAGGTGTTGAAGGCGATGCTCGACCGGCGGGGCGGCGCGGTGCTGATCGGTCGCGACATCTACAAGTCGGTGCACCCCTCCTACGGGCGTCTCCTGCGCAGCGACGACCGTACCGCGGGTGTAAAGGTGCGGCCGGACGTGCTGCGGTGGCAGGCAGAGGTCGAGGAGTACGTGCGCGGTCAGCGGTTCGACGCGCTGGTGGAAACCCCGGTCGTCGACCCGGAGCAGGCCCGCGCCTACCGGGGAGCCGGGTATCGCGTCGAGGTGGTGGTGCTGGCCGAGGCGGAGGCCGTGACGCAGCTGAGCGTGCTGGAGCGCTACCTTGCTCAGGTCGCCAAGGACGGCGCAGGCCGGTACGTGTCCTGGGACAACCACGACCAGTGCGTGCGCCGCCTGCCGCGGTCTCTGGAAGTCATCGAGTCCGAGCAGCTCGCCGACCGGGTCATGGTGATCCGACGCAACCTTCAAGTGCTCTACGACAGCGGGCCGACCACCAACGGGGCCGATCCGTCCCCGGCGGGCGCGCACCAGGCGCTGAAGACGGCGCGGGCCCGGCCCTGGACGGCGCCGGAGACCTGGCGGTTTGGCCGCCAGGCAGCAGCAATGGAACAGCAGTTGCATCCGGCGGTGAGCACGCCGGAGCGGCGGCTCGCGGTTGCCGGCGGTCTGGAGCGGGCCCGTGCGCTGGCCGAGCCGGTACGCCGCATCGCCCAGGCGCTCACGGTGCCGCCCGGGGTCGACTACCACCGCCTGAGTGTCGACGAGCACCGATTCGTCTTCGACGAGTTGATCGTGCCGATGTATCTGGGCAGCATCACGGCGCACGATCAACCGGTGGTGCTGTACGTGATGGGTCCGCAGGGCGCCGGAAAGACGCACACCGCGCGTACGCTGCGCCGCGTGTTGCGTGCCCGGCGCCCCACCCGGATCGAGGGCGGGATGTTCAAGGCGGTCCACCCCGACTATCGCCGCCTCCTCGAGCAGGAGCCGCGCACGGCGTCGGCCCGGATCCGGGCCGACTACCGGGCCTGGCAGCAGAAGGCCGAGGCATACGTGCGCGAGCGCCGCGGCGACCTGTTGATCGAGATCGCCCCGGACGACGTCGCGCACTTTCTCGATGGAGCCCGGCGCCACCATGCAGCGGGCTACCGCGTGGAGTTGATCGTGCTCGGGGTACGGGCCGCGGACAGCCGTTTGGGCATCGCCACCCGGTGCGCAGAGGTGGCCCGCATGGGCGGCACCCCCCGGTTCACCTCGACCGCCGCCCACAAGGTGTCCTGCGGGATTCTTGCCAATGTGGTGCGCGCGGCCGAGGACGAGCCGTACGTCGTCGATTCCGTCTCCGTCATCCGCAGGGACCTGACCGCGGTGTACCGCAACGAGCGCACCCTGGGCGGCACCTGGGCACAGCCGCCCCGTGGCGGGGACGTGGTGGAGGCGGAGCAGCAGCGCAGGTACACCCCGGCCGAGGCGACGCAGTTCCTCGCCACACTGCAGCAGGTGCAGGATGAGCTGCCGCAGTACCGGTCGGATCTGGTCGAGATCGCCGCGCTGGCCTGGCCGCTGATGCCCGTCCACCTGCAGCCGCGTGCCCTCGCCTCCACGACCGCTACGGCGCCGCTGCCCGCCCTGCGCCGAGGGCCCGGTTACTGGCCCTTGAGTTCCTTCGCGCGGGCCGCGTAGCGGGATGCGATCTCGGCAACTTCCTCCTCGTCGGCGTCCTCCAGGGTCTGCTGGTCGGCGGCGCACGCCGCCAGCTGGTCCTTCAGGGTCTGGAGGCGTTCGGCATCGGCGCCGGCACGCCGCTCCTTGATGATCTGCTCGGCGTACCAGGCGCTGACCTCCTGCACCAGCTGCTCGACGGCCTCGGGGGTCACGTGTTCAGACAAGGGGTGTCCTTCGGTCTCGGGTTGATGGGCCCGTCATTGTCCCTGGCTGAGAGGATGTGGGGGCCGGTGCCCGGGTTGCCGAAAGGCGCCGCCGAGCACTGCCAGCGGGCATAGGTTGCTAGCGCTGGTGATCTTTCATGGGGGGGTGTCGTGGCGCGGGATCTGCGGATGCTGTTCGGTGCGAATGACGGTTCGGTGGCGGCCGAGGAGGCGTTCACGAACCGGCAGGCCCAGTGGCAGGCCGTCGTCGCAGCGCTCAGCGACCATCTGCAGCGCGTTGCCAGCCCGTCGTTCGACGTCGAGGACTTGGCCGGCCCGCGGCACAACGTGCTGGTCGCCCACGGGGTCGGCGGCATCGGGAAGTCGACGTTCTCCCGCAAGATCGAGGCATCGCTCACCCACCCGGGCGGGCGCCCCACGCAGTGGGCCGCGCCGGCATGGCCGATCGAGCGGCTGCTGCCGGTGCGCATCGACCTGGCCCGCTCCAGCGGCACCGACTTCGAGCGGGTGATGCTGTCGATCCGCCTGGCCGTCGCCGCCCTGGGGCGGCCGATGCCCGCCTTCGACCTGGCTCTGCGCCGGCACTGGGACCGCAATCACCCGGGCGAGCCGCTGGAGGAATATCTGCGGCGCGGCGGCATGCTCAGCCGGTTCAGCAACGCGGTCAATCTGCCGAGCCAGCTGCAGTCCGCGCTGGCTGACGTCGCCCAGGCCCTGGCCCTGCCCGGAACCATCGGGGGCGCCATCGGTCAGCTCACCACCGCCCTGGTCGGCGCGCTGCGCGAGCGGCGACAGACCGTGCGCGCGCTGGCCGACTGCAGCCGCCTGGCCGACATCCTGGAAGCCGAACCGGACCTGGAGACGCTGAGCTTCGCCTCTCATCTGCTCGCCTGGGACCTGGCCCAACTCCCCGGGGCCCAGCGGGTGACCCCGGTGATTTTGTTCGACGCCTTCGAGGAGGTCGGGGACCGCACCCACCGAGAATTCGAGCAGCTGCTGCAGCGCATCGTGTGGTTGATGCCGAACGCCTTCTTCGTGATCACCGGCCGGGACCGGCTGCAGTGGGCCGAGGACGGCCTGCAGGGACAGCTCGACTGGACCGGCCCCGCCGCGTGGCCCGGCCTGGCCGCACACCTGCCGGGCGCCCGCACGCACGTCGGTCCGGCGGCAGCGCGGCAGATCCTGGTCGGCGACTTCTCCCCTGAGGACTGCGACGACCACCTCGCCCGCCGCCTGGCGGCCAACGGTCAGCCGTTGATCGGGCCGGACCTGCGCCGGGCCATCACCGACCGCTCCCACGGCCTGCCCCTCTACCTCGACCTGGCCGTCATGCGGTTCCTGGAAATACGACGCAGCGGACGCGTGCCACAGCCGGACGACTTCGGCGACTTCCCCGCCCTGATCTCCCGCACCCTCAGCGACCTGACCAGCGACGAACGCCACGTGCTGCGCTCGGTGTCCCTGCTGGACGCCTTCTCCGTGTCATTGGCCACCCAGGTGGCTGGGCTCACCCACGATGCGGCGGCCCTGCGGCTGACCGAACGCCCCTTCATCCGCGAGGACCTGACCGGGCTGTGGCCCTTCCACCTGCACCAGGTTGTCCGCTCCGCGATCCGTAACGCCGACGACCACACCGACGACCGGTGGTCCGAGCAGGACTGGCACCGCGCCGCCCTGCGCGCGCACGCCGCCCTGGGACAGGAGTGGTCCCACGGGCCGCGCAGGGACCGCGCCGTACTGATCGGCGTCCTACGCCAGGGGCTGCGCCTGGCCCGCGACGTCAACCTCACCGAGCTGGGCTGGCTCACCGAGGCCGCCTACTCCTACGTCTCAGACTCCGTGTGGGAGCCGCTCGCACCGCCCGCCCACGGGCCCGAGCGTGCCGTGCTGTCGACGCCGGCCGACGCCCTGGTCGAGACCCTCAGCGCCCTGGCCCGCCGCCAGCGCGAACACCGTGCCCACACCGTCCAGCGGCTCACCGCCGTCATCGACTCCCACCTGCTGCCCGCCGAACTGCAGGAGATGCCGGTCTACTACCGGGCCAAAGCGCTCCGCGACATCGGACGCACCGAGGACTCACGCCGCGACTACCAGCAGGTGGCCGACGGCGGGGGCCGCCTGGCGCAGGCCGCCCGCCGCGGACTGGCGCAGGCCGCCCGGCTGGCCGGCGACTTCCCGACCGCGCTCGCCGCCGCACAGACCCTCGGGTGGGAGGGCCGTCACCAGCGCGTCCTCGGTGACCTGTACTGGATCCAGGGAGAAGCACAGCGCGCGGCCGAGGCGTACCTGGCCGGGCGCCTCGAAGCCGAACAGCACGCCAAAGCAGGCGAGGCCGCACACAACCAGGCCAAGCTCGCCCTCGCCCTCGCCCTCGTCGACCCCCGTCAGGCCGACGACGAACTCGACCTAGCCGAGCAGCTCCTCACTGGCCTCGACCTGCGCGCCACGACGATCAACGCCCGCTTCGCTGCCCTCATCCGCGACGCCGGCAGCCCGGCCATCGAGGACCGTGTCCAGACGCTGCGCACCGAACTCGACGTCGCGGGCCTCACCTCCATGACGCCCACCCTCGAAGTCGCCGTCGCCTTCCACCAGGCCGTCCTCGACGACCACGACGCGCTGAACGCCACCATTGCCCGGATCCGCGAGCAGACGAGCGACGGCACATCCGCCTACTACACCGACATTGCGCACTTCATGGCCGACCTGCCGCTGCCCGCCGACCACACCCCGCCGCGCTGGCTGGACGGCGAAGGGACCACCCGCGCCCGGTGGCGGGCCATGGTCACCGCACGCCGCGAACTGCTGCGCACCGCACGCTAGTCAGCGGGCTGAGCGGCGCGGCAGTCTCCGACTGCCGCTGTCCGTGGTCCTCGTCGGCTTCAACCGCGCGGCCGTACCGTGCTCTGGCGCCGTTCAAGAACCGACCGTCAGCTGGACCTCGGTCGTGGGCCGAGGATCGCTTCCGCGCCCGGGATGAGCCACAGCCCGCTGGGCTGCCCTGCCGGGCTGTCCTGACCATGCTGGCTGCCCATCGCCGCAGCCTCGAGGACCGGCGACGTGGTGGTATCCAGGCTCCTTGCGCCACCAGCGGTACGGCGTGGAGACGGCGGTGTGGTGGCGCGTGCTTGAGCCAGGCGGCGTTGGTAGGTGAGCCCGGGACGGGTGCGGTACCAGCGGCAACCGTCGGTGTAGAGCCAGCCCTGCTGGGTGAGCCGGCTGATGGTCTCGGCGATCATCTGCACCGTCCAGGGTTTGTTCGGGTCCTCGTCGATGTGGGAAGCGATCACGTCCCGGGAGCGTGGCCCGTGCCGGTGGCGTGCAACGTAGTCCTCGACCCAGCGCGCGATGGCGAACTCTCGGCCGCGTAGGTCGATGGCCTGCGCGGCGTTGCGAGCTGCGGTGTTGCTGTCGGCCAGGGTGATCCCTTTACGGGGTACAAGATCGCGGATGGCCCGTGCGACGGTGATGCGGATGGGGTCACCGGTCCGGCCTCCGGGGACGACGCGGGAAAGCCAACCTGCGTGGTGTAGGTCGTCCAGAACGGGGCGGGCGAGGTCGCGGCTGTCGTAGCGGCACCGTTCGGCCATGTGGCGCGGCACGATGCGGCCGTGACCGGTGTCGTCGCACTGCGAGGTTGCGTACAGGGCCCCGAGGCGCACCGCAGCAGGCTGGCCTGCCAGCAGCGGGTGATGGACCATGCGCTGGATCCACCCGTTGAAGCGTCCTCGCGCCAGGCCGGTGATTCCCAGGCAGGCGGTCCCGTCGGCCAGGTGGGGCAGGCGTCCTTCGGCGGCGGGAGCGCCCCGGACGGCGGCGTGGACATCATCGGGGTCAAGGTCGATCCAGCGGCAGTCGTTGAGTTCGTCGACGGCCCACATGGGGATGTCGAGGCGGCTGGGCCCCAGGTCGTCGCTGACCATGCGGAAGAGACCTTCCCGGCGCACCCGAAGTGCGCAGACCAGGGCCAGGAGGCGGCCTTCCGGTGAGCGGCCGGCCTGCACAGCTTCCAGGTAGCGCAGGGCCTCGTCCAAGGAGGGGCCGAAGCTCTCGGGTACGGGCCAGTTGTCGGGACCCTCAGTGACTTCCTTGCCCTCCGGTCCGATCCGTTCGTTCTTCTCCGCTGCGGGAGCCGAGGAGTCTTGTTCCTGCACGCACAGCGGGCAGTTCAGGGCACGATCGCGATCGGGTGCACCGTCACGCGCGGACGGCGCGGGCGTGGACGCGCGGCCAGTGGCGCTCCGGCGGTGCGGCGCTGGCCGGACGGGCGAGGGCGGGGAGGGCTGCGGGCCACGGATCACTTTGATGCGAGGGACGGCTCGAGCACAGGCTGTACAGGTTTCCGCCAGGATCCACATGCGGCCCAGCCGGTCCGGGATAAGTACCAGGTTGATAGGCCCGGAGCACTCGACGCGCTGCTGGGTGTGCCACGTGCAGCCTTCATGGCAGCAGCGGCAACGGGCGTTCTCCCGGAGGGAGTCGATCTGCGCGACGTGTGCGCGGACGTGTGCCAGGGCCTGGGTGCGGGCGAGAACGGGATCACGGTAGCGGGTGGGATCCGGGACGCAGCCGGTGCCAACGCATCGGATCACCGATACGCCCGCGGCCGGCTTGCCGTACGGGTCGAGCCGGACCAGCCAGTGCCGTCCCAAGGGAGCTGTACTCGTCACGCTGTCTCTCTGCTGTTCTTGTGGCCTGTTCACCGGACGGCATGCTGGTCATCGGCGCACGCGCGTTCGTGGGGGCACGCCGCCCACGTGTGGAATCTCGCCCGTTGGAGGGACCAGCGGCCTCTCGCGGCGCCGGCAGCAATCCGGTGTCGCGGAAGGTGGACTGCTCCAGGGCCAACGACCGTCGTCGGCTGACGGAGCTACTCGGTGTCAGCCTCTGGCAGGGGCCACTGTGCCTTGGCTGCGTTCCACTCCATCAAGAACTGCGCGCGCAGCTCGCTGCGGTGAAGGACCCGAATGGCGTCGGGGTTCGTGTGACCCGCATGGGGTGCGGTGAGCCGGACGAAGCCCCGCGCCACGAGTCGATTGCCGGCTTCCTGCCGTTCCTGCGAGGTCAGGATGCCCAATGGTGACATCATCATCAGGACAGCGGGGTTGGTGAGGCCAGCGCCGTCGGCACGGATCAAGCCCCGCTCTGCCAGGGCGAGATAGAAGAGCACCGCGATCTCGTATGGGTACTTGAAGAGCGTCCCCATGACGTCCGGGTGCACGGACAGCACGAGCGTGTCTGTGCTGCCCGGGGCCAGCTCCATGTAGATGCGGTCGGTGTCCTCCGACAGGATCTGATGGGGCGGCATGGGCTCCAGGGAACGCCGGGCGTCCCAGATCCGGTCACGATGCAGGTTCGACCGGCCGCCGGGACCGGGCGCGCACTTCTGCCCGGGAATGGCGCGGCACTGTGGGCACGTACGGTTGAAGGCCGCCTCCCGGACGGCCGGCTCCACGGCTCTGCTCATGACGCACAGCGTCGCAGCCGGTGTGCCATCGCCCGGTGGCCCGTCACGTCTGGTCCACCCGGTTGGACCGGCCGTTTCCGCCAAAGGGTGGGGTGAACGGCACGGGCAGGTGACGGCGCCCTCTGGCCCGCGTTTATGCCCGGCGCCGTCTAGGGTCTCAGCGGGTTGAGTGGGGTGACTCCGGTGCCGAGATACAGGTCAGGGTCCAGGGACAGCAGCGTGGCGTCGTCACCAGCCTGCCTGCCCACAAGCACGGAGGCGGCCGGGTGCAGAATCCGCCAGTCCGCCTGCCGCCACATCCCGGCCACCAGGGCGTGGGCATGAGTGAAGTCGGCGACGGTGGTGAAGCGGCGGCTGAGGATGTGCTGGCCTGCGCCGGGTTTCACACGCTCGGCGACCGTGGCGGACAGGGCAGGGATCACGATCTCGGCGTAGCCGTAGCTGGCCTCCACGTACAGGCCGTTGAGGAATTCGTCGCCCTCGGCGAGGGCCTGGATGCAGGTGTGGTCGAGCAGGACGCGGATCACGCGGCGTGGTGCTCCCGTCCGAGGCTCTGCAGGAAGGAGCGGGCCCGGGCACGCGCGTCGTCGGAGACGGTCACGCCGGTCGTCTGCCGAACCTCCTCCACGGCCTGCTGCGCACGCTGCTCCTTCTCCTCTTCGGTCAGCTCACGCGTTACCAGTTCCGCCAGGAGTTCGTTCATGGTGGTGCCGCGCTCGCTGGCCAGGGCCTTCAGACGATCGCGGACGTCCTTGGTGGTCTTGATGCTGGTGTCCTGCTCTCCCATACAGCAACTCTACCGCGAGTAGAACGGCCGTGGGTGGGGTGACGCAGTGGCCCCGTTCGACACGCGTGCCAGTGCCGAGGCGGAGAGCCACGCCAGGTTGTCGGAGTTGATGCCCTGGGCCCGCCCCAGGGCGTACAAACGTCCTCAATAGCATTGAGACGCTGCGTAATCGCACGGTCACCCGGAGCACCGATGGCGTTGGCGAGGGATTACAGCATCACGACGATCCCGCGCAGCCCGAGTGACGGCGACGTGGGTCCCTCGAGGTTCCGGTTCGGCGGTGCCGCAGAGAGGACGGCGCGTCCGTGTGGCTGGGGTGCAGGTCAGACCCACGTGGCGATCCAGGCCGTCACCGCGGCGGCCGCCACGAGAGTGGCCAGGGCGGTCCAGACGACCATGATCCGGGGGAAGGTGCGCTGGGCGGGTCCGCCGATCTCGGCACGCGCTGTTCCGCGTGGGTGCGCGACCGCGACGGGCGCGGTGACGGTGACGGAGGAGTTGTCACCGGTGACTATGTTGATGTTCTGGAGGGCTTGAGCGACCTGGTCCGGTGTCGGGTCGTGCTGCCCTCGCGGCATCGCGGCTCGCAACTCTCCAACCAGTTGGACGAGTCGGGTACGGACCTGGTCCAGGACGCCCTCCAGGGTCGATGGGTGCACGGCCCAGTACAGCCGGAGCACCTGACGGCGAGAGTTCTGGCTCATGAACACGGCCAGTTCGGCAGCCATGGCCGGACCGAGTTGCACGGTCTGGCCCGGATTTCTGGCGAGAAGCGACTCGATCTGGCCGACACCCATCCCGAGGCGGAGTTCGTCGCCCAGACTGTCACGGGCGAAGTCCGGCAGGTCGAACATGCTGACCGGCTGCTCCCGGAACTGGTACATCCCTGCGAGGCCGTCCATCACCAGGGGTGCCGGGACTTTTCGGTAGTCGGGGATCGGTACGTCAGTGCCTTCGTAGCCCTGGAGTTCCCGCAGTGCCCAGGTGCGCAGGGGTTCGGAGTGAGCGTGCCCGCCCAGAGCGATCACCTGGCGCAGGATCGGGGCGAGCGGGCGGCTCTCGTTGAGGACGTCGCGCTCCAGCCGGTCGAGGCGGCTTCGGCGGAGTGTCACTTCGCCACGGCAACGGTGGCGATGACACCGGCGATCGTCGCGACGGCCGCGATGGCGGTCCAGATGACCGAGGTGCGGTGCCACCAGGGCTGAGGAGTTGCCGGCGCGGGTTCGTTGACGTTGGCGCTGGCGGTGCCGCCGCGGTCCGCCTTCGCATTCGGCGCGACGATGTGGAAGGTGGAGCCGTCGCCTCCCGTGATGTTGAGGGCCTGCTGCGCGGCCGAGTCGATCTGGTCGGGGTTGGGGTTTTGCTGGCCGGGGGGCATGGCTGCTCTCACTTCCGCGACGAACTGGGTCAGACGTGTTCTGATGTGATCGAGGACGCCCTGGATGCTGGGTACGGCGATCGCCCAGTGCAGGGACGTGATGTCCGCGACGTCGTTGCCGAGCTCCTGTTGCTGGCGTGTCATCTGTAGGACGTACTCGGCTGATCCCGGTGGGCTGAGCTGCACCATCCGGTCGCTGGCGGCGACCAGAGCTTCGAGCTCCCGGACTCCTTGCCGGATCGGCGCACGCTCCCCGATGCCGCGGTCGCGAGCGTCCTGGGGCAGTAGGTGCGGGCTGATCCGCCGGGTGTTGCCCTGGATGATCTGGCCCGGAAGGTTGAGATCCACCGTGACTTCGAGCGCGGCCGGTACCTCCCGGTACGAGGGCAGCTCATCGGCCGACGCGTACCCCTCGAGCTCCTTCAACGCCCAGGCGCGCAGTTCCTCATGGTGGGCGTAGCCACCCAGCATGAGGCACCGCCGGAGGGCAGTGGCGAGGGAGGTGGTGTCGTCCAGAACGGCGTGCTCAAGCTGCTCTAGTCCCTGGACGTCGGGTGTTGTCACGCCGTCCAGTGTGCACTGCCCCACTGACAACCCCGGCTGGCTATTTCGCCGCGGGCTCGCGGAGCATGGCGTGATCAATGTCGGTGAGTTCGGGAGTCGCTTCTCCTGGCCGGGCTAGGAGGGACCGCGGGTCGCCTGGCCGCTCACCGACCGTACTGGCGGCGTCGGACGGCTGGCGCGGGTACGGCCAGGGCTTCGGCCTGGTGGACGAGGACGTTGACGGCGTCGTGGGCGCGTTCGACGTGGCCGTCCAGCAGCACTGCGGGGGCTTCGAGCAGGGTGCGGCGGCAGCGCTCCCACACCGGCGGGGAGAAGATCAGGTTGACCATGCCGGTCTCGTCCTCCAGCGCGCCGAAGGCCACCCCGTTGGCGGTGGGCGGGCGCTGCAGGTACTTGGCCAGACCGCCGAGCCGGACGCGGGTCTGGTCGGCTAGGCCGCGTGCGACGGCGGCGGTCAGCGCGCCGCGGCGCTCGAGGTAGGGGCGGGCGTGGCGGACGGGGTGGGTGGTGGTGCTGGCGCCGGTGACCGCGATGTCCGCGGCCGTCTGCTCGGCGGGGGTCATGGGCGCAAGGTCGGGGGCGGGCGCCAGGGCGCCGAGTCCAGGCAGGTAGGGCTGGGTGCTGCGGGGGAAGGCGCTGGCCGTCCACAGGGCGGTGCGGCGGTGGCCTTCGAAGCCGTCGAATGCGCCGGCGGTGGCGAGCTGTTCCATCAGCTTCGCGGGCAGCTGGGTGCGGCAGGCGAAGTCCTCCAGGTCCGTGAAGGGTTGCTCTCGGCGGGCGGTGACGATCGTCTGGGCGGCCTGCTCGCTCAGGCCGCTGATGCTGGTCAGCCCGCGGCGGATCGCCATCTGCCCGGTCGGGCCGTTGGGTTCGAGGGTGGCGTGCTCGGCGGAGGTGTGGATGTCGGCGGGTCGTACGGTGATGCCGTGCCGTTCGGCGTCGCCGATGAGGGTCTGGGAGTCGTAGAAGCCCATGGGCTGGTGCGCCAGGATCCCGGCGATCAGGGCGGCTGGGTAGTGATGCTTGATCCAGGCGCTGGCGTAGATGATGTGTGCCATGGACTGGGCGTGGCTTTCGGGGAAGCCGTAGTCGGAGAACGCCTCGATCATGGCCACGATCTGCTTGGCGGGTGCGGGCGGGATTCCGTTGGCGGCCATGCCCTGCATCAGGCGGTCGCGGAGCTGGGCGACCTGGTCGGGGGCGTGCTTGGCGGCCATGGCCTTGCGTAGCCGGTCCGCCTCGCCCGGGGTGAAGTTCGCGCAGTCGATAGCAAGTTGCATCGCCTGCTCCTGCCACAACGCGACCCCGAGGGTCTTCTCCAGGGCGCGCTTGGCGAGCGGGTGGGGGTAGATGACCGGTTCCTCGCCGCGCCGGCGGCGCAGCAGGGGGTGTTTGGAGCCAGCCTGAATCGGGCCTGGCCTGATAATCGAGGCGGCGATGGCCAGGTCGTCGAATGTCTGGGGACGCAGCTGAGGGAGGGTGGAGATCTGGGCGCGGGATTCGACCTGGAAGACGCCGATGGTGTCGCCGCGGGCGATCATGCGGTAGACGTCGGGGTCGTCGGGTGGGATCGAGGCGAGGTCGAGCCGGACGCCGTGGTGCTGGTGGATGAGGTCGCAGGCGGTGTGCAGGGCGGAGAGCATGCCCAGCCCCAACAGGTCGATCTTGATCAGGCCGGCCGCGGCGACGTCGTCCTTGTCGCCCTGCAGTACGGAGCGGCCTTCGGCTGTGGCCCACTCCAGCGGCATGATCTCGCCCAGCGGCTGGCGGGTGAGGACCATGCCGCCGACGTGGATGCCCAGGTGGCGGGGCAGGGTGTGGAGCTGGGAGGCGAGTTCGCGCACCTCGGTCGGCAGATCGACGTCGGGCCCGGGCGGTGTGTGATGGATGTGTCGGGTCATCTCCCGGATCTGCGCTGCCGGGTAGCCGTGCACTCTGGCCGCGTCGTGTACCGACAGTCTGGGCTGATAGGTGATCACGTTGGCGACCTGCGCCGCGTGCTGGCGGCCGTAGCGCTGGTAGACGTACTGGATGACCTCTTCCCGGCGGCCGGCTTCGAAGTCGATGTCGATGTCCGGCGGGCCGGCCTTCTCCATGCTCAGGAAGCGCTCGAGGAGCAGTCCGTAGCGCAGGGCGTCGACGGAGGTGATCCCCAGGACGTAGCAGACCACGCTGCTGGCGGCCGACCCGCGGCCCTGGCACCAGATGCCGCGGCCGACGGCGAACTGCACGATGTCGTGGACGATCAGGAAGTAGCCGGCCATCCCGAGGTCGCTGATGATGCCGAGTTCGTGGTCGATCTGCCGCCAGGCCGCGCGCGTCTGGGGATCCGTCTCGTCGCAGTCTCCGTACCTGGCGGTGCAGGCCCGCTCGGCGAGGTAGCGCAGCCACGTGTCCTCCGTGAACCCGGCCGGGGTGGGGAAGCCGGGCAGCTCGGGCCTGAGTTCGTCGAGGTCGATGACGCAGGTGCGGCCCAGGTCGAGGGTGGTCTCCGCGGCGCCGGGGTAGCGGGCCAGGGCGCGCTGCATCTCCGCGTGACTGCGCAGGTGCGCGGTCGGGGCGGGCATGAGGTGGCCGGCGGCGCGGTCGAGGGTTTCGCGGCGGCGCAGCGCGGCGAGCGCTTGGGCGAGGCAGGCCTGGCGTGGGGCGGCGTAGTGGACGGCGCCACTCGCTACGACGGGGACACCGGCCCGGCGGGCGGCGACGAGGGTGACGTCGTTGGCGACGGAGTCCTCCGGCAGTGCGTGGTCGACGAGCTCGGCGTACACGCTGCCGGTGCCGAAGACGTCGGTCAGCCGCTGAAGCCGGTGGGCGACCGTGGCGACGTCGCGCCGCTCGGCGTCCGGTGCCGGGCAGCCGGGAAGTACCGCCCACTGCCCGCTGCTCGCGGCCGCGGACAGTGCGCCCACGTCGTACACCGGGGCGTTCTTGGCGCCGGCCAGCTGGGCGGCGCTGATCGTCGCCGACAGCAGCCGGAAGCCCTCCAGGCTGCGGGCGAGCACCACGGGGGTGCCCAGTTCGGGATCGCCCAGGGTGAGTTCGGCGCCGTACACGGTGCCGATCCCTGCCGGGCGTGCGGCCTCGGCCAGACGGCGGGCGGCGTACAGGCCGTCCCGGTCGGTGACGGACAGCACCTTGATGCCAAGGCGGCTCGCTTCGGCGACGAGTTCGTCCGGCTGGCAGGCACCCTGCAGGAAGGAGAAAGCGCTGTGGACGTGGAGTTCGGCCCAGCCCGGCTCGTCCTCCTCCTGCCGCTGGGGGTGCGTCCGGCGGGCGGTGGGCAGATGGAGCACGCGGCCGCGGTGATCACCCATAGTGGGCCTCCGCCCACCAGCGGCCGTGTTCGATGACCAGCAGCCAGGCGCGGCCGTCGGCGGCCGCGATCTGCATGCGGGCGATCCGGCGGGCGCGCTCGCGGTCCCACCACTGCTCCAGTACCGGCCAGGGGCCGGCCCACCCGTCGACCGCGGCCTCGCCGTAGCCCTCGACGGCGACGCGGGCCGGGCGGGCGGACAGGGCGAGGCGTCCGGAGACGGTCACGTCCTGCCTGCTGGTGTCGGTGAGCTGGGCCGGCAGCCAGCGGGGGAAGACGGTGGCCGGATGCGGGGCGGGGAGGTGGCCCGGCCAGGGGCCGTCGGGTGGGCGCGAGCCGGTGTCCAGGTCGCCGTACGGGATGAGGCGGACCTGGTCGGCGGGCCCGCGGCCGCCGCCGAGCTCGACGCGCACGACCGCCTGATGGCCGAGGATCGCCTGCACGCGGGCGGCCGCCCGTTCGATCTCCTCCGGGGTGTGGCGCTCTCCGAACAGGGCACGCTGGCGACCCGTGGCCGCAGTGAGGTCCTCGGGGCGCAGCACCAGGCGGACGATGCCCTGCTCGCCTCCGGCATCGAGCAGGCCGGCATCAGCCCAGGCCTGCAGGAGGCCGCGCACGCGCTCGGCGACGGCCAGCGCAGACAGCCGACCCTCGTGGCGGAAGGTGCGCGACAGGGTGCGGCCGTCCGCAAGGTGCACGGCGGCCTCGATCCGGGCGCACACGGCCCCGGCTGCGGCTAGCCGCTCGTGGAGCTGCTCGGCGCTCGCCTTGGCGGCGAACGTGACGGGTTCGAGGAGGTGGGCGGCCGGTTCGAAGGCGTACGCCACGGTGTGCTCGCCGGTGGTCGTGCGCACGGACAGCGGGCGGTCGTACTGGCCGAGGGCGATGCGATGGGCAGCAATGCCGTCGCTGCCGAAGCGGGCCAGCACCTTGTTCTCGGGCAGCGCCGCGTACGCGCCGACCGTGCGGATGCCCAGGCGCTCCAGCAGCTCCGCCAACCGCGGCACACCCAGGACGCCCACCGGGAAGGGGGCCAGCCAGGCCGCGTCGCCGCCGGCCGGGACAATCTGTCCGCTCCGGGCGGCGAGCGCCGCGGTGAAGACCGTGTCGGCGATGCCTGCCCGGGCGGGCAGGTGCAGCTCGGCCAAGGCGGCGACCAGGTGGTCGACAAGCTGCTGCTCGCCGCCCCAGTAGCGGGACGGACCACGGGCGGGCGCGGCGATCAGCCCGGGGCGGATCACTTCCAAGCGCGGCATGACCGTGCCTTCGACATGCCGGACGGCGGGTTCGAAGGCCCGCATCTCTGCGGCGAGGTCCCGCTCGACGACGCGCAGCTGCGGGCAGCGGGCCTGCGCCGCGCGGGCGCGCATGCGCCGTCGTACCCCGGCTTGGCGTGCGGCCGCCGAGCACGCCACCACGGCGTCGCGGTGGATCACCGCGACCGGCTCGTCGCCAAGGGTGCCGGCCACGATGACCGGGAAGTCGGGAATCCAACCCACGATGCGTCTGGTATCGCCCACCGTGGGTCACCCCACCACGCGCAGGACGGCACGCCCCTGATGCGGGGCGCCGTCCGCGGCGGCCGGCTCCAGGCCCTCCAACGGGGGCGCTTCGGGGTGGATCGGTGCGATCGCCCCGCCGGGCCCGGGCAGCCACATCTCGGCGTACCGCGGTGCGGCCGCCGCGCCGCGGCCGGCGGCCGCCACCTTCACACGCCGTCCCTGCAGCAGACCGTGTCCGGCGCCGACGCCCTCCCAGGCCGCGGAGACGACGCGCAGCCGGACCTCGGCTCCCTGCCAGGAGTCGGCGGCCAACAGCACCGATCCGCTGCGCCGCAACACGGCGGACAACCGTCGGGCGACCCGATCGGGCACGGTGCCGAGCGGACCCACCAGGACCACCGGGACGGCTTCGGCCACGGTGGCCAGCACCTGCGCCCATTGACGGCCGGGGTCGTCGATGCGCATCCCGCAGGCGAGGTCCAAGCCCGCGGCCTGGGCCGCGAGCGCCCCCATGTGCGGCAGCCCCACGGCCGCCCAGCCGCTGGTGCCGGCGGCAGCCTGCGCGGCGAGCGCCAGCAGCAGCGGCATGTCCCCACTCACGCTGACCGCGGTTCCGGGACGGATGCGTCCCTCCGGCAGCACGGTTCCGAGCGGCGACGCGTACGCCGACTCGGCGGCGACGCCACCTGCTCGCACGCTCGCCACCGGTCTTGCACCCATGGGACGATATTCGAGCATTCGTTCGAACGAATCAAGTCGGCGTGCCGCGAATTACCTGCTCACCTGCTGTGACTGAGCGCGCTACTTGGCCGCTGCGCGTTTCAGTTGGCTGGTTGAGCGCGACGTTTTGACCGGATTCTTGGCTCAGACACCGGGGGCAAGTAGCCCCTGGTAGCTTGAGGACTTCGTCAGCGGCAGAGTGGCGCACACCGCCAGCCGCACAACCCGCCTCCAGTAGCAGACGAGGGTGGCGCCGCAGGTGCTGTGCAGACGTTCCTCAGACCCGAAACGCGCCTGATCGGTCTGGCGCCGGCCTGCTACGCACCCTGTACACGCCGGGGCTCACCTCGTCGGACTGCTCGACAACATCCGATACCAACTCGGCAGGCCACCGAGTTTCCCGGTTCCAGATTGCTCCTGGCGGAAGACGCATGCTGAAGGCGCCGATGAGCCATGCGCCTGTGAGGTTCGCATCGGTCAGGTTGGCGTCGGTCAGGTTCGCGCCGCCCAGGTTCGCGTTGGTCAAGTCGGCGCCGCCCAGGTTCGCGTCGGTCAGGTTGGCGTCGGTCAGGTTGGCGTCGGTCAGGTTCGCGCTGCGCAGGTTCGCGTTGGCCAGGTCCGCCTCGATCAGGAACGCGCGGGTGAGGCTCGCCCAGATCAGGTCCGCGCCGCGCAGGTCTGCACCGACCAGGTCTGCGCCGACCAGGTCCATGACAGAATCCCAGTCCTTAGGCGAGTGGCGTTTCCTGAGCCCTTGGGCTTCGGGAACTGCTTGTCGGGGTGTTTCGTCTGCGCGCTGCGCGATGGCCTCAGCGGTCATGATGATTGCAGTGCGGCTCGCGTCGGGGCACGCGAGGAAGAGCAGTCCGCGTAGGGCGGCTGCACGCTGCGAGCGTTCGGCATCCGTCACCACGTCTCCAGGGTAGTCCGGGGGCTCATCGCGGCCGGCGCTGTCGCTTGACGCAGATGGGACAGCGGTAGTCGGGGCGGTTGTTGACGGCCAGTAGGAAGTCGATGGCTGCGTTCTCGGCCTGGCGTACGGCGGCTGCGGCGCCGCTCTGCGGGGGTGCTGCCGTTCCCATGATGACCTCGATCAGGTACGTGAAGTGCATCTCTGCACATTTCCAGTCCGGTTCGGCGTCCGGAGAGGCGCCGTCCGGGCGATGGCGGGCGCCGAAGGCTAAGACCGCGGCCTTGACGGCATCACTGCCCTGTTCGTACACATCATGCAGGGAGATCACACGCCGCCTCCGGATGAGGGGGGTGGATCGGACTGCTCAGCCACGCGACGCAGTTCCTGGATGACCTCGCCCAACTCGCGCGCATGGTGGTCCTGGATCTGCTCGGTAATGACGTAGCCAGCCGCTGCTCCAACAATGGCGGGGATTGCGGCCCAGCCGATCAGGGACAGTGGCCATGTGCACCACTGAGGGTGGACATCGGCGGGGGAGACGATCCCGGTCATCACGTTGTAGGCGTTCGCCCAGCCGATCAGAAACCCGTCGAGCACGTACAGCGCCCCGCACACCGTCAGCACAACGGCGCCGCGGCTGAGCAGCCAGTAGCTGAACCGGGGCAGGGCATGCCGGTCGGCCCACTGCGCCCGCAACCGTTGCCACCGACCAGGCAGCGGGGGGCCGCCAGACGGGGGCGCGGGCGCTATGGACACTCTGCTCACGATAGGGGCCACGCCTCTTGTCCGGAAGCAAAACGACGGTCCACGAAGGTGCCTGGAAGGGGCGCCTGTTCCCGGGTGCCTGGCCTGAATTTGCAGGGCCGTTTTCACAGGTCGATGCCCCGCCATGTTGCACGGCAAAGCGACGCTGACGGACGGTATCGTGCTCGCCCGAGCGTATGCCAGGGAGTCTGCGTGCGCGGTTCAGCGGGCGTGGCCAGTTGTGATGCACAGAATGGCCAAGTAGCGAGCTCAGTCACACCTGCTGTGACTGCGTCTGGTGACACTGAACTTTCGCCAGCCAGAAGCCCCACACCGAAGGCCACTCGGGTGCGGCAGGCGCACCTTCAGGGCAAATCGGTCGTTGTCCCACGCTCGCGCGCAGATGCTGCACGTCAGCCCTGGTCCGACCTGGACAAAGCCTCGGTGATCAAGCGGGTGGCGAAGTCGTGGTCGCCGGAAATCCGGTTGATGTGCTCAGCGAGCAGGACGGCCGTGGCTTCCAGGGGATTCATCTCGGCATCGGTCCAGCGTCCGTACTGCGCGCGCCACAAATTGGGGCTCAGGCCGGTGCCTGCGGCGACGAGCAGGCCGGCCATGGTGGGGATGACCTCGGGACGGAAGGTCTTGGGCATCATGCGCATCGTGGCCACGAGGGTGGGCACCACGTACTCGATGACGTCCTTGTCGTGGTCCTCGCAGGCCGTCCGCAGCCACTCCATGAACATGTAAATGAGCGTGCACGCGCCGTCCAGCAGCGCATCGACTCCCCCAGGACCCAAGGATGCGGCGAACTGGTCGACCATCTGCTGCTGTTCGGGATCGGCCTCAGTCTTGCTGTCGTAGACGGCTGTGAGCCGAGAGTCGATCATCATCAGCGCTGCGCCCACATCGCCGACGGGAGCGTACTCGGGGTCACAGGGCGATGACACGGGACTCCTCCTCATACGACCGCAGCGGGCAGCGCGGCATGCCCGTACCGTAGACCGCCGCCCGGACGAGGGTCTGGCGAATCCCGATGGAGGGCCTTGTGGTGGCTGCACCCCAGCGGCCCAGCGGTTTCACCGGTCGTTCCTGCACATCGCACCGATTAGCGAAAACGGCGAGCAGCCATGCCAGCATGCCCTCATGGAAGTCAACTGCTGGGGCATTGAGCCCAGTCGGGCCGCGCAGCACGTGGTCCGTTCTGCGGGAGGACACCGCCCGTAGGTAAAGGTAAAAGAGCACGACCGGTGTGCGCGCAGCGGTGGCAACCCAGCCACACGCGGCGGCTTCAGGGATCACACACCTTCTGTTGAGTCTCTGAAGCGGAGCACGTTCATGGATCCTCGCTGGACCCTCGTCCTTGCAGTACCAGTGCTCCTCGTTCTCATGGCGTGGGCGTCCTGGTTGCTGTTCAATCTCATCATCGCCAAGTGGTATGGCGTCGAAGGGCTGAAAGCCACGCCCTCTGTTGCCCGGGCCTTCAGCCCGCGCGAGTGGGCAGTCCTCATTCCCCGCCGCCAGCCAGGCCCACTGTCCGCACCGGCGCCGGGCGCACCTGCCGACGCCACCACCCCTGCGGGAGGCGCGGAAGGCGGTGGCTCATGAGCCGCCGTCCACCACGCAGCAGGCACGAACTCATCTCCCTCCGCACCAGAGCTACCGACGAAATGCGGTTTGCGGGGTGACGGAATGAGGCGGGCATCAGCTTCCGGGGCGCCCTCCTCGCCTCCGGTGTCCGCTGCCATCGAATCCAGTCGACGTCGATCCTTGCCATCCAACCGAGTCGTCCCAGATCAGCCGGGTCTGAGTCGCCGCGATCGGCACGACAGGCTGTGACAGCCAACCCAGTCCGCGCAGGTCGGAGACTTCGACCGGACTGAGTTGGCTGTCAACAGACATCCGGCGGCGCGAGCGCCGTGCGGGGGTCCCAGTTTGGGAGCGTGGTCGCTGCCGTGGGATTGCCGGCGATATCTGCGGCCTCTCGCAGTTCTCAGACAGGTCGGGATCACCCCGCAGGCTGTTTCGCAGGGACCATCCACCGCAGCGGATCGCGGCTGAAGCCCTGGAAGAGTTGCACGGAGGCAGGCTGCTCACCTGCAGGGATCAGGAAGACCTGGCAGACCTTCTTCAACTGGCCCGCGCGCAGCTTCGTATCGGGATCGAATAGCGGGCAGTTTGGCCACTTCGGCTCACCGATCACCATCAGGGACATGGTGTGGTTGATCAACAGGTTCTTGGTCATGTCGCCGACCCGCATGGGCGGGCCACTCTTGTGGGCGAGGGTTGTCCACACATAGACCGGGACAGTGGGCCTGTCGGTCGAGTCCTGTTCCAGGCCGGAGTTGTCCATGTCGGCCTTGGTCCCCGTCTGTACTTGCGTCACGGTGACTGTGTACTTGGCGCCGTCGGACGTCTTCATGTCGCTGTCCTGCACCGGGCTGGTCTCGCCCAGGCTGAAGGTTGTCCTGGCCGCCGTCGATCCCGCCGACGGCTGGGCGCCGGAACTTCCCGAGCCCACGCCGTTACAGCCGGCCAGTATCACTACCAGCGCCAGGGCGCCCGCCGATGCCGAGATGGCACGCGTCCGCATACTTCCTCGCTCCCCGTTGACCGATACCGCGCTGGGTCGTGTGGCCCCAGCCGGATGCCATAGGCACATGATCTTGCCAGAGCCGCGATGGACGACAGTCCCCCGAAGCTGCCGGCGCTGAGCCTGCCGCGGTGCCCGGTTCTCGGGGACCGGGCACCGCTGGGCGTCCTTTCCTCAGTCCTTTGAGCTACCAACGAAATGCGGTTTGCGGGATGACGGAATGAGGCGAGCGTCAACTGCCGGGCCGCCCTCCTCGCGTCCGGCGGCGCGAGCGCCGTGCGGGGGTCCCAGTTTGGGAGCGTGGTCGCTGCCGTGGGATCGCCGACCCTGGGCGGTGGATGAAATCGGTGGCCGCGGTGAAGGCTTGGCGGGCCTCGTCTGTCGTCGTTGCGGGCTGGTTCCGTTCCCGGGCCAGCTTGTGGATCTCTCGTACGAAGCTCACCAGCAGATCCGTCAGGTTGGCCTTCTCCAGGTCGGTCGTGCGGTTGTCAACGACCTCGGCGATGTCGTCGAGCCACCACTCCGCCATGCCGTCGACAACAAGACCGTCTCTGTGCGCCAGGAGCTCGTGGCACAGTCGATGGGCGATCGGGAAGTGCGGCAGGTTCCGGGCGATCCTGCCCAGCCGCTCCACCTCCTCGGCGGCGTCCACCAGCTCGTGAGCACGCGCTGTCTCGGGAGCCCGTCGCTCATCAGGACGCCTTACCTGCTCGGCCTTCAGCCTCTGGGCCTTCTGCTGGGCGCCGTGCTTGGTGTTCACGCACAGCGCCTCGTTGAACCGGTGCCAGGGGATGCCGACCACCCGTCCCGCCTCGAGGCCTTCAGCTGTCCGGCATCTGCCTGTTCCCGCAGGTACTGCCACAGCTTCGTGCGGATGACCGCGGCCTCGCCCATGACGTCCTTCGGGTCGACCTTGGCGGTTTCGACACGCAGCTGGCTGGCCGTCCGCTCCGCGTGCCGCAGCACGAGCAGCAGCTCGTCGGAGGCAGGGAAGCGTTCGAACTCCGGATCGCCGCCCGCCTGGTACAGCTCCCGGAGCCGGTCTACGAGGGCGACCGTGTTGATCTCACCGAGCCGGATCGCAGGCCGCTTCGGACGCGGCTTCTTCGACTGTGCCACCACGCCAGAAGGCTGCGCTCCGCGCCGACTCCCAATCTGGGACCCGCCCTGATCCACCCGAATCAGCGACCACGACCGAGAGCTGAAGCGCCCGGGAATCTCCTCATGCCGTCACGGGACCATCACACACGAAGAACTGCAAAACCGCAGGTCAAGCCATTCCGTCGGTAGCCCCACCATCGAGGCCTTGGCCGTCAAACGCGCCGCGGGCGTTCGGCTGGGAAGGCCACGGTCATGCCCCGACACGGTGCTGTCGCGAGTGGTTGTCGCCCGCGCCTGCGGCATGAAGCTGATCGACATCGCTGCTGACTTGAACAAGTCCGGCACACCTACTCCTGGAGGAGGACCCCGCTGGTACGCATCACACGTCTCGCGCCTCTTGCGCACCCAGGACGCCGCGCGCCTGCTGGCTGATATTGCAGCAACGGCCCCTTGACCCGTCGGCGGGCCGCCTTCAGAGCGGCCCGCCACCTAGCGCTGCCAACATGCCTCGGTCCTGCGCGCATCCTGTGGGAGGGGTGTTCAGCTCGTGGCCCAGGCGCGGAGCTGGGCGGCGATCTCCTGGACACCGGCGCCCTTGTGCTTGGCACGCATGACGAGGGACAGGCTTCCTCCGGCTCGTAGTGCATGTAGTGGCCGTTGGTGTTCAGGAACACCTCCGCGACCAGCCAGGCGAAGAACTGGTTCTTGTCCTCCAGCGGCTCGGGCAACTACGGCGAAGGGGCCGGAGAGTGCATCGCCGGCCCCCTCAACAAGCGCGCCGGTGCGCGAAGCATCGGCAGTCCTGCGGGGGCCCTCGCGGCAACGCGGCCGCCCGCTGGTTTTCCCGAAGTCGCGGTGGAGCCACAGACCGACGGGATGCACGTCCCAGGCAGTTCCAGGACGGTGAGTGGTTCCCAGCATCACGGCATGGAAGTGGTGCTTCAACGGCAATTGAGCGGGGGATGCGGAAAAGGCTGGCGGACCATGGCTCTCACCTGCGGGAACGCTGGTGTCCGTGAGCGGGACTCGTTGCGCCCAGTGCGAGACGCGGGTGCGGCTAAACCCCCGTTGTTGTGGTGATGCGAGACAGCGGTGGTACGGGCGTGCGCCAACATCGAGGGGTGCCGCTCGATGGGGTGACGGCAACCACCCCTGAGTGCACGCAAGTTGGAGCCACAACCGATGGAGTTCACGTGCCCCACTCTGCTGTTGGTCACGCCGCGTGCGTGACGTCCGGTGAGCTGCCGCTGACCGTTCCCGAGGTGACGATCGTCGTGGTCGTCCTGGTCCTCGCCGCCGTCCTCGCCCTGGCGGGGATGCCGTCCCTGTCCGTGCTGGTGCTGCTGGCCGAATCGGCAGATACGGGTCTTCGCCTGGTCGGCCGTCTGCGCGGTGCCAAGCCCCTTCCGGCAGGTCGGGGGTGACCATGGGCCGGCGGGAGAATCCCATCGCCTCCTGTGACAAGGCGTTGGAGTCACTGGCGCGCTGGCTGCGCGTCCAGCGAGCCGAGGCGGGGCTGAGTTACGACGAGCTCGCCGCGCTCACCGCGAGCATGGTCGAGGTCGGCGCCGTGTCGGCCCGGTGCAGCGCGGACACCCTGTCCCGGGCCGCATCCGGCGCGGTGATGCCCAGGCTGCAGACGGTCCTGACCTATGCCGCTGCCTGCGGAGCCGACCGGCGCGAGGGCGAACGGCTGTGGAAACGGGCCCGCTACCGGCAGAGCCTGGCCGCTCGCAGCAAGTCCGACCCCGTGCCGCACGTGCGCTACGCGCGCGACTTCTTCGAACTGCGCGAGGCCCTGGTCGACCTGTACCAAAAGGACGGCTCGCGCCCGTACGAGGAGCTGGAGCGAGACAGTGCAGGAGTCCTCGCGCACGCCACGGTCGGGCGTCTGATCAGCGGCAAGACCGGGCGACCCACGCGCCAGTTCGTCCTCGCGTTCGCGGCTGCGTGCGGGCTGAAGGGGGTCGCCCTCGACGAATGGGGGCAGGCGTGGGACCGGGCGGAGGAGCGGCGACTGGGCGGCTCCAGGGCGGTCCGACAGCAGCCCACCGCCGTCTGGCTCCACAGCAGTGAATACGGCGAGGCCGAATCGAAGGCCGGTGTGATCCCTGGGGACCAGCCTCACGTGCTGTCACCGCGGGAGCGAGAGGCTGCCCAGAGCATCCGACGTCTGAGGCCGCCGACGGTGGTTCGCAGTGTCAAGCAGGTACCCCGCCACGGCATGCGGCGTCCCACGGTGCGGGAGACCGTTCCGCGCGCGCCAGCGTAGACGGTCACACGGGTTCCGCGGAGACCGCCGCCAAGGCGGCTGCCTCCGCGGGGCCGACGCGCGCCGCCCGGAGCAGCGTCACCGGGTTCCTCCGAGGATGCCCCGGCCTTCAGGCCGGGGAGGAATCGGACTCCTGCGGAGCAGGACTGGAAATAGGGGTTTCGCCCCCAGGGGCGAAAGACCGTCCACCCCGCGACGAGGTGAGCGAGCCCGTGGCGATCAAGTGGACTCAACTTTCAGTGCTCCCGGGTAGGTTCGGATGCATGACGACAGACGCGATCACGGAGGGGGCCGGGCATGCCCGGTACACCTTCCGTGTGCGCCTGTCGTCTACCGCGCGGCGCGCACTCGAAGCGGAGTGGGATCGCTGCCGGTGGCTGTGGAATGAATGCGTGGCCAAGTCGAAGCAGACGTACCAACTCGGCAAGGCCACGGGCGAGAAGCTGACGTGTGGTCCAGCCCATTTGGACAGGATGCTGACCGAGGCACGCGGGGTGACGCCGTGGCTGGCCGAGGGGGCGAGCGTGCCGCAGCAGCAGGTGATTCGGGACTTCGCCACGTCGAGGGCGAAGGCGCTGAAGGACATCAAGGATCGGTTGCCGATGCACCGCCGGGCGGGGATGCCCCGCTTCAAGCGCAAGCGGGAGGCGCGGCCGAGCCTGAACTACACGAAGCGGGGTTTCCGGCTCAGGGGCGGTCGTCTGCACCTTGCGGGTGGGATCGTGGTGACGGTGGTGTGGTCGCGGGACCTTCCGGCCGACCCGTCGAGCGTGCGCGTATACCAGGACACGCTCGGACACTGGTACGCGTCCTTCGTCGCCCCGGCCCGAGTTGAGCCGCTGCCGGAGACCGGCCGCGTCCTGGGAGTGGACTGGGGCGTGATCGAGACGGCCACCACCACCGACGACGCCTACGACCTTCCGCACCCCGAGCACGGCAAGCGGGCCGCGCATGGGCTCGCCCGCTACCAGCGGATGATGGCCCGGCGCCGCCGGCCGAAGGGACAGCCCGCATCCAAGGGCTACCGGAAGGCGCAGGCACAGACGGCGAAGCTGCACAGGAAGATCGCACGGCAGCGTGAGGACACCGGCCGCAAGTGGGCCAAGTCCGTCATGCGCGATCACGACGGGGTGGCGGTGGAGGACTTCCGGCCGAAGTTCCTCGCCAAGACCACCATGGCCCGCAAAGCCGCCGACGCCGCCATCGCCGCGACCAAACGCGCCCTGATCGACATGGGCCGCAAGCACGCACGGGACGTCCGTCTCGTACACCCCGCGCACACCACGATGGGCTGTGCGCAGTGCGGAGCGAGAACCAAGCACGCACTACCACTTTCAGAACGAACCTATGCCTGCACCGCGTGCGGAGCCGTATCCCCCAGGGACAAGAACTCCGCCCGCGTGATGCTGGTCCGGGCAGGTTGGAACCCGGACGGTGCTGAGGGCGTAAGACCTCCTGGTCCGCTAGACCAAGAGGCAGCCTGAGCCGTGAATCCCACATCAGCCCTCGAGGGTGGAGAATCTCCTCCCTTCAGGGAGGGGAGCCTTCAAAGACTGGCGCGGTTGCCGATGTACTTCGTCTTGTCGCAGGCCATCCGCTGGCTCCCCTTGAACTTCACGCACAACCTGGTGTCGGTGCCGGTGTCAAAACCCGACCACGTGTAGCTGAGGGTCTTCCCCACTCGGGTCGCGGTCTCGGAGTCGAAGCGCCGGCCGTTCATGTACAGCGTCACGGTCCTCTTCTTGACGCTCGTCGGCGGGTTCGTCCAGATTCCGGTCACCGTGTTCCACTCGTTGCGGCCCTCCAGCCGGATACAGATCTGCGGCCCGGACCAGTGGTGCGTGCACGCGCTGCTGTCCGCCACGGCGGGGGTCGCGGTCGCCGTCATCCCGACGATCGCCAGGGCCACGGTCACGACAGCCGTGCGCCGCCGGGGCCTCACAGCCGCTTCGTGCAGGTGGCGGGAATCTGCCCGCCCTGCACGACATGCCACGTCCACCCGCCCCTGCCGCACTTGGTGTAGGCCGGGCGGCCATTGTCGGTGCGGGCGATCGCGGTGACGCAGGTCGTCAGGATGTCGCCCCTGTGGATGTAGCGCACCACTGGCGAGTCCGGCTTGGCGACCGGATTCGGGGCACTGTCGGGCGGCCGGCGTACCGCCACCGTTTTCCCGGTGACCTGCACTTTGGTGCACTTCCTGGCCACGGGGTGACTGGCCGCCGAGGGCGCGGCAGCGGCCGAGGCCTGCGGGGCAGCCAGGCCTCCGGTAAGGGCGGCCGCCATCACGGCCACAGAGATCAACTCTCGCATACCGGCCCAACCCGACAAACCTCGTTCCAAGTCACGGGCCTGCCGGGTTGATCACTCCCACGTGCGACGGGAGCGAGCACGCATGTCAGGCAGCGAACCCCACGTTGGTCACGTACTCGTACTGGCCCCACTGGCTTCCGAGGTCCACGATCTGCTCGACCCAGGCGTCGTCCAGCGCCTGGTCGTCATCGTCGGCCCAGGCCTGGACGACGTCGTCCCAGTGGCGGACGTTCAGCGTGCGGTACTCGATAACGCGCTGGTGAGGCCGGGTCACTTGGGACTGGTTCAAGGGGTGGATCTCTACACGCGTGCCGCGGCCCTCGCGGTTGAGGCGGCCGAGGAGGTAACGGGCCACGTTGTGGCGGCGGACGGTCCGGTAGGCCTTCTCGATGCGCTCCAGATTCTTCTTGGAGGGGCTCCGCTTGCCGTCCTGCCACGCCTTCAGGGTGCGGTCGGTGACCGTCAGGCCGGCTTCGCGCGCGGCCTGGCGGGCGTGCTCGGTACGGGTGAGGTAGTGCAAGCGGGCCATCAGACCGCGCCGGGCAGTGATAGGGGTGGCGATGTAGCCGGCGAGGCTGTCGAGTTTCCGGGCAACGGCCAGGTGCCCTTTGATGCCCCTGGCACCGAACTTTCCGAACTCGATGTTCCGCTCAGGCATCGCGGTCTCCGTCTCCGTACAGTGACGACGACTCGTGGGCGCTCCAGTCGACGTCGTCGGGCACGAGGTAGCCGACCCGGGCTTCGGGTTCCCTGGTGCTGACGAGTTTCTGCGCCAGGCGAGCGCGTTCGGCAGGCTCCAACTGCGAGCGCAGGGAGTCGGCCAGCGCGTCGAGGTCAGTCACATCATTCTCCAAGATCTTTGCATGGCTCGTGACGCCGATCTCCCCATCCGGTGAGGGAATTTACGCCGGCTGATCGTCCGGCCTCTCGGCTGGCTCGAGGGCAGCCCCGACGGCGTAGACATCCTTGACCTTCACCTCGGTAACCCCACGGCCCTCGGCGAAGACACGTCGCCAGTCGCCGATCACATGCAGCTCGTCGGTACCCATGGCTCGTACGACCGTGAGGCCCTCATCGTGCGCCTTGTACGCCTTCATCCAGAGGTTGGCGAAGGCCTGCGAACGGATGAGGTGCATCCAGTCCGTGCGATAGATCTCGCGGTTGTAGTTGGACTCCCCGAGCGTCGAGACGAACTTCGAGTACATGGCCTTGACGTACTCCAGCGTCACCTCGTCGTCCTCGGCGATCGCCCTGTCCCGGGCGTCCTTGAGGGCGATACGGAACTTCTCCAGGAGGTTCTCGGTCGCGCCCGAGGTGAACGACTCGTGGATCTCCGGCGGGTCACACAGGCGGTACTGCGGGCCCGACAGGCGCAGCAACAGGCGCAGGGTGGGTTCCGTGACCCACAGCGGGCCGGGTTCGTCGCGGCTGCCGATCGGGTTGGGCAGGTACGCATCGTGCTGCCATACGGGTGGCGTGATCAGGTGGACACCGGCGCGGCGGCGGTCGTGGTCGAAGCCCGTGGAGTGTTCCAGCTGGCCGAGTGGCAGATGAGTCTTGAGCGCGGACAAATAGGCGCCGTTGATGTCGAGTGCGGTCACCTCATGGGCGCCAGGAGGCAGTTCGGAGCGGGTCCACTTCGGGCGTGCCTCCCAGACCTGATCTGAGCCGCGCGCGCTCTGTTTGCGCAGGATGTCGGGCATCCACGGGTGGGCCACGATGTCGTAGCGGCCGCCCTTGCGGGTGGCGTCCAGCAGCGCCATCGCGTCCGGGATGGCTCGCTTGATCAGGGCGGCGGCAGCCGCCTCGACGTCGCCGGAATGCTCCGCGAGCGCGGCGGCCACCGCGTCGCCGATCAGATCGGGCATCTCAGAGGCGGCCTGTACACGCCTGCCCGTGGGGACGATCTTCACGCCCTGTCCGGGGGCACGTACCGAGCCCTGCGCGGTGCGGCGGGCAGGGCTCGGCGCGGCCGGCTCTGCGGGCGGCGGCGACGGCGTGACGGACTCGGTAGGCGTTGCGGAGTTGCCCGTGACAGCTGCGGCGCACTCGGCCGGGTCGAGGTGCTGTGGGTAGCCGGCCACCTGATGGCGGGCAGGTTGCCCGCACAAGACGCACGGGCTGGGAACGGCGAGCTCCTGGTCCGCGTCGCTGTCGTCAGGGCCTGACCCATCGGGTTCGGCATCCGGGTGTTCGTCGACGCCGGTGTCCTGAGGCTCGGGGCCGCGGGCGCGGACCTTCATGTCGGCCTGCTCGAGGAAGTACGCGTACTTCGCACGGGGTTCGCCGCTCGGATCGCGGCCCGACTCCCAGCCACCAAGGGTGGACGGGCTCACCCCCAGAGCTCGGGCCACCTGCGCACGCGACAAGCCGACTTCCTCACGCAACTGCCGACGCCGTTCCACAGGCGGCAGGGCGGTCGGCTCCGGCGCGGCCGCGAGCAGTGCGTCGATCGCCTCGAACTCGCTCATCGAGCATCCCTCTCCGTGCTTGTCTGATTCACCGTGGCTCGCCGGGTGCGGCGGCAATCGCGTCTCGCTCAGGGGTGTCCGGGTCATCGCCGTCTTGTGCGCCGTTGCTGCGGAAGGTTCAGCGGAAGCGTTCGTGCGCGGCCTGCTTCGAAACGCCGAGGGGGCGCGCGATCTCTTCCCACGAGTAGTCGGCCTTGGCAGCGCGCACCGCCTCGTCCTGCCAGGTGTCAGCCATGCCGCGCAGGAGCGTGGCGGCATACACGGCGACCAGCGGGCGGGTGTCGTCCAGCTCCTCCTCGTTCCTCGGAGGCATCATCATGCCGGTGACGGCCTCCTCCAAGTCGTTCATCAACTGCTGGATGCGCGGCGGCAGGGTCCGCGACATGGCGACTTCCGTGTGGTGATGCCACTGCCGGCGCAGCCGCTCCTCGACTTCCTCCGGGGCATCCCAGGTCGGCCGCTGCCGACCACTGCTCCAACCGCAGTGGCAGATGGCCCGGACAGCCGCCGCGCGCGGGTACCCATGAGCGCCGTCGTACTTGACGCTCCAGGCCCACGCCCTGTCCTCCCAGAACTCCTCGTCCCCGAAGGTGTCCCTGACCCCGTTAGCCCCGTCGGAGAGGACGGCCACCACCCACCCCTCGTGCGAACCGTCATCGTCTTGGTGCAGCCAACCCATGTGCGCCCCCTCGAAAAGGCCAGCAGATTTCGTCAAGATATCTTGACGAATCAGTAGCCGTCAAGATATCTTGACGAATCGGTGAAGCGTTCGATCGACCCCCTCCATGAGAGTTGATCAGCGGAGTGATCGAGCGGCTCAGAGCGCATTGCTGCTGCGCAGCCGACCTGGGCGCCCATACCGAGCGCAACCGTCCAAGTGCTGACGGCTCACCAGCCCGGATGGGGCGGCTCTTGCCCGCGCTCGGGTTTGGTGGCGCGCGACATCAGGGCCTGTACGGCTTCCTCGGGGTTGCGGCCGTTGTGGATGATGTCGACCACGGTTTTGGTGATGGGCAGTTCGACACCGTGGCGTTGCCCGAGGTCGCTGATGGCCTTGCAGGAGGCGACGCCTTCGGCTGTCTGCTTGGTCTGTACTCGGGCTTCTTCGATGCTCAGGCCCCTGCCGAGGTGGGCGCCGAAGGTGTGGTTGCGCGACAGTGTGGAGGAGCACGTCGCGACGAGGTCTCCCATGCCGGCCAGCCCGGCGAGGGTGAGAGGGTCTGCGCCCATCGCGACGCCGAGCCGGGTCGCCTCGGCGAGGCCGCGGGTGACCAGTGCCGCTTTTGTGTTGTCGCCGAGTGCCATGCCGTCGGTGACGCCGACCGCCAGGGCGATGACGTTTTTGATGGCGCCGCCGAGTTCACATCCGATGACGTCTGTGTTCGTGTACGGCCTGAAGTACGTCGTGTGGCAGGCGGCTTGGATGGCTGCCGCGGTGGCCGCGTCTGCGCAGGCGACGACGCTCGCGGCGGGCTTTCTGGCGACGATCTCCCCGGCGAGGTTGGGGCCGGACACCACGGCGATCCGGTCGGGCCAGGCGCCGGTTGCGTCAGCGATGACCTCGCTCATCAACTTGCCGGTGCCCAGCTCGACGCCCTTCATCAGGGATACGAGCATGGTGCGGGGCTCCAGCAGATCCGTGAAGGTCTCCAGCAGCAGGCGTGTGCTCTGGGCGCTGACCGCGAGGACGGTGATGTCGGCGCCGCGCGCGGCTTCGGCCGGGTCGGACGTCGCTCGCACGTTCGTCGGCAGCTTCACGTCGGGGAGGTAGTCAGGGTTGCAGCGGGTTTCGTTGATCGCGTCGACCAGCGCCGGGCGCCGCCCCCACAGCGTCACTTCGGATCCGGCATCGGCGAGGATGAGGGAGAACGCGGTCCCCCAGGAACCGGCTCCGTAGACGGCGACACGACGTGACATGCGGTGGCTCTCCTTGCAGATTCGGCCCCGAGTACCGGGGAACTGGCGCTGGTCACGAGGGTGTTCAGTCCTCGGGGCGCCTCAATGTAACGACGAGGGCGCTGCGGTCTTCGAGCATCGGCGCGCGTGTGCGCGCCTCGGTGAGCATGCTGTCGGCCTGGTCGTCGCCGAGCTGCTTGCGCAGTTGGGTCTCGTGTGCGATCCATAGCTCGTAGAGGCGCTGCCACATCCGCGGTTCATCAGGGCGCTCGTGTTCTGCTTCGAGGATCAGCCCGGCTGCTGCTGCCTGCTCGGACCAGGGAGGCAGGGCTGGTTGTGTCCGTGACCGGCCGGACGTGACGGCGGCACGAGCGCCGGGGAGCAGGACGCGCCGGATCTCGCGCAGCGCCTTCTCCCGGTCGCGCTCGAAGCCGAGGGCGTCCACGCAGATCAGGCCGTGGGCGTAGCAGTCCGGAAGACCCGTCTCGGCCAGCGACCCCACCCGGAACGTGGCGCGCTCGGCCGGGACGGCGAACTGCGTGACTCGGTCGGTGGCCAGACTGACGGCCGAAGGGGAGATGTCGATGCCGGTCAGGCGGGCCGCCAGCGCGCGGGCCAGCCACAGGCCGACGCCGCCTGTTCCGCAGCCGAGGTCGACGAGCTGTTGCCCCGGTTGCAGGCGCAGGGCGCTGACGATCGTGCCGAGAAGCGGCCAGTCGCAGGAGCCGGCCGGTTCGATCTCATGCGGGTAGGCGTCGCCCATGGCTTGGGCGTACAGGTGGGCCGTGATGGTGGTGGACGCGCGTGCCTCGTGCATCGCGTCGTACATTTCGGCGATGCGCTGCTCCAGGCCGGTCTGGGCGGGGCTATCCACGGCGCCCTCCGGGGCGGGGGATGGAGCGGACGATGCGCATCTCCAGGCCGGGGCTGACCACCTTCACGGACGCATAAGCGGGCGAGTTGTGCAGCGTGAAGGCGATCGGCTCGTGCCCGGTGATGCCGGCCACGCCGGCGGCGATGGCGGCCAGGTGCAAGCCGAGGTCGTCGTCTTTCGGCTCGAAGTCGTGCGTGAGTTTGGTCCAGTCGCCGACCGGGATGTCGGCCTGGGAGGGCCGGTCCGGGCTCGCGGCGAACGCGTTCTCGTGTGAGTCGAGATCGTCACGGGTGCCGGCGATGCATGTCAGCCGGGATTGTGCAGCCTCGGTGAGCGCGCGGGACAGCGCGATCCGCGGGTGGAAGTGGCAGCCTGATCCGGCGAACACGATCGGGTAGTCCTCGGACCAGATGTAGGCCGCGCAGACCGGCACGCCGTAGGCGTTGTCGACCCAGGCGATCTCCAGCCACATCCCGGCGCTGAGGAACTTGCCGACCAGGTCGCGGCAGTACGGATCGGTCACGGTGGCCGGGTCGACCAGCGTCCGGTACTGGCTGCCGCTGACGTAGTCGTCGTGGAGCACGTCGCGCTCAACCGTCTCCAGCAGCGCATGCAGCGTGGCTTCGGGCAGTGTGTTCCCGCAGGCCAGCCCGTTGGACGTCACGTGGAAGACTTCCGGTTCGGCGACGTGTCGGTGGGCTTGGCGTCGTACGACGTCGGCTGGGATGAGGACCGGGTCTCCGGTGACCAGGCCGTGGCCGGTGACCCAGTCCAGGGCCACGTCGGCGAGCGCGGGATGGTCGACCTTCACCGGCAGCTCGTGCATCGGGTAGGGCAGCTTCAGCTCCCGGTGCGGGGCCCGGACGTCCGCCCGCAACGGCTGCTCCGCGTGCCAGAGCTCGGCCGACTCCAGGACCGCCGAGATTTTCGCCAGGATGTCGCTGGCGCCCTTGCCCTGCGAGGTCACCAGCGTGTGCGCGTGCGGGCGGACGGCCGTCCACACCGGGATGCCGAGGTAATCGAGGCCGGTCAGCCGTGCCACCCGAGTGATGCCGAGCCGTCCGATCTCCGGTTTCAGCGCATCCCAGGTCTCCTCGGGAGTGCGGGCCCGTACGGTGCCGGCCAGGGTGGGCGTGGTCATCGGGAAGCCTCCTGGTCTTCAAGGAAGCCGAGCACGAACGGGCGCGCGGCATCGACGGCTTCGCGAACGCCATGCAGGCCGCGCAGCCACGCCTCCTCCTCCAGACCGGCCGTGCCGGTCCCCCACACGGCGGCGAGCATGTCCCGCACCAGGCTCTCCTTGATCGCCTCGGGGAAGAAGCGGTGGTTCGCCTCCCGGGCTTGGTGGTTGATGGCCGCGTACCGGGCGACGTCGGCTCGGTCGGCCCGCGTCTCACGTGCCAGCAGCCGGGCCGCTGTCTCCTCGTCGGTCAGATCGGCGCACGGGTTGATCACCGCGCACGCCAGGGTCCGGGGCAGCGTGGGCGCGCCGAGGCTGGTCAGGTACTCCCACCACACCTGCTTGAACTGCGGGTCGAAAACCTGCTGGAAGGTCACCCGCTCCACGGTCCGGAGCCGGCCGTGCTCGGTGTCCTGTGCGGCGAACGCGTTGGCCCACTGCCGGTAGCAGCGCGTCGACCATGTCAGGCCCTCCACGGGCTCGGCCGGTGTCTTGGCCATCTCGCGCGCCAGGCCGAGGGCGTCCAGGGCGTCCTCCCGCTTCACGTCGCCGAAGTGTTCATCGGCAGCCAGCTCGCCCGCCAACCAGTCGGCGAACCCCGCCAGTTCCTCACGTCGACTGATCTGCATGACCGCGTCGATCGACCGGTGCGCATAGTGCACGTCGGCGAGGGCGCCGATCAGCCGGTCCGCCTCGGCCGCGTCGATGACGCCCTTGTGGGTGGCCTTGCCGACGACCTGTCGCACCCTGACCAGAGGCCACGTGCAGGCCCGCAGGTCGCCGTTCGTGGACTGGGCGACAGCCACCTCGTCGTCGCCGTCAAGCAGGCCGGTTGTGTAGTCGTACCAGACAGAGCCGACACCGAGCATCCCGCAGTCAGCCAGCTCGGCGGCCCGCAGTGCACCGATGCTCGCCGCGCCGATGACGCGGACACCGCGGCCAAGGGTCCAGATGATCTCCTTGTGCCTGACGGCCGGCGACTGGTGGTAGACGCCGTCGATGATCACGACCGTGTCACCGGGCATGATCTGCGGATCAAACAGATCGCCGTGGCGAATGGGTGGCAGCGTGCGTAACGCCGCGTCGCTCAGGGCTGGATCGTCCGGGCTCAATGTGGGCCCGGTGAAGACGTGGATCACGTGCGTTCTCCAGGAAAAGACGCAGATGAGACGGGTGCCCGGCCACCGCCGTGGCCGGGCACCCCCGGGACCCGGATCAGAAGGTGTAGCACTCCTCCTGCTCGACGTCCTCGGACCGCACGATGGCCGAGGTGTCGACCAGGGCCTCGACGTCGGTCGCGTCGGCCACGATCTCAGTCGCCTGTGCGGCTTCCTGTGCCTTGGACATGTGACTCATCCTCACTTCGCTGATCGTTATACCGCCTGAAAGACAGGTCGCCTTCCAGGCCCTGCACCCGGCGTCGGCCTTCTCGCGTGCCTGCGCCGGGGTCTTGCCCGCTCCCCGGTGCCGGCCGTAACTGCGCAAGCAGCGAGGAGCGGTGTTCAAGCCCGTCACCTGGCTGTGACGTCCTGCGGGGCCAGGGGACAGGGGGCTTTGCGTTGTGGCTGTGGCCGGCGACCGGAGGTCAGCTCGTACTTTTGGGTGTGCAGGCTCTGCACACGCCTCCTACGACCGAGGTCGCGTCGGGCACGGAGTCGGAAGATGTCTCTTGCGGCGCCGGCCCAACTGGTTCGGTCTGCTGGTACAGGGCGAGGAGCGCGCGGCAGAGCGTCGCTAGGTCGTAGACCTGGTCGGCCGACGACGCCCCACGTATGGGAGCCCCGAGGGCGCTGCGTGCCTGGGCGATGACGTACTGAGCAGCGCTCCTGTTGAAGGAGCCCAACATGTTGGGCAGTCGGCGCTCGGCCTCGGGCACCAACAGCCACATGTGCCCGCGTAGGAGCCCTGCCAGGTGCGCACGCTGCTCGTCCGTCAGGTGCGGACGGCCAAGCCGCGGGTCCCCCAGAACCGATCCGTACGTGCGGCGGATGTGGTCAACGTCGACGCGCGCCGCCGTGCTCGGCGTACCCCTCGGGGTCATCGGCGCACCACCGATCCGGGCGCCGGGGTCTCGATGCCGCATTCGGCCGGGTCGAGGAACATGCATCTGGCGAGGGACCCGGCTAGCCGAAGTTGTCCGGTCCAAGAGTCGAGTACTCGCCAAGCACGGCCTCGAGGTCCTCTTGGCCGGTCTCGTCGACCAGGGCCTGCGGAATCCTTACAAGCAGGGTCTGCAGTTGCGGTGCTTTCCGGGCTCCACTGGGGCAGTCCCGCGAACAGGCGGGGAGGTGTGGGCATCAGGACCTCCTCTTCGGGACGGCGAGGGAGCACCAGGTCACGCACCCGTCGGGGCTGACGCCCCACTCCGTGGCGATGGCGGAGACGAGAACCATGCCGCGGCCGCTCTCGTCGTCGGGGGCCGGCTGGCGCAGTCGTGGCGTGTGGGGGGAGCCGTCGTCCACTTCGATCACGAGCACTTCGGTGGCGAGGATGAATCGGAAGGCCATGTCCGGCCCGGATCCGTACCGCAGTGCGTTGGTGACGAGTTCGCTGATCAGCAGCTGCGCGGGCTCGATGAGGCTCACGAGCCCCCAGTGGCGCAGCTTCGCGGTCCCGATCCGGCGCAGCCGTCCGACCCACAGCCCCTCGTACGCCGGCATGCCCTCATCCACCGCGCGCGGGGAGCGCGTGATGCACAGCCCTAGGTCGTCGAGCACGCTGTCGGGGGGCAGAGGGAGGTATGCGGCAAGTGCCCCCGAGTCGATCGCCATCGTCTGTCCTCCCTTCCTCAATGGGTCCGGAGCGTGTGGACCACCGCAACGCCGAATGCGAGGACGACGAGCGCGACCAGCGCGGTCGTGATGACCGCTTCCGTGATGCGGGTGCGCAGCGGCTGCTTCGGGCGTGACGTCATGAGCGGCCGTCTCCTTGGTCGCTGGTTGGACTCTGGGGCGCCTGGAGGAGCGCCGCGGGGGCCGTGGTGAGCGCCGGGTCTGCGCTCTTGAGGAGCGGACCGTCACTGGAAAGGGAGCTGGCTGCCGCGTAGTGGTGATGGAGGTCGCGGCAGCAGCGTGCGAGGGGGACCACGGCAACCGTCCCGCGCGCGGTGTACGTGGGCGGTGCGGCAAGGAGGTGCGCGGCCTCGTCGAGACTGCGCCGTGTCAGGAGGCGCAGGCGTTCGTCCTGCGGCGAGGCGGCCTCAAGAATGGCCTGCACCTCGGGCGCCAACACGGCGAGGTGGCCGCGCAGAAGCAGAGCGAGGAACTCGGATTCCGCCCTGTCCGGTCGCTGTGCGCGAGGGTCCAGGACGCGCTCGATCGCAGCTCCAGTCAGGGTCGCATCCAGGGGCAGATTCTCGTGTGCAGCAGTCTCATGCTCGACGGTCACGATCACAGCTGGCCCTTCGCTCTCGCCAGACAGTGCGCTCTCGGCGCCGTCCCGGCCGACTGCTGTGTAGGCCAGGCCGCCTGGCCGTGGGCCGTCGGTCCTGCCGCACCGGGTGCAGGCGTTCCCATTCAGGCAATGGGTCTGTTCTGCCGTCATCCGCAGGGGATCAAGCACTTCGGCGCGGATGTCGATCGTTGCGGGCAGCAGTATGAGCACCAGCCGTTCCGATCCTCTGGCCTGCACTAACGGCGTCATGAGCGCTTCCGATCATCCGACGGCCATTGATCGCATGCAGCGATTGGGCCGCTACCTGACGTGTCCAACTGCCTCTAGAGTGGCGCCATGCGCACTGTCTGCGCAAGTGCGCAGCAAATTCTCGGCAAGTTACGAACGCGCGTGCGGGATCTTCGGAGAGGGGTGACCTGCTATGTGTGCAGCTCGCAGGGATGGTGCGGCAAACTATGAGCAGGCAAGTGCGCAAGCGCAGGGCAAGCGACAACGGGGAAGGGGGCGGCGACGCGTGGCTACTCAGCCGAGGACGCCCACAGTCAACAGGCGCCAGCTCGGCGCTGAGCTCCGGCGCCTGCGCAAGGCGCGCGGGCTCCTGGTCGCAGACGTAGCGGCGCATCTGCAGTGCTCCGAGACCCGGATCAGCCGCATGGAGACCGGCAAGGGCCGGGTCACGCCGAAGCCCGATGAGATCATCAAGCTCTGCGAACTGTTCGGCGTCACCGAAGAGCGCCAGGTGCAAGCGCTCCTCAGTATGCTCACCGATTCGGAACAGCCCGGATGGTGGGACGCCTACCGGGAGGTCTTGCCGAGCGGCCTCGAAGTCTTGTTGGGGCTGGAAACCGACGCGCGCGCCGAACGTGCTTGGGAACCCGTGCTGATCCAAGGGCTTCTACAGACTCCCGACTACGCACGCGCGGTGATGTCGGCGCACCCGGGCAACCGGCCGCATGACATCGAGGACCTGGTGTCGGTGCGGACAAAGCGGCAAGAACTTCTCGCGCCTGGGGACCGGGAGCCACTGGAACTGTGGGCGGTCCTTGATGAGCAAGTGATTCGCCGGCCTGTTGGCGGACCGGACGTCATGCGTGAGCAGATCCGGCACCTGATCGAGGTGGCCGCCCTGCCCAACGTGACGCTTCAGATCGTCCCCATCGCCAAGGGGGCGCATTCGGGCCTTGCTGGGGCGTTCTCCCTCCTGGAGTTCGAGGAGTCCGACCCGGTTGTCTATGTCGACAGCCCCGTCGGGAATCTCTATCTGGAGAAGAAGCCCGATGTACGACGTTTCACAACGTCTTTCGGCTTGCTCCAGGCCAAGGCCCTTGATCCCGAAGAGACCGTGGCGCTGCTCCAGGACGCCATAGAGGAGAAGCAATGATCAGCAGCACCGGGCCCGACTTCCTGCCAGACCTGGACTGGTTCAAGGCTTCGGCGTCCAGCGGCCAAGGCGGTTGCCTCGAGGTGGCCTTCATGCCCGACGGGCGCGTTGCCCTTCGTGACAACGAGGATTTGAGCAACCCGCCGTTTGTCGTGACTCGACACGTGTGGGAATGCTTCCTCGACGGCGCCAGCAAGGGTGAGTTCAACGTCCCTGGGTAACGGGGAGTCATTCATCTCAATTACTCAGCATCCGCACCTGCACCGGACTGACGCCCATGAGCGAGCACTACCCCCACGCCGCCGCCACCGGTTTCACCTGGGTCAAGTCGTCGCACTCCAGCGGTGACCAGAGTTGCGTAGAAGTGTCGCCGCAGGTCCCGGGCATGGTGCCCGTCCGCGACAGCAAGAACCCACAAGGGCCTGCCCTGGCACTCGCGCCCTCCGCTTGGCCTACGTTCATCGAGTGCGCCAAGACGCACGTCTAAGCCATCCACAGCGCCTCTGAGCGCCTTCGAGCGAGGCGTTGCGGCCCTGGGCGCAGTACAAGGCTCGCGAGGGCTCTGTGAAGGTCCCCAGGGCCCATGTAGAGGTGTTGCCGGACGGATCGGAGGTGAAGCTCGGGGTGTTCCTGTCGAACAGCAAAAGCCGCCGGGCCAAGCTGACCGCGGACAAGCTCCAGGCGTTGGCCGGCCTCGGGCTGGAGTGGGCCGCTGCGTAGCAGCCGTCGGGGACCGCGCGAGGGCCATGCCGGAGTCGGCGTGGCCCTCGCGCTGTGTCAGGCGCCGGCCCTCTTCGCGCGGGCGGTCAGCGCGTCGCGCAGGATCCCGTCGGACGCGCGCGCCATGCGCAGCAGTTCACGGATCACCTCGGCCTTGTCCCAGCGGACGCCGGTCTGGACCCTCAGATCCAAGAGCCATTGGTCGATCTCGTGGGACTCGCTCGGGTCGAAGCGGACTGTCGTCGGGATGGCGCCTTCCGCCTTCGGAGCTGGCCGGGGAGCGGTGTCGTACGTCGTCATGCCCAGCCCAACGAGGCAGCCGTGCGATAGGACGTGCGGCACCGGCCAGGTGTGGACGCGCCTGGCGTCAGCCGTGTCCGCGTGGAACAAGGCCCAGGTGGGCCGGTGGGCTGGGTGGTGCTTCGGGCTGCGGGGCGCGTGCCCAGCCGTGGACGTGCATGGTCTCGGTCTCCCAGTCCTCAAAGAGCTTGGGGTGATGGGGATATTTGAATCTCCCCACCCCCTGCTCGGGGCGGCCCCACACCTGCTCAGTGGATCTCCCCACCCACAGGTCATTTGACCTGCGGACGGGCGCCACGAGGGAGGGGCCGCCCGATAGCCAGCCAGGTGTGCGACATCACTTGGGTTCCTCTGAGCCCGTTGAGAGCCCGAGGTCCGTGGCCAGAGACTTCTCCCGTCGTCGGACGGGCGTCAGGATGATGACGTTCCTTCAGAAATGCCGAATCCCCCTCACCTGACCGACTGTTCCTCGGCCTGTCCGAACGGGAGGGAACTCAAGTCGGCGTTACCTGGCGTGTGGAACGAGCCCCGCCCGCATGCGCGGCGGCTACACCGGTGGCGGGTGGGGATGGCGCGCCAGCCATTGCTGCAGTTCGCGGTGCCGGAACTGGTAGGCAGTGCCTGCGAGGCGCAGCAGCCCGGCGGTGCAGGCCCAATCCAGGAATACTCCGAGCCTCCTTGGCAGCTTTCCCTTGGCGCACAGTACGAAGACCAGGTACCGGCGCCCGGATGGAGCACCGAACGCGAGCCCGATCCCGAGTCCGAACACGAGCCCGCCCGCGATACCGAGTCCGAACACGAGCCCGGACACGAGCCCGTACCCGTACCCGAACCC
The DNA here is from genome assembly GCF_053597295.1 of Streptomyces sp. NPDC001450. Classification (NCBI taxonomy): domain Bacteria; kingdom Bacillati; phylum Actinomycetota; class Actinomycetes; order Kitasatosporales; family Streptomycetaceae; genus Streptomyces; species Streptomyces sp. NPDC001450. Next base: position 65,211 of record NZ_JBSFHY010000050.1, read on the forward strand.
GACCCCGTACCCAGATGCGAGCCCGACCCCGAGCACGAGCGCGAGCCCGACCCCGATCCCGCCCGCGATCCCGCCCGCGATCCCGGCCGTGACCCCTTCCACGAACCCGCCCCCGAGTAGCAGCGCGAGCCCGACCCCGAGTGCGAAGGCGAGCCCGCACGCTAGCCCGACCACGAGCCCTCGCAAAAGATCGTCACGGATGACGTCACGGGGCCCTGCACTCGTTGAGGGCTCGCTCCCGATGGCGCTGGTGAACCCTGACGCAAGCCCGGCCGCAAGCCCGGCCCCCGAGCCGATCACAGCCCCGAACGCGAGCTCGGCACCGAGCCCGTGCCCGACCTCGGTGCCAAGCGTGAGCCCGAGCCTGGGTACGAGCCCGATCGCAAGCCCCATCGCGAGCTCGACCCCGAGCCCGCCCGCGAGTCCGCCCGCCAGCCCGCCCACGAACCCGCGGCCTCCGGCTTTGGTGCGCAAGCGTCCCCAGTGCACGCGCCTGGGCGGAGCCACAACAGCTCCCGCCGCAGAGGAGCCAGCTAGGACAGCGCTCAAGGCGATCAGCGGGCCAATGATCGGCGGAGCAGTGGTGGCCCATGCGAGGGGCAGCGGCAGGAGGACCGCGAGCGTGGTGAGCACGGCGTCGGTGGCGCGCACTCGGCAGCGTCCGGCCAGCGGCCACAACTGATGCAGGACCAGGTCGGTGCGGGGTCCGGTGTCCGCACCGACCACACCCTCCAGGGCAGGGGATGCGGTGTTCAGGTAGGCGGCGAGGCGGGCCAGCCAGCGGTGGACATCGCCCGCGGCGTAGGGGCGGTGTGGGTGTGGGTGTGGGTGGAGGACGGTGGCAGCGGGGATGAAGCGCGCCAGTAGGTGCTCGTCGAGGTCGGTCGGGGTGGTTTGACGCAGCAGGTCGGCAGGGTCGCCGTCTTGGGCGTAGACGGTGGCGGCCAGGCTCAGCCGCCACGGCGTGGACAAAGTCGTGGCGAGCGGGCCTGTGCGATCACGGTCCAGCGCGTCCAGGACCGGCAGCCACCGCGCGGGATCGAGGGCGCGCTGGAGCAGGTAGGCGCGGGCGGTGGCAGGAGTGAGGGGGGCGATGTCGATGCGGGCGGCGTCAAGCAGCCGGATGCGGCTACCCAGGACCTCGTAGTGGCGGGTGCGGCAGGTCAGAATCACCGGTCCTGCGGCGCGGCCGGTCTGGTAGGCGTTGAGCGCATCCAGAGCGGCTCGGGCGCGCGGGGCTTCCGGAGAAGGAGAGCCGTCGGGCGCGGTGGGATCCATCTCATCCAGCCCGTCCAGCACTGGCAGCACGCGATGCTGGCGGACCAGTTCCCCAGCCATCTTGGCTGGCCAGTCGTAGACGTCCACCAGGTGGCGGGCGAGCCACTCGGACAGGGGGATGGCGGTGTCCCACTCGGCCAACGGCAGGCGCACCGGGACCGGGTCCCCCTCCTCCCGCCCCTCGACAAGGGCCAACATCAGCTCAAGGGCGAGCACGGTTTTGCCCGCCCCGGGCGCGCCGGTGACCACCAGACGGCGCGGGTTGGTGTGGCGGAAGTATGAGGCCACATCCGGAAGGGTCGGAATCCCTTCGAATAAGCGCCCCGCGCCGGCCGGGGCCACCGCGGCCCGCCCCGGCTCCGGGCGGAGGGTGAAGGACAGATTGATCCTCTGGGTGTCGTCCCCGATCAGCTGCCGCCACTGCCGCTGCTCGTCCTCCTTCACCAGCTCGGCCAAGGTCGACGCCCAGCCGCGCGCCTGCTGCGCGAGATCCCCCGCAGGAGGCTGCCGCAACTTCCCCACCGCGATCACCGCGCTCACCACCCCGATGGGCAGTCCGAGCATGCCTGGGGTATTCGACGGGGCCAGGCCGCCGTGGGCCAGATGCACCCCCGCGTACAGCAAACTTGCCAGTACTAGCAGCCCACCCACCCCGGCCACCCACATCCACCAGCGCCGATACCCGCGGCCTCCGATCCTCGCCATGCCTTGATCATGACGGTTCCGGTGATGCTCATAGATCCGCCATGCCGGAGGGCGAAAGGCATGAAGGCCGCGGCCCACGGCGTGCGGCAGGGATGGTGGAACTTGTCCGGCATCCCGACAGTTCACCCCGAACCCACAGGTACAGGGTTGGGAACTGGAGCAATGGGCTTCGGGTTCCCGCCGAGGCACCCTTAGACCGTGTCCTACGTGGTGAGGCGGATGTATCGCTTGTAGCAGCAGAGTGCGGCTGCGAGCCCCAGAAGGCCCAGGTAGTTGCGAGGGTTTCGT
>NZ_JBSFHY010000051.1:0-61781 GCF_053597295.1 Streptomyces sp. NPDC001450
GGTTTGCTTAGTTTACCTAAGGTTGCCGTGGGATGCATCCGGTGATCCGTACGATATGCGCGTTATGCCCAAAAGGTGCGCCCGGTGGACGACCCCGCGGGCCGGGACCGTGGCATCGCCCTGCTGCGCCGGGCCGTCGACCGGTGGGAGCCGGACCGCGACGGCGACATCACCGCCACCGCGCTGTTCCTCGCCCTCTTCCAGCAGGCCCGCCACCACGACGACCCCGACCCCGCCCGCGCCCAGGACGTGCTGCGGGCCGCCGCCCTGATCCTGGCCGCCGAACACGACCTCCACGACCTCGCCCAGACCGCCCGGATGCTCGACGGCTGGGCCCGGTTCACCCTCGCCGACCACGGTGTCCTGCCCGAGACCGACGGACGCCCGGAAGGACTCGACACCGAGCGGCTCAGGCAGACCATGAGCTCCCTCTTCGAGGACTTCCGCGAGGGCCGGGCCTACGTGGACTTCGGGGAGGAGGAGCACCTACGGGGCATGAGCCGGGACGTGGCCGGGCAGCAGCGCCGCATCCGGGGCTTCGAAGAGGCCCTCGCCCAGCTGCGCTCCCTCGAACCCGGCAGTCCCGGCCGGGCCGAACTCGCCTCACTGATGCTGTGCAACCTCACCGTCGTGGACCCCGATGGCACCCACATCACCGCGGAGCACCGGCGGGAACTGACCGAGGCGGTGCTGCAGCGCGCGGAGCAGGACCCGGCCTGGCAGGGACGGGCGCACGCCGTCACCGGCATCGCCCGGCTGCACCAGGAGATGAGCGCCGGCTCCGGTGCCGGCCTCGACGAGGTGCTCGCCCACTTCGACCGGGCGGAGGCCGGCGGCGGCCTCGGCGGCGACGAGCACGGCTACGGCCTCGCCCTCGCCCGGTTCATGGCCCAGACCCAGCGCGGCCAGACCGGCGGCGCCGGCGACGACATGGACGCCGGCGCCGCGACCTGGCGGCGGCTGCGCTCCGACCCCGCCCTGCCCGCGCACCTGCGCCGCCTGATGGACCTCCAGCAGGCCGGCTTCGAGGCGCACGCCGCCGTCCGGCGCGGCGACCTGACCGCCGCCGACGGTCACATCGCCGCGCTCACCGAGGGCCACGCCGCGCTCAGCGACGAGGACCCCTCCCGCATCGAGATCCTCACCCTCCTGGAGAACGCCCGCTCCGGCCGCGACAACCTCGCCCAGCACCTCGGCGTGCCACCGCTGCCGCCGCTCGCGGCCCGCCCGAGCGCGGCCGAACTGCGCCGCCAGGCACGGCGGTTGCCCCGCGACCACCGGGCCTGGGTGCTCGGCGACACCGGCATGACGCGCTTCGTGTCCGCCGTCACCCAGCAGGACGGACCGGGCATCGTGGCCGCCATCGGCCTGCTCCGGGAGGCCCACGAGCTGTGCGTGCCCGGCAGCGACAGCCGCCTGCGCTACGCCAACGGCCTGGGCATCGCCCACTGCGCCCTGTCCGAGATGGAGATCGACCGGGTGCGCCGCCGCGAGCGCCTCGCCAAGGGCATCGCCCTGCTGGAGGGTGCCTTCGCGGAGGCCGGCGGGCCCGAACACCGGCTCTACGCCGACACCGGCCTCGCCCTCGCCCGCGCCCACCGCACCCGCGACGACCTGCACCGCCGCGACCGGGCCAGTGCCCGCTCCCTCGGCCTGAAGTCCCTGCGCGGCCACGCCTGGGCCGCGCTGCTGCAGTCCGGTACCGACCACGCGACGGTCGCCGCCGCGCAGGCCACCGGGGCCGCGCTGGAGGTGGCCGGCTGGTGCCTGAAGGACGACCGCCCCGAGGAGGCCCTCCAGGCCCTGGACGCCTGCCGGGGCCTCGTCCTGCACGCGACCCTCACCTCGGCGACCGTCCCCGACCTCCTCACCGCCACCGGACACACCGACCTGGCGGCCGACTGGCGGACCGCCGGGGCCGACGCGACCGAACAGCCCGCCGACCCCCTCGCCGCTGTCCGGACGCCCCTCGCCGTGCCCAGCACCCTGCGCCGCCGCGTCCTGGCCGCCCTCACCGGCACCGACGCCCCCCACCAGGCCCGACTCCTCGACCCACCCGCCCCCGACGAGATCGCCGAGGCCCTGGGCACCCTCACCAAGGACGCCCTCGTCTACCTGGTACCGGCCACGGAGGACACCCCGGGAACCGCGCTGGTCGTCACCTCGAAGGCCACGGTGCACGCCGTACCCCTGCCGACCCTGACGGAGGACGCGGCACCACTGAAGGAGTACGGGCCGGGGGAAGGGCTGACCCGTGACGGAACCCCTCGTGACCTCGGCCCCGTCCCCGGCCGGCGCCCCTCCGTGCCCTCCTCCCTCCGCGCGCAGCTCGACCGGCTGTGCGGGTGGGCCTGGTACGCGGCGATGCGGCCGCTGCTGGAGGCCTTCGAGATGCCGGCCGGGCGGTTGCCCCGGCTGGTGCTGGTGCCGATGGGCAGGCTGGGGCTCGTGCCCTGGCACGCGGCCTGGGAGCCGGGCGGGCCGCGTGGGCGGCAGTACGCGCTGCAGGCCGCCGAGATCTCCTACGCCGCCTCGGCCCGCCTGCTGTGCCAGGTGGCCGCCCGCCCCGCCGCCGAGCACACCGGCGCCGCGCTGATCGTCGGCAACCCCACCGGCGACCTGCGGCACGCGGGCGAGGAGGCCGACGCCGTGCAGCGCGCCTTCTACCCCGAGGCCCGGTTCCTTGGCCACCGCACGACCGGTCCCACCGAAGGCCCCGGCACCCCGGGCGAGGTGCTGCGGTGGCTGCGCGAGTCGCCGTACGACGGGGCAGTGCTGCATCTCGCCTGCCACGCGTCCGTCGCCGAGAACGCCCGCCGCAGCGCCTGTCTCGCCCTCCACGACGGGCAGTTGGCCGCGGAGGAGATCACCGGCGCGGGCGGTGACCGGCTCGGTCTCGTGCTGCTGGCCGCCTGCCGCAGCCATGTCTCGGGCCGTGGCCACAACGAGGCCTACAGCCTCGCCACCGCCTTCCTCGCCGCCGGCGCCCGCTCCGTCGTCGGCTCGCTGTGGCCGGTCCCGGACGAGGCGACCTCGGTGCTGATGTTCCTCACCCACCACTTCCTGCGCACCCACGGCGAACCCCCGGCCCGGGCCCTGCGCCGCGCCCAGCTGTGGATGCTCAACCCCGACCGCGAACTACCGCCGGAGCTCCCGGAGTTCCTCGCCGATCGGGCCCGCGGGATCGACCCGCACGATCTGAGCGCCTGGGCCGGCTTCACGCATCTCGGCCGCTGACCGGCTCCGGGACCAGCGTGCGCAGCGGCACGGTCACCGCCGTCCAGCGGCCCGCCGCGCCCAGCACGGGCCCCAGGATCCGGCGGCCGGTGGCCGTGTCCCAGGCGGCCAGCTGGAACGGCACCGCGTTCAACTTCTGCTCCGAAACCACCAGTTTGAGCCAGTCCCGGGCCTGTGCCCCCGGCACCGCGGCCCGGGAGGCGGGCAGCGACAGCTGCACGGGATCGCCGTCCAGCGCGTGGCCCGTACGGCCGGGACCGATGAAGTGCCCCGGATAGAGCTCCGAGGAGGAGGCGTAGCCGTCGGTCAGGTCGAGCAGGACGCACCACAGGGTGCGGTCCGGGGAACGGTTGTGCAGCCGGATCGACACCCACGGCGGGCGCGGCCCGGAGGGGCCCGGGGTGTACGGGCAGACGATCTCCCCGGACGCGTCCGGCCGCAGCGGCTCGTCCGAGCCCCACGGGACGATCTCCAGCTCCACCAGCCCGTCCAGCAGCGAGGGCCGCGGGACGAGGTCGCGCAGCTGGTGCCAGCGGGCGAGGTGGGCCAGGCAGTCCGCGACCCGTCCCGCGTCCACCGGTCCGGCGAAGGGAAGCGGCGCCGTGAACTCCGTACCGTCGCGCCGCAGCACGGACGCCCGCCCGTCCCGCACCCGCACCCGGAAGTGCAGCCCCCGCGCCTCCTCGGCCCCGTCCACCAGCCGCACCAGCGGCCCGAGCGCCGCCGCCAACTGCCGTACCTGCTCCGGTGATCCGTCCACCGCCACACTGGCCGGCGGCAGCGCGACCTCCGACAGCGCGACCGGATACACCCGTTCCGGCTCCGGCTCCCAGTCCACCGGCGCGACCAGTGTCCGCGCGGCCGACACCTCCACCGCGCGTACGACCCCCCGGCCGGGCCCCTCCTCCAGCGCCGCGAAGGTGGTGCCCTGCGCCTCGGCGCCGCCCTCCCGGAGTCCGTGCACCGCGCCGCAGTCCACCTCCCAGCCCTCGGCGCCGTACCGCAGCAGGTGCGGACTCGCCGTGCGGGGCGCGCCGCCCAGCAGCGGGCGGTCCGCCGCACCGCCCGGCAGATCGGGGAAGAGCACCGGATGCTGGGTGCTGCCCGCCCGCTGCACCCGGGCCGCGGCCGCCGCCAGCAGCTCCCGGCACGTGGCGCCGGGACCGGCCGCCCGCACCGCGCCGACCAGCGCGTGCGTGAACGCCCCGTGCCGGCGCCCCTCGAACCAGCCCTCGTACGACGGCTCGTCCAGCCGGCTCGCCGCCAGCAGCACATGCCGGGGCGGCCCGCCGTACGCCCGGGCATCGAAGTTCCACTCCGGCCGGGGCGGCGCGTACCGCTCGGTCAGCTCCGCCTCCCGCGTCGCGCCCCCCGAGTGGCAGCAGTCCAGCACCGCCGTGACCTGGGCACCGCCCATGGCGACCCGGTCCAGCAGTGCGCCCAGCCGCTTGTCGAGCAGCGGACCGTCCACGCACACCAGCGCCTGGTTCAGGCCCGTCGCCTCGATCAGCAGGTCGTCTCCGGTGGCGGCCTCCTGTGTGCCGTGCCCGGAGAACCACAGCAGCGCCGTGTCCCCCGGGCCGGCCGAGCCCAGGTGCCGCAGCACCGCGTCCGTCACGGCGGCCACGGTCGCGTCGGCGTTCAACAGGACGGTGACGTCCACCCGTTCGTCGGCCAGCTCCGTCAGCAGTCGCCGGGCCTCGGTGACGTCGTTCGCGCAGCCGCCGAGCGCACTCGCCACGGACGCCGGATAGTCGTCGATGCCCACCAGGAGCGCCTTGATCCTCCCCATGTGAAGAGAGTCTGCCAGTGTCATTCAGGGGTCAATCAGGCCTACCGAGATGCACTCTTGACGTGACGTCACTAACCTTCACCTTCCGTGCATCGCACAACCGCTCACCACCCATGACTCTCGGGGGACACATGGGGTACACCGAACGGCCGCGCCGTATCGTGCGGCCGGCACAGCAGGGTCCGGGGATCCAGCCCGGCCCGGTCGCCCGGCCCGGCTCCGCGTCCGCGAACCCGGCGCCCGGCGTCGTACGCCGCGAGCTGTACACACCGCGCTCCCGCAAGCTGCTCGACGCCGTGGGCCGGCTCGACACGGGCCTGGACGAGCAGGCCTGCCGGTCGCTGGCCGAGTGGGTCCGCGAGCAGTACACGACGGCGTACGGCTCGGTGCCCCTCGGCTTCGTCGCCCGCTGCCACCTGGGCCCGCCGTACGTCGACCACCAGCTCAATCTCTTCCACGTCATCGTGCGGCACTTCGCCCCGGCCGAGCCGATGCCCGAGCCGTTCTCGGCGGCCCGCATGCTCGCCCGCTCCGGCGGCTACGCCTACGTCGAGGTCCACGCCGACGGCCTGGTCCTGCCCGTCCTGGACGACGGCACAGTAGTCCGCCCCTGAGCCCTGATCCCTTTCCCCTCCCCCTGCCCGCTCACCCCGCAGCACTCGAACGGAGCTCCGCATGTCCGAGGTCGACTACACACTGCGCCGCCAGGTGCAGGAGGTCAGCAACCTCGTCATCAGACTCAGCGAACAGGTCGGCTCCGTCTCCGGCCAGGTCTCCACCGTCGAGGCCAACCAGCAGCAGACCCGCACCGAACTCCAGCAGCTGCGCGACGAGTTCCTCGCCTTCGTCCAGCAGGCGCAGGCCACCGCGAACGTGCAGCGCGCCGAGACCCGCATCGGGGTCATCGAGGACAAGATCGACCACGAGTTCGGCCACCACAAGACGGTCCGCCGCACCGCGGTCGGCATGCTCCAGGCCTTCGACATCGGCCTGGTGTCGGAGGACAACGTCCGGATGGTCGGCGACCAGCTGATGCTCCAGACCCCCCGCTACTGGCTCGCCCCCGCCCTGGTCGCCCTCGCCTCCTGGTCCGCCGACGACCGCACCCTGTGCGAGCGCGCGGTCGACGAGGCCTTCCGCCGCTCGCCCGACCGCACCTCCCTCTTCTTCGCGCTCGTCCTGCGCCGCCAGGGCCGCTCCGAGGCGGCGGTGCGCTGGCTGCGGCACTATCTCCTCGCCCAGGACCCGGCCGCGCTCGGCCGCGAGTTCGCGGTCATCCTGGAGGCCATCGCCCAGGGTGCGTTCGGACTGGTCGGCCGCGAGCTGTTGGACCGCACCCTCGCCGAGTGGCGGTCCCAGCTGATGGACAGCGCGGACGCGCAGGCCAGGCAGGTCCGGCGCTGGCGCGACGAGCTGGAGTCCCTGCGCGGGCCGTCCCAGGCGGCCGAGTTCCCGCGCCTGGCCGCCGTCTCCCCGCAGTGGGTCACCCTCGACGGCGTGCTCTCCTCCGCGCGCGGCCAGCAGCCCGTGCTGGACAAGTACCGGGCCATCATGGACCGGGAGTTCCAGCCGTCCGAGCGCATCGAGGACGCCGTCGACGACATCCTCGACCGGCTGGTCTCCGAGTACGACAACGAGGAGCTGCCGCTGCGCCGCGACCTCGCCTTCAACCAGGCGGTGGTCGACCACGACGGCGACCTCACGTCGGCCCGCAAGACCGCCGACGCGGACGCGGCCTCGTACGAGGAGACCCTCGACTACCTCACCGTGCAGACCACGGCCGCGCTCAACCCGCAGGCCATCGGCACCTCGCCGGCCACCCAGCGGCTGTCCGTCGCGGCCTGCCACGAGTGGTTCCAGCAGGCGCACGCCGCCCACACCCGCGACTACCGGGCCGCCGTGCCGCAGGACGTCCAGGCCCAGTTCGCCACGTCGCACTCCGTGGGCTCGCAGCTCTTCCAACTGCCCACCTGGGTAGGCTCCTTCACCCAGCCTCTCGCCGCCCTGGAGAAGTCCCTCAGCGACCACTGGGACCGCTACACGGGCCCGTTCGTCGAGGCGCTCGCCTTCCCGTGGCTGAAGAAGGTGGCCCCGCTGGCCGGCGTCGTCGCGGCCATCCTCCTCTTCCTCGCCGGCAGCTGGCCCGCCTTCGCGATCGGCACGGCAGCCATCGTCGGTCTCGTCTGGGGCCTCATCCTGCGCAACCAGGCCCAGATTGCGGCCCGCGCCCAGGCCGCGGCCCGCGAACTCCTGGACCGCGCCAAGACGGAGTCCCTCCACCAGCTGCGCGGCGCCTCCGCCGAACTCACCGACTGGTACGAGAAGTTCACGACGGCCGACCAGACCGAGGTAAAGGTCCGCGAACTGATCGCCACGCTGCCGACGGCGGGCGGTGGCGCTTCGCCGTTCGAGGGGCGGACTGTACGCAAGGAGGGCGCGCCTGCGGGGTCGGGCCAGGCGGACGGTGTGCCCCAGGCTCGCTGGGAGGCGGCGCCCGGGGCGTCGGTGCGGGAGGACGTCCCGCCTGCGGAGCCGGCCCAGGATGACGTCGTATCCCCGGCCCGCTGGGGGGCGGCGTCCGGGTCGTCGGTCCGCGAGGACGCCGCGCCGGGGTCGTCTGGCGGTGCGGAGACCTCGTCCGAGCCCGAGTCCGGGCCCGGCTGGGGGGCCGCTCCCGTGCCCCGGCCCGGGAAGGAGTCCGCGCCCGTGGAGCCGGCCCAGGGGCACGTCGTACCTCCGGCCCGCTGGGGGGCGGCGTCCGGGGCGTCGGTGCGGGAGGACGCCGCGCCGGGGTCGTCTGGCGGTGCGGAGACCTCGTCCGAGCCCGAGTCGTCGTCCCGCAACGAGGCCGAGCCGGAGGACAAGGCCGGTCAGGAGATCTCGTCCGAGTCCCAGGAGGACAGCGCCCGATGAGTACGCCACCGCCGCCCGCCCACCAGCCCGGCCCGGCGCCGCGCGGCGCGCAGGACGAGTCGCCGTGGGCGAACGCCGCGCGTCCCGCGTCGCACGAGGCGGGGGCCGTGCCGCCAGGGAACACCACGGCACCTTCGTCGGCGACCGCATCCCAGCGCTCCTGGGCCGCGACCGGTCAGCCCGGGGCCGCGGTGCCGGCGCAGGGTGCAACCCCGGCCACTGTGCCCCCGCAGGGGGCCACCCCGGCGGCTCCCTGGGCTGCCACCCCGCAGGCCACCGGCAACGGTCCCGTCTCCCACACCGGGCAGCCCGCCGGCAACGGCACCGCCCAGCAGCCCGCTGGAGGCAGCCAGCAGTCCGCCGCCTCCCCCTGGGCCGCCTCCGCCGACTCCGGTCGTGCCCAGGCCTCCCCTTGGGCCGCGCAGCGGCGCCCGCAGCAGGAGCGGGTCACCAGCAGGCTTCGGCGGGTCGTGGAGGGGCTGCCCGACTGGGAGCCGTTGCCGCCGGGGGAGACCGTGGTGCGCCGGCCGGGCAGCAGCGTATGAGCGGGCTGTGGGGTGACGGCGGCCCGTACCAGGCCTGGGTCGGCCTCCTGCGGCGCTGGGCCGCCCTGGAGCCCGTCGACCCGGCCGTGCTGCCCGCGCTCGCCGAGGAGCAGTACGGCAGCGACACCTGGGCCCGGCTGACCGAACACCTCACCAGCGCCCTCAGCACCCGCCTGGTCGCCTGGGCCGAACACCTCGTCCGCGCCCTGAACGAGGCTCGGGACGACTTCAGTTGGGGCCGGGAGCTCGCCCAGGCCCGCACCGGCCTGCACGGCATCCGCGCGCTTGCCGCCCACCCGGGCCTCCCGGAGTCCCTGCGCACCCGGCTGACCGAGCTGGTCGACAACCAGATCACCGAGGTGCAGGCCCAGCTGGAGCGGAACCTGGACGCCGAGACCCGGCGCGGCACCGACCCCCGCCTGGTCGAGCGCCGCCGCCGCACCCTGCGGGACAACGCGCTGACCGCCACCTTCACGGCGCCGCAGACCCAGGACGCCTGGGCGTACGACCCCGCGGCCCCGCCCAGACGCCGCATCGTCCCCGGCTGAGGCGGACAGCGGCGGGCCACGGCCTGCTGCGCGAGTCACGCCGTCCCCGACCACCCCCGAGAAGGCCCGAATGTCGAACTACGCCGAGAGCCTCAGCCATCTCGACAGCTACATCTCCGCCCGCGTCCCGGTCATCGCGATGCGCACCATCGAACAGCAGCGCGCCCTGCGCCTGTTGCGCGAAGCGGCCACCCAGTCCCGGCGCAGCAGCATGCCGTTCTGGATCTACACCCGGGCCACCGGCCTGCGCGACCTGCGCACCAACGCGCCCGTGCAGGACGACCGTTCGCTGGCGGGCGCGATGGACTTCGCGGCCGCCCAGTTCGGCAGCCGCGCCAACGCCACCGTCGTCTTCGTCGACCCCGACGAACTCGAGTCGGACACCCCGGTCACCCGTCACTTCGCGGAACTGGCCCGCCTCGCCGACAGCAACATGGGCAGCATCGTCCTGATCACGGACACCCCCATCTGGAGCGGCCTGCAGCGCCTCGGCATGAGTCTGCGCCTGGACCTGCCCGACTCCGAGGAGATGTACGGCATCCTCAGCGGCTTCCTCGGCGACCACCACGGCCACATCCCCATCGACTGGACCGAGGAGGACGCCCGCCGCGCGGCCGAGTTCCTGAACGGCGTCACCGAGGCCGAGTGCGTCAACCTCATGGCGACCATCGCCGCGAAGGGCGCCATCCGCCGCGAGGACGTCCTCGGCCTCGCCCAGGCCAAGGACCGCATCTTCAGCGACCTCACCGGCCTGGAACGGGTCCACCTCAAGCAGAGCGACTACGCCATCGGCGGCCTGACCGGCCTGCGCACCTGGCTGGAACGCAAGCACGACATGATCTCCCGCGACCTGCGCCACACCGCCCTGCGCCCGCCGCGGGGCGTCCTGCTGGTCGGCGTACCCGGATGCGGCAAGTCGCTGTCGGCCAAGGCCATCGCCCACGACTGGCAGCTCCCGCTCTACCGCCTCGACATGGCCAGCATCCACGGCAAGTACCTCGGCGAGTCCGAGGGCCGCTTCCGTGAGGCCCTCGCGATGGCCGACCGCGTGGCCCCCTGTGTGCTGTGGATCGACGAGATCGAGAAGGGCCTGGCCGGCCGGGACGACATGTCCGGCGTGCCGCAGCGCATCATCGGCCAGTTCCTTTACTGGCTCCAGGAGTCCCAGTCCCGCGCGTTCGTCGTCGCCACCGCCAACGACATCCGCAGCCTGCCCCCGGAGCTGCTGCGCAAGGGCCGCTTCGACGAACTCTTCTTCGTGGACCTGCCCGACGCCCAGGACCGCAAGGAGATCATCCGCATCTACCACCGCCGCTACCTCCAGACCGACCCCGACCCGGAGCAGCTCGACCGCCTGGTCGACCTCTCCGAGGGCTTCGCCGGCTCCGACATGGAGGCCGCCCTGCACGACGTGGGCGAGGAGGCGGTACGCCGCGGCGGCATCGCCCAGCTGAAGGACTCGTACGTCATGGACACCTTCGCCCAGGTACGTCCGCTCAGCGTCAGCAATCCGGAGCAGATCGAGGAGATCCGCGCCTGGGGCCGCGAGCGCGCCGTACCGGCGGGCCGGGCGGCGGTGACCCCGGTGCCGGGCGACGGGGGCCGTACCCGAAGGATCGTCTTCATGGACGAGTGACCAGGGTCAACCGGTGAGTCGGGTGGTCCGACTGGTTCCGGCACAGGAATGTCGTCCATACTGCCGCCGTGGAGCAGCGCATAGGATCGAGCAGCAAGCCCGTCGAGGGCGCCGGATTCGACCCGGCCTTCATCCCCGGGCTCACCGCACCGGCGGCGAAGCCGGAGCAGGAGCAGGAGCCGCGGTCGGCGGCACCGGAGCCTGCCGAGGAGCCGGAGCCGGAGCCGGAGCAGGAGCCGAAGGCACAGGCGGCCGAGGCACCGGCAGAGGCGGAGGAAGAGGAGCAGGCGCCCGCTGACGGCCCCGTCTTCGAGGCCTCCGACCGCCGCGCCAAGTTCGCCGCAGACCACCGCGGCGTCCGGCTCAGCCTGGACGAGGAGAACTGCGAGTTCCGCTGGGCCGAGATCGCCGCGGTCGAGACGGAGTCCCCCCGCTTCGGCAAGCGTTTCACCATCACGGTGCACACCCCTGACCGCCGCTGGTACCCGATCGAGATCGAGGCGACGGCCAGGGCGCGCTTCAAGGAGTGGGAGGACCAGCTGGACGCGGTCCTCGACGCCTACTTCGAAGAGGCCTAGGGCCTAGCTGCAGTACTGGGCGGCCTTCCCGATCGCCCGGTACATGCAGTCCGCGTTCTCCAGCAGCTGCAACACCGCGTCCTTGTTCCGGGACGTCTCCCGCTCGATGACCTCGTCGGGCGGGTAGAACCCACCGTCCCAACTGGACGTCGGGTACATCTCGAAGGTGTAGTCGAAGATCTTCTGCGTACCCCACAGATAGTCGTCGATCGACCCGTCCGTGATGTACAGATCGCTCGACTGCTCCGGCGTGTACCCGTTGCTCGCGGCCATCTTCTGCCCCACGGCCTTGAACGCGGCGGCGTCGTCCGCGGTCATTCCGGTATCCGTGTCCGAGTAGGTGTACCCGAACGGCCAGAGAACCAGCTCGCTGTAGGTGTGGAAGTCGATGCCGGCCTTGATCTGCTGCTTGCCCCCGACGACCCGGCTGCGCACGAAGTCGGAGACGACCTTCACCTCGGGCGCGGACTCGGCGGCGGAACCGCGGTAGGTCTCGGACGACTTCGAGCCCGACGACCCGCCACAGCAGCCCCACTTGTAGTCCCAGTTCCGGTTGAGGTCGGTCCCGACGTACGACGACCCCGAGTTGGGCTGCCGGTTCTTGCGCCACGACCGGTACGACCCGGTGGCGATGTCGTACTCGCCGCCGTCCGGGTTCAGATCGGGGACGATCCAGATCTCCCGGCTGTTGATCAGGTTCGTGATCCGCGAGTCGCTCCCGTACCCGGCGCCGAACTCACGCAGCAGGTACAGCGCCATCTCCACGGTCAGATGCTCGCGCGCGTGCTGATGGAAGGTGAACAGCACCTCGGGCTCGTCCTCGTCGGTGCCGACGTTGTCGCTCACCTTGATGGCGACGATGTCCCGCCCCTGGTACGACTTCCCGATCACCCGCTTGCTCATGATGTTCGGGTAGGCGGCGAGCCGCTGGTCGATCTCGGCGTTCATCTCGGCGTAGTTGTGGTACTTCGAGTCGGCGCTGGGGAAGTCGTACAGCCGGGCCCCGGATCGCCGGGGCGCCGCACCCAACGGACTGACGTCGTACCCGAGCTCCCGCAGCCTGCCGATCTGCTCGGCCCGCCCGGACACGACGACGGTCTCCTCGTCGGCCTCGTCGACGGTGACGCCGGCCCGCTGAATGGCCGTACGGGTCACGGGGTTGGTGCTTTGATGGATCTCGTACTGCCGGATGTCGTCACCGGACGGCGCGGCCTTCCGGACGCCGTCGGCGGTGGCGTGCGTGGCGGTGGCCGACACGGGGGCGGCGAGGGCGAGGGCCAGCAGTGCGCCGAGTGCGGCGGTACGTCTGCTGCCGCGCGCGCCGGAGCCGCGGGTACGAAGTCGCATGAACTCTCCTTGGGTCTCCAGGAATTCCGGGGTCGCCGGAAGTGGGGAGTGGAGCTGGGGGGTGCTTCGTGCGACGTGCGGGTGCGGACTTGTCGTGCGTGTTGCTGCATGTGTTGCTGTGGGTCCGCTGTGCGGGGGTTGGCGCTCATGGTGAAGCGTTGGCATGATCAGGTCAAGTATGTCCAAGGCGGCTGCGGGCTCGGGCCGAAAAACGCCGGAGCCGATTGCTCTTCGGTGGGTACTCAGCAGCGGGTTGGCTGAAGCCGCTCGACGCGATCGAGGTCACCGGTGAGCAGGTCGTCGTGGCCGATGGCGAAGTCTCCGTTGAGCAGGGGCCGGGCCTGTCCGTAGTAGCGGCCCACGACGGTGTCGGGAAGGAAGGCGCGCAGGCTGTGGCGTATGTTCCGCGGGTAGTCGACGGGGACGCCCCAGCCGGACGGGGCCTGGTCGGTGGAGAGCAGGACCCAGTGGTCCACGGCTACGGCGGCGTCGAGGTCCGGCGCCTCTCCCGTGTGACTGTCCAGCGCCGGAAGGACCAGCCGATCGGGGTCGAGCGGCGGATACCAGACGAGCAGGGGCTTGGCGCGCTGGGCGTCGGCGTTGTCGAAGCAGCACACGGCGATGGTGTGGTCGGGGCAGTGGTCGGCGTAGAAGCGCAGTAGATCCGGGTTGATGTCCGGGCGCCGATGCGGCGGCACCTGCGTGAGCGCGGCGGGGATCAGGGTGGGGTCGGCGGCGAGGAGCACCGTGTAGACGTCGTGGTCGAAGACCTGGACGTGCTGTGGACCACCACACATCCAGGCGATGCCGTCGTCCTCGGCGGGGACGGTTTCGACTGCGGCGACCATGCGGTGCAGGACGTCGCCGGTGCGTCCGGCGGAGAGGAACTGCTTGGGGGTGAGTTGCCGTGTGGGCAGATGCAGCAGCATGGCGTTCGGGCCGTCCGACAGGTTGACGGCGGTGTTCTGGTAGCCCATGACATGGATGAGCCCGTGCAGGGGGTGGTGCTGCCGCCCGCAGTACAGGATCGTGCCCGAGAACGCGGCCTCAGCTGTGGAGATGCACACGGCTGCGCCTCACTTGAAGGGAACGGTGAGCCAGGGGCTCTCGGGGTCGGACATCAGGACCCGGTGGAGGTCGACCATCTCCGTGTACCAGTTCCCGAACTCCTCGTCGTCGAAGTGCAGGCAGCGCCCGAGGATGTACCCGGCGGCGAAGTCCTGCCAGGACTTGTAGGACCGCGCGGAGGCCCGGCCGGCCTCGACGACGGCGGACTCGGCCTCCTTCAGGGAGCAGTACCGGGAGCCCAGCCCCCACCGGGCCATGCCCGATGCCCGCCCGAAGTTCCAGGCGTCCACGGAACTGACGAACCGGTTCTCGTCGAGGATGCCGTCGGCCCGGAAGCGCGCCTCGTACCGGGTGATACGGCCGATGAGATGCTGCACACCCTTGATGCGCGCTTCGGTCTCCGCCTCCGGGAGGGCGGGACTGGTGGTGACCCCGTCCGGGGTGATGACGGTCTCGCCGCCCGAGCGGCCGCGCAACACACGGGCCACCGCGTCACGCCAGTAGGCGGTGTCGACATGGCCTCCGAAGTCACGGGCGATGGTGCGACGCAGCCCGAGGGCGAACTCCCAGACGGGATTGGCGCCGTCGGGCTCGAGCAGGGCGCGCTGCTGCTCCTGCCACTCCTCGCGACTGGTGACACCCCACCACTCCCGAAGGGCCGTGCGTTCCTCCGGATAGCCGTTGCCGTGATAGGCCATGGCGTTCCAGGCGAACCCGTAGCGCACGATCAGCAGGGCGCCACAGGCGAGCCCCTGCGCGACAGGTCCCTCCAGGGGCCCGCCGAGCCGGAGCGTGCGCACCCTCGTCCGGTTCAGCGGAC
The DNA here is from genome assembly GCF_053597295.1 of Streptomyces sp. NPDC001450. Lineage (NCBI taxonomy): Bacteria > Bacillati > Actinomycetota > Actinomycetes > Kitasatosporales > Streptomycetaceae > Streptomyces > Streptomyces sp. NPDC001450. Next base: position 14,485 of record NZ_JBSFHY010000051.1, read on the forward strand.
CCTTCGCCCTGTGCTGCGCCCACACGGCGGAGTGCGGCGGCGCGGAGGGCAGAAACGCCTCGCACGGACTGCCCGGATTGACCACGATCATGGTCGGATCGCTCGGCTCCCACACCCGGGCGAACCACCCGAGGCTCTGCCAGTCGAGTACCCGGTGCGGGTCCGGCACGGGCAGCATCCCCTCCGTGTACACGGCCCAGATCCGACCGCCGGCGACCCGGGGATCGTGCCCGAAGACGGGCTGGACCCTGCTCGGTTCGGCGTCTGCCCCGTCGCGCCGTATCTCGAAGTACAGACGGCTGTCGGCGAGGGTGTCGAAGTAAGCCGCCCAGTCCTCGCGCGACTTGGCTTCGAGGAGGGCCTGCTCGACGTGGGTCGGCGGCGTCCAGGCGGGCGGAGTGTGCGGAGTACGGGCTGGCGGAGTCGCAGGCCCGAACCCTGCGGGTGGCGGACCGAACGACATCGCTTGCCCTTTCAACTTGTGTCCGTCTGAGGCAACTTGACTTGCCTGGTCATGCTATGTGACGCGGGGGCGGCGACTTCAGCGGGTCGGTGTATGGCCCAGGTCACGCCGCTTTACCGCGACCGGACTCTTTGCTTGCCCGTCTTGTGGGGGAGGGGCTGGGCCCCGCCGTTTCCCACAGGAGCCTCAGGAGTCTCGACGTGATCAACCGGAGAACTGCCGCCTGGGCGGCTCTGCTGGCCGCCTGCCTGTTCGCCACGGCCTGCACCAGTGAGGCGGCCGGCAAGGGGTCGGCGATCCCGGAGAAGTTCCCCGCGACGGGCGACCGCGCCGAGATGAAGATGAACGCCAAGGCCCTCCGCGACTACGGCAAGACCCACAGCCTGTCGAAGGTCACGGGCGACGTCGAGCGCATCCAGGCCCGTGACGCCGGCGGCGGCCACGTCCTCATCTCGACGAACATCGGCGCCGTGGACGAGGCGATGACCCGGGCACAGCAGGTCGCGGACGCCTACCGCGACTATGCGGGTGGGGCGGGGAAGTCCGCCAAGGCGTCCACGGTGACGGTGTACAACGCGTTCGGGGACCCGCTTGTCACTCAGCGGCTGGGCAAGAAGTAGGACGCCGCCCGGTCGCAGGTCGCAGGTCGCAGGCAGCAACCTCGCGTCGGCCCGGGTGAGGAAGAGCCGCTCCTCGTGGTCGAGGACGAGGACTCGCTCGTCACCGTCGAGCATCAGCAGGTCGTCCTGGCTCGGGCACCAGAGGTCGTCGAGTCGGTCGAGTACGGCGTGGTAGGCGACGCGCACCGCCGTACGCTCGGCCGGCCAGGTCGCCCAGATGTCCCTGCCCCGCATCCTTGACGGTGGTGCGCCGGGTGTCGCTCAGCTGGTCTGCGTCGAGGCCGGAGACGTCCAGGGCGATTTCGGCGCGGCTGAGAGGGTGGGGAGTCTGGCGAGTGATCCGCCGAGGGCGCTGAGGAATGTGTCGTAGGCGCCGGGGCCTTCGTATGCGCCTATGCCGGTGAGGGTTTGTCTCAGGTGGGGAGGCACCTTTGGCCTACCTCGGGTGGTCCGCGTTCTTCAGGGCTTCTATGAAGGGGGTGAAGGCGCCGGGTGGGAAGGTGAGGGTTGCTCTGGCTGGGGTCTTGGAGTCGCGGATGGCTATGTGGGCGTCCAGGTTTGCGACTTCGACGCAGTCGTTGCCCTCACCTCCGCCGGAGAAAGACGACTTCTTCCACGGGGCGGGTGTGATCATGCCGGTCCTCACAGCTCCTTGGCCAACTGGTGGATGAGGTCACGCGACTGCTGCGGAGGTAGCGCTTCCTCCTTAACCCTACGGAAGAGTTTTCGAAAGTGCTCCAGTTGTGCTTCGGAGTCGACGAAGGCAGTGCCGTGCGGAGCGTCACGTACGACGGTGTCCAGACGTGGGAGGGCGCCACCCAAGTGCACCATGGTGCTTCCGGCCCCTGCGAAGTCGTCCAGGGAGAAGGGGACCACCCGAACTGTGACGTGGTCGGCTTCCGACACTTCCAGGATGCGGGCCAGCTGGGCCCGGGTTGCAGCACGCCCGGCCACGTTGATCCGAAGCGCCGCCTCGTGGATCACGGTCTCATACGGGATGGGGGCGGAGCCTTCGATGACGACCCTCCGTTTCATCCTGTGCTCCACGCGGAGGCCCACCTCGCTTTCCGGGAACTCCGGATTCATGTAGGCGAAGAGGGCCCTTGCGTAGTCCTCCGTCTGGAAAAGCCCTGGCACGTGGATGACCGCCACGTCGTGGCGGAACCTTGCGTGATGGTCCAGCTCGGCCAGGTCCTGATATGCGGCGGGGAGGATGCCCCGGTACTCCTCCCACCAGCCCCGCGTGCGGTCGGTCGCCATGACCACCAGGGCATCGATCAGCTTCTCGTCGGAGCAGGCATAGTTCGCGGCAAGGCGGCGCACGCGCTGCTCGCTGACCCCTGAGATCGCCGACTCGATCTGGCTCATCTGAACCGAGTTCACGCCGAGCAGGCCTGCCGCCTCGGTGGCCTTGAGGCCGGCAGCTTCGCGCAGTTTCCGGAGCTCAAGGCCCAGGCGCACCTGGCGTGCTGTGGGCTGCTGACGACGCCCCATCGGCTTCCTCCCAACCCCTAACTCCTAGGGGACGGCGACTCGTTCGGGGGCAAGATTACGGCAGTCGCTTGCGGCGACATAAATTTAGGTCCTACCGTCGGTGATGCGACGCATACGCAGCGGAAGCGCACCGCTCCGCCGTGCCATGACGGCTGCGGCAATGCCACCGCGCGCGAAATCCACTACCTCAGAAGCGGAGTTGACGCATGCCCGAAAGCGACTCCTGGGACTACACCCTCTACGTCCCGAACGACCTCAGAGCCGTCACCATCTCCCGTCGCACCCTGCGTCTGATCCTGACGATGCACGGCCTGATCGGACTCGTCGACACAGCGGAGCTGCTCGCGGCGGAGCTGGTCTCCAACGCCGTACGTCATACGAAGGGGCCGGCCGCGCTCAGGGTGCGTCGGTCGGGGGAGGGGGTGGTGTGGATCGGGGCGTGGGACACGGACCCGGGGCCGCCGGAGCCTCCGCGGTCGTTGGAGCAGGTTGCCGAGCTGGTGGAGGAGGGGCGGGGTCTGGCGTTGGTCAGGGCGTGTGCGGACTTCTGGGGTTGGCAGCCGTCGGCCCGGTTCGGGAACCGGGGGAAGTTCGTGTGGTGTGAGCTGGGGGCGGCGTGATGGTGGGTTCGTCGCATGAGGCGTTGCACCGGATCTTCCAGAAGGATCCGGCGTTGCTGGCTCGGGCCTTACCGCGGGGGTGCATGGCATTCAGGTGACCGACGCTGTCCACGAGCGAGTTGAGGCCTCCATCGACCTGGGCCAACTCGAGGTCTGGGCCCAGCGAGCCGTGCACGCCACGGATGCGGCGGAGCTGTTCACCGAGCAGTGAGTGAGCGGGGCTGTGGTGGGGCCGCCCGCTTCTTGGCCAGTGTCGTGCCTCCGCGAGCCGAGTCAAGGGCGCTCCCGCTGCGCGTCCGCGTCGCCTTCGGCGATCGGCCTGCGGCCGACCCTTGACACGGCTCGCTCCAGCACGGGGAAGAAGCGAGCGGGCGGCCCGGGGAAACTGGGCGGCTTGGCTCTGTTGGCCCGTAGGTGGGCTGCGTTCGTGCCGTTGGCCGAGGGGACGCGGGTGCGCTGTGGCGGCACGCCGGGTGGGTACAGCGGGTGCCGGTCTGTGTGTGGCGGTGGCCTGCACGTGAGTGGGTTCGGTGGCTGCCCCGTTCGCCACAGGAGCACCGCCCGCCCCACTCAGACGGCGAGTGGAGGATTTGCGCCAGAGGGACCTGGTAAAGCCGCAGGTCAGGAGGTTTGCTGTGTTTCTTCGGCTGGAACAAATCTCCCACTCGTTGCACCGTCCGTGTGGGACGGGCCCGCCCGGTCACGGGGACATGATCTCCGCGATGCGCTCTCCATCCGGCTTCGGATTCAGTGGAGATTGAACAATTCCCCATTCTGGATCGCCATATCGGTGCGTTGTCGAACGCAACGCGGTACTCGGCACAGTGAAAGGCCTTTGGCCGGATGTATCCGTCCGCGGACGCGTAAGGGGATACACGGGGACACACGGACGACGACGCCCGGACCCCACACAGAGGCCCGGGCGCCGAGGAGTCAGGAAAGCTCGGGAAGGCTCAAGCAGTTCACGTCACGGCATCCCGTGCACATGCGCCCCCACCGAGTTCGACCACGCGTTCCCCGAAGCCGCGTCCCAGTTCGTCGACCAGGTCATCGCGCCCCGCAGATCGGGGTACGTCTTCGACGGCTTGAACGAACCGCAGCCCGTGCCCTTGGCCAGGCAGTCCAGCGCGTTGTTCACCACGGTCGGCGACACGTACCCGCTGCCCGCCGCGCTCGGGGAGGCCGGCAGGCCGAGGCCCACCTGGGACGGGGACAGGCCGCCCTCCAGCTGGATGCAGGCGAGGGCGGTGAGGAAGTCCACCGAACCCTGCGAGTACACCTTTCCGTCGCAGCCCAGCATGGAACCGCTGTTGTAGTACTGCATGTTGACGACGGTCAGGATGTCCTTCACATTCAACGCCGTCTGGAAGTAGGAGTTCGACGTCGACTGCATGTCGATCGTCTGGGGGGCCATGGTGATGATCAGGGACGAGCCCGCCTTCGACGACAGGGAGCGCAGCGCCTGTGTCATGTACGTCGCGTTCAGGCCGTTCTCCAGGTCGATGTCGACGCCGTCGAAGCCGTACGTCTGCATCAGGGAGTAGACGGAGTTCGCGAAGTTCGTCGCCGACGTCGAGTCGTTGATCGACACCGTGCCGTTCTGGCCGCCGATGGAGATGACGACCTTCTTGCCGGCCGCCTGCTTGGCCTTGATGTCCGCCTTGAACTGGTCGACCGTGTAACCGCCGAGGCCGGCCGAGTCCAGGCTGAACGACACCGCGCCCGGCGTCGAGGTCGCGTCCGCGAAGGCCACCGCGATGATGTCGTACGAGGACGGGACGTCCGAGAGCTTCTGGACCGTCGCGCCGTTGTTGAAGTTCTGCCAGTAGCCGGTCACCGCATGCTTGGGGAGCGTGCCCCCTCCGCCCCCGCCCCCGGAGGCGGCCGTCGTTCCCGTCACCGCCGCCGACTTCGCCGACTCACCCGCCGAGTTGGTCGCCGTGACCTGGAAGGAGTACGACGTCGACGCCGACAGGCCGGTCACCGTCGCCGACGTGCCCGTCACCGCCGTGACCTTCGTGCCGTCGCGGTAGACGTTGTAGCCCGTCGCGCCCGACACCGCGGACCACGACAGCGACACCGAGGAGGATGTCGTACCGGAGACCGACAGGCCGGAAGGTGTGGACGGCACAGTGGGAGCCGGGTCGCCGCCCCCGCCCCCATCCGGGCCGTAGACCGAGACGTCGTCCGCGTAGTACGCGGCCTGGCCGTACCAGCCGTGCGTGTACACCGTGACCGAGGTTGTCGACGCGCCGGTCGTGAACGTCGTCGACAGCTGCTTCCAGGAGGAGGAGTCGGGGGTCCAGGTCGACACGTCCGTCGTGCCCGTGCCCGTCACGCCCAGGTAGGAGTAGCCGCCCTGCACCCACGCGCTCAGCGTGTACGTGGAGTTGGGCTTCACCGCCACCGACTGGGTGCACTGGGCGTTGTCCTGGCCGGCCGGGGTCGCCTTGAGGGCCGAGGAGCCGGAGTGGGCCGGGGAGGAGACCGTCGTGCCGCTGGACGCCGTGCACGTCCAGTTGGTCAGGCCCGACTCGAAGCCGGCGTTCTTGACGTTGTTGACGTCCGCTGCGGACGCGGGGGTTGCGGCGAGGCCCGCCAGCGAGAGGGCGAGGGCGGTGGCGGAGGACCACATCGCTATCCGTCCTCTGCGTCTGGGCATGCCTGGTGCGCGGTCCACTGGGGCCTCCGGTGGGGGAGTCTGCGGGGAGAGGGGTGAGGGGCGGTGGCCACCGCTGGGCTACAAGTTGGTCCAGACCAATTGCGCTGTCAAGAGGTCCAGACCAAAACCATCTCCGCCGCCCAGAAGTTCATCCGCTCAACCTGTCCGGTTTTGGCTGGACTTGTGCCCAGAGAGTTCCACACGAGCTACACAAACGCTGTTCTCCGGTCATTGGGGCGTGGATACAGTGCTCAGGTAGTCACGCAATGAAGTCGTCCTGGCGCATTGGAGTTACACCGGTGGGCCGAAGGGTGCGAAGAGCGGGGAGCTGCGCGTGCCAACTGTCATTGCCGTGACCAGTGCCGACATGGCACTGCCGGCGCAGGACGAACGGACCATGCCCGCTGTCGTGCTGCGCGACCTCGACCAGCGCCCGTTGGATCACGCCCTCACCGAACTCCACGGCCTGATCGAGCAGTACGGGTATGTCGTGGTCGTCTGCTCCCGGGCCGCTCCGGAGGCCGTGGTGCGGCGGCTGTACACGCTGCGGTCATTGCTGGAGAGCGATCGCATCGCCTTCTTCCGGCCCGAACTGCCCCCGCTCGGCATAGCCGTCCTGGCCAGGCAGTTGCGGCAGCTCGCCTCCTGTGATCTCAGCCCGGGTGTGCTGGCCTCCGCCGGGCGGCTGCTCACTCATTACATCCACGCCGGTGCCGTCCTCGGGTCGGTCGCCCGGCTCGACCGGGTGCCCGTCGGGCTCAAGGCGCACGCCAAGTCGTGGGTGCCGGGGAGCCAGTTCGCCGTCGTCGCCCACCCCGAGCCGCAGCTCGTCAGGGTCGCACCCGGCGCCACCCTCAAGGGGCCCGAGTTCAGTACGTGGATGCTCGTCGCCAAGGGGCAGCTGCAGACGGACTGGATCGCCGGTCTCGCCGAGGCGTGGGGCCCGCACGGGCTGCGGGAGACGCCGTTGCCCGCCGAGTCCTCGCGGTGGTGGGGGACCGGGCGGATGGTCGAGTTCTGCAGCTATCTCGCCGATCTGTCGGTCCTGTACCAGCTGGTGACCTCGGTACGGCAGTCCAGATGTCACTGGTGCGGCCTCGACGTCATAGGCGACCTGTGTGTGTTCTGCTCGGCCACCCCGCCCGCGTACGAGCCTCCCGCGCCCCGTGCTCTGGAACAACGAACGCCCGCCTGACCCGCACAGACGTCACTCACATCCCGCTCGACCGATTCCCCCAATGAGGTTGCACGGTTCATGAACTCCCGTCAGCGCCGCGGCGTGATACTCCTGATCCTGTCGGTCCTGTGCGCTCTCGGCGCGTTCGCCGGCGTGCTCTCCGTCGTCGACGACGTCCAGTCCAAGGTCGGGCCCGAGGTCAGCGCCTATCGGGTCAGGTCCGACGTGAAGCCGTACACCGCGCTGAACACGGGCCAGTTCGAGAAGATCAGGATGCCCAGGCGGTGGCTGTCCGACAACGCCATCACCGACCTCCGGCAGATCCAGGGCAAGATCGCCGTGACCACCCTGCGCGCCGGCTCCCTGCTGCAGACCGACATGATCGTCGACCAGCCCGCCCTCCAGCCCGGCCAGCAGGAGGTCGCCATCATGATCGACGCGGCGACCGGTGTCGCCGGCAAGATCACCCCGGGCTCGCGGGTCAACGTGTACGCCACCTTCGAAGGAAAGAAGGAGGGCGACCCGGACCAGTCGAAGATCATCGTCACGGGCGCCCGGGTCCTCGACGTCGGCCAGATCACCGCCCTCGACCCCGACCGCGACAAGAACCAGCAGCCCACCGAGGCCGTCCCCATCACCTTCGCGCTGTCCACCCTCGACGCCCAGCGGATCACCTACGCCGAGTCCTTCGCCCAGCGGGTCCGGCTCGCGCTGGTGGCACCCGGCAGCGAGACCGGCGTCCCGGACAAGGACCGCACCTACGAACTCGCGACGGACAAGTGAGAGGCGGCCCGCATGCCCACCAGGATCCTCCCGGCCGGCGCGGACCCGGACGCCGTCCGCTCCCTCACCACGCTGCTCAGCCAGCTCCCCGACGCCGAACCGCAGCCGCCCGTCGGTGACTCCACCCAGCTGGTCGACACCCTTGCCCGCCTTGCCGCCGAGTCGGTGGACGAACTGCCCGAGGTCGTGGTCGTACATGAGCGGATCGGACCGGTTCCGGCCCTGGAGCTGATCCGCGAGGTCGCCCTGCGCTTCCCGGCCGTCGGCGTCATCCTCGTCACCACCGACGCGAGCCCCGGCCTGTTCGCCGCCGCCATGGACTCCGGCGCCCGCGGCCTGGTCGCGCTGCCGCTGTCGTACGAGGAACTCGCCAGCCGCGTCCAGGTCGTCGCCCAGTGGTCCACCGGCGTACGACGCCATCTCGGCCACGGCGCCGACGTGTTCGGCGGGGCCGGCGGTACGGTCGTCACGGTCAGCGGCGCCAAGGGAGGCGTCGGCGCGACCCTGGCCGCGATCCAGCTCGCGCTCGCCGCCCAGGCCTCCGGCCGGTCCACCGCCCTGGTCGACCTCGACCTGCAGACCGGCGACATCGCCTCCTACCTGGACGTCCAGTTCCGCCGCTCGGTGGTGGACCTCGCCGCCATCAGCGACATCTCCCCGCGTGTCCTCGCCGACGCCGTCTTCCGCCACGACACGGGCCTCGCCCTGCTCCTCGCCCCCGGCGAGGGCGAGCGCGGCGAGGAGGTCACCGACCGGGCCGTCCGCCAGATCGTGAGCGTCCTGCGCTCCCGGTACGAGGTCGTCGTGGTGGACTGCGGGGCCCAGCTCGGCGCGGCGAACGCGGCCGCGGTGGAGACGGCCGACACCGCCCTGCTCGTGACCACCCCGGACGTGGTCGCCGTACGCGCCGCGAAGCGGACCGTGCGCATGTGGGACCGGCTGCAGATCCGCAAGGCCGAGGAGACGACGGTCGTCGTCAACCGGCACACCCGGAGCACGGAGATCCAACCCGCGCTGGTGCAGCGGATCACCGGCACGGCGGTGGCGCGTACCGCCGTGCCCGCCAACTTCAAGGAGGTGCAGGGGGTCGTGGACGCGGGACGCCTGCACGAACTCGACAGCAGGAGCACGGTGAAACAGGCCCTGTGGGCCCTCGCCGGCGAGCTGGGCCTGGCGAAGGCACCCGAGGGGTCCCATCGCGGAAGCGGCCGGGGCGCGGTCGGCTTCCGGCGGCGGAAGGAGTGAGGCGTGCCCAGACGGCCGGGAGGGGACCGGGGACAGGTCAGCATCGAGTTCCTCGGGATGACTCCGCTGATCATCCTGACGCTGGTGCTCATGTGGCAGTGCGTGCTCGTGGGGTACGCGTACACGCTCGCTGGGAATGCTGCGGACGAGGGCGTACGGGCGGGGACGGCGGCGCCTCGGGGGGAGCGGTTCGGCGCGTGTGAGCAAGCCGCGCTGAAGCATCTGTCGGGGGCATGGCGAGGGGGTGCCAGGGTGGACCAGTGCGGGGGGACCGGTTACGTGACCGCCGACGTGGCGCTGAAGGTCCCCGTCCTCTTCCCCGGCTCGATCGACTTCCCCGTCACGGTGCACGGGCACGCCGGTGCCGTGGAGGAGGTGAAGCGCTGAGATGCCTCAGTTATCCGGGATGTCGTGCCGCCGTCGCCGCGATGCGGGGCAAGTCGCCATCGAGTACCTCGGGTTCATTCCCGTGCTGCTGATCGTCGGGCTGGCCGGCATCCAGATCGGGGCGGTCGCCTACGCCGCCGAACAGGCCGGTACGGCGGCCCGGGCGGGGGCGCGGGCCGCGTCGCTGCGACAGGACGCGCAGCAGGCGTGTGCGGAGGCGGTCAGCGGCGGGATCACGGTGCGCTGCTCGTCCGCCGGAGGGGGCGACTCGGTCACCGTCACCGCCACCGTCCACATCCCCGAGGTCGTCTGGGACTTCGGCGACGCCCACAAGACCGCCACCATGCCGCTCGACCACTGAACGAGGAGTTGCCGACCCATGAGTCTGCGGGCACGCATCAACTCCCCCGAGGAGCACGGCAGCCGGGGCGAGGACGGGCATCTGGTCGCCTCCTACCGGGCCAAGCTGCTGGAGGAGATCGACCTCGCGGAGATGAGCTCGCTCGCCGCCGCCGAGCGCAGGGCGCGGCTGGAGCGGGTGCTCGGACACATCATCAGCCGCGAGGGACCGGTGCTGTCGACGGTCGAGCGCTCCCAGCTGATCCGCCGGGTGGTGGACGAGGCGCTCGGCCTCGGCATCCTGGAGCCGCTGCTGGAGGACGCGTCGATCACCGAGATCATGGTGAACGGCCCGGACGCGATCTTCGTGGAGCGCGGCGGCCGGGTCGAGCAGCTGCCGCTCCGCTTCGCCTCGGCGGACCAGCTGATGCAGACCATCGAGCGGATCGTGTCCACGGTCAACCGCCGGGTGGACGAGTCGAACCCGATGGTGGACGCCCGTCTGCCCTCCGGCGAGCGCGTCAACGTCATCATCCCGCCGCTGTCGCTGACCGGACCCACCCTCACCATCCGCCGCTTCCCGCGCTCCTTCACCCTGCAGGAGCTCATCGGGTTCGGCTCGCTCGACGAGCACATGGTGTTCCTGCTGGCGGGGCTGGTGCAGGCGAAGTTCAACATCATCGTCTCCGGGGCGACGGGCACCGGCAAGACGACCCTGCTCAACGCCCTGTCCGGGCTGATCCCGGCGCACGAGCGCATCATCACCATCGAGGACTCGGCCGAACTCCAGCTCCAGCAGACCCATGTGGTCCGGCTGGAGTCACGGCCGCCGAACGTCGAGGGCAAGGGCCAGGTCACCATCCGCGACCTGGTCCGCAACTCGCTGCGCATGCGGCCCGACCGGATCGTCGTCGGTGAGGTCCGCGGCGGCGAGTCCCTCGACATGCTCCAGGCCATGTCCACGGGCCACGACGGTTCCCTCGCCACGGTCCACGCCAACAGCGCCGAGGACGCGCTCACCCGCCTGCAGACCCTCGCCTCCATGTCCGACGTCGAGGTGCCCTTCGTGGCCCTGCACGACCAGATCAACAGCGCCGTCGACGTCCTCGTCCAGCTCACCCGGTTCGCCGACGGCGCCCGCCGCATCACCGAGATCGCCCTGCTCGACAGCCACGGCGGCGAGCCGTACCGGCTGACGACCGCGGCCCGCTTCCACGCCCGGCCCATGACGCCCGACGGCCGGGTGTACGGCACCTTCGAGTACTTCCCGCTGCCACGCCGCACCGCCGACCGCCTCTACATGGCGGGCCAGCCCACCCCGCAGGCCTTCGGCGTCGCCCACTCCGCGGACCAGCTCGCCACCCGAGAAGCCAGGTAGGACCATGGAACTCCACACCCTCGTCCAGCTCACCACCGGTGTCGCGCTGCTGACCTGCGTCCTGGCCGTCGTCGGAGTGCACACCTACGCGGCCGGCCGGGCCCAGCGAGCCGAACTGGTACAGCGGTTGTCGTCCACGGGCCAGGCACCGGCCACCGGCCGCAGGCGCCGCTTCCACAACCTCGACCGCCGCCTGCGCCGTACGGCACTGGGCCGGAAGCTGGAGCTGCGGCTGGCGGCCACCGGCCTGGACGTCACCCCGGGCGAGTTCTTCGCCTACATGCTCGCCGCGGTCGCCGCGCTCTGGCTGATCGGACAGGCCGCCCTGGCCCCCTTCTTCGGCCCGCTCGCGGGTCTGCTGGGCGTCTGGGCGGCGGTCCAGTTCCTCAACTGGCAGCGCCAGAAACGCATCGAGCGCTTCATCGGCCAACTCCCCGAACTGGCCCGCATCCTGGCCAACGCCACCCAGGCCGGCCTCGCCCTGCGCACCGCGATCGGCATGGCCGCCGAGGAACTGGAGGCACCGGCCGGCGAGGAACTGGCCAAGGTCACCAGCCAGTTGGCGATCGGCCACTCCCTGGACGACGCCCTCGGTGAACTGGCCGAACGCCTCCCCTCCCGCGAGCTGGTCGTCCTCGTGACGACGCTGGTCCTCTCCAACCGGGCGGGCGGCCAAGTGGTGTCAGCACTGCGGAACCTGACCGAGACGCTGGAGGAACGCAAGGAGACCCGACGCGAGATCCGCACCCAGCTCTCCCAGGTGACCATGACGTCGTACGCCGTCCCCGTCCTCGGCGTCGGCGCGCTGTTCCTGATGAACGGCGTCAAGGACGGTGCCCTGGAGCGGATGACCGGCTCACCGGTCGGCCAGGCCTGCGTGATCATCGCCTTCGCGATGTACGCCGTCGGCTTCGTCCTCATCCGCCGTATGAGCCGGATCGACGTGTGAGGGGCCTGACCTGATGGGAATCCTGCTCGCACTCCTCATGGGCCTCGGTGTCTGGGGCGTCTTCGCCGGCATCCGGATGTACCGCGCGGACGTCAAGCTCCCCGGTGACCTGGCGCTCGCCCTGGAGGTCGGTGCCACCCGCACCGGCGCGGTGGGCTCCGTGATCGACCGTATGGGCATGCGCTACGCCCCCGCGGTGCTGCGCCTGATGGGACCCCGCCTGGTCGCCAGGTACCGCCGCAAGATCGACCTCGCGGGCAACCCCGGCGGCCTGACCATCGACCGCTACGCGGCCCGCCGCGCGGTGTACGGCGCCCTGGGCGGCGTCGGTTTCCTGGTGTTCCTGCTGCGGGGCCAGTGGTTCGTGGCCCTCCTCCTTCTACTTTTCGGCGCGTTCTGGACGGAGGTCGGCATCTGGTCGGCGATCCGCGTCCGCAAGGACGTGATCGAACGGACGCTGCCGGACTTCCTGGACGTGCTGGCCGTGGTGGTCAGCGCCGGACTGGGCTTCCGCCAGGCCCTGGACCGGGTGGCTTCGCGCTACGAGGGCCCGTGGGCGGACGAACTCCGCATCACCCTCCGCCAGATGGACCTCGGCATGAGCCGCCGCCAGGCCTTCGCGGAACTGCGCCGCCGCAACGACTCTGAGCAGGTGGCCATGTTCGTCACCGCGCTCCAGCAGGGCGAGGAACTGGGCGCCCCGATCGTCGACACGCTCGTCTCCCTGGCCAAGGACATGCGCCGCACGGACGCCCAGAACGCCCGCCGCAAGGCCGCCCGAGCGGTCCCCAAGGCCACGCTGATGATCACCACGTTCATGGTCCCGGCGACGATGCTCCTGCTGGGCGCCGGCCTGCTGCTGGGCTCCGGCGTGGACTTCGGCTCGCTCACGGGGAAGTGAGCGGCGGGTGACGACGATGGGAGCGACGGGGCGGCCGGGTAGACGCCTGGCCCTCCGGGGGCTGGGGAGGGGATGGCGGGCGTGGTTCGAGCGCGGCCGCCCGAAACGGCCGTCGGCGCCGCCTCGGACATCCTGGATGTTGCGGATGCTGCGGATGTCCAGGGCATCCCAGACGGACGCTCCCGTCCCCGAACCCTCCGAGAAGATCCAGATACGGGCCCTGCAGGCGATGTGCCGCCAGGTCTTCGGGTTCCGGCTGGCGATGATCGTCGTGGCGGCCCCCGCGGCCCTGCTCAACGCGGCCCCGGGGCTGGGCGTCCGCCTGGTCGGGGCGGCGGTGGTCGTCACCTTCATGGTGTCGTACGTCCTCTTCCGCGACTGGGAGCGTTTCGGCCCCCTGCTCCTGCGCCACCCCAGCCTGCTCGCGGCCGACACCCTCTTCGGCTCCCTCCTCCTGATCTCGGCGGGCCCGGACACCACCCTCGCCTACGTCAGCGTGTGCACCCCGCTGCTGGCGGGCCTGGTCTACAGCTGGCGGGGCGCGGCCTGCTTCGCCTCCCTGCAGTCGTTGATCCTGCTCCTGGTCCACGCGACCCTGAAGTCCGACGGCCGGACAGCCGTGGCCGAGTCCCTCCTCCTGCCCGGCCTGTGCGTCATCGCCGGCGCGATGGGCTCGACCCTGCGCAACCTGATGCTCCGCTTCGGCGCGGCCACCCAGGCCCTCACGGCGGTCCAGGCCCGCCTGGCGGCGACGGAGGCGGTGCACGCGGAACGGGCCCGGCTGGCCCGCGAGATGCACGACTCCGTGGCCAAGACCCTGTACGGCGTCGCCCTGGCCGCCGACGGCCTGGCAACGACGGCATCGGCCGACGCCCCCGACCCGGCCCGTATCCGGCAGCAGGCGGAACTGGTGTCCCGCTCGGCACGCAGGGCGGCGGCGGAGTCGAGGGAACTGCTGGAGGACCTGCGCCGGGAGGAGACGCCGGCTGCGGCGAGGCCGACGGACCTGTGGACGGTACTGAGCGCCCGCACGGCGGACTTCACGACCCGGACGGGCATACCGGCGTCCTGCCGGCAGCTGAACGGAACCCCCGTTCCCCCCGTCCCCCCGCCCCTCGCCCGCGACCTCCTCGCCATCGCCACGGAGGCCCTGGAGAACACCCACCGCCACGCGTCGGCGAACCAGGTGGACCTGACCGTGGGGATCGACGGTGACCTGCTCCGCCTGACGATCCACGACGACGGCCGGGGCCTGCCCCCCGGCACCACTCTCGAACACCTCCGCCACTGCGGCCACTTCGGCCTGCTGGGCATGGTCGAGCGGGCGGCTTCGGCGGGGGCTCGGATCCGTATCGGGCGGGGGGAGCACGAGCGGGGTACGGAGGTTCGGGTGGAACTGCCGCTGCGCGCCCTCGCCGTCGATCATTCATCCCCGGAAGCCTGAGAGGAGGCACCCGATGCGGCACCGGAACCCGCCGAGCCCGGACTTCCCGGCACCCACGGCCCCCCTGCGCCTCGTGGTGGCCGACGACAACCCCGTGATCCGCGCCGGCCTGACGGCCCTTCTCTCCGACCGCGAGGACACCACGGTGGTCGCGGAGGCGGCGGACGGCCGCGAGGCGTACGAGGCGGCACTGCGACACCGCCCCGACGTCATCCTCCTCGACGTCCGCATGCCCGGCGTCGACGGAATCTCGGCGTTGCCCCACCTGGTCCGGCTGGCTCCCGTCATGATGCTCACCTACAGCCACGAGACGGAGACCGTGCGGGAGGCTTTGCGGCTGGGGGCGGGGGGATATCTGGTGCACGGGGAGTTCACGGCGGAGCAGCTGGTGAGGGCGGTGCGGGATGTGCGGGAGGGGCGGCCGCATGTGACACCGGGGGCGGCGAAGGCCTTACTGACTCACCTTCAGTCGAGTGCACCTGCACACACGGAGCCCGAACTCTCAACTCCTCTTGGCGAGATTCCACCGCAAAACCTTTCGCATATGCAATCCGGTGTGGGACAGTCGTTTCGGTCGCGGTTCCAACTGAGCGTCAGGGAGGCGGAGATCATGGACCTCATCGCGTCCGGCATGACCAACCAGCAGATCGCCGCGACCTGCTTCATCAGCGAGAAGACGGTCAAGAACCACATCAACCGCATCTTCGCCAAGCTCCACAGCACGAGCAGGTCGCAGGCGGCCGCGAAGTGGTTGGGGGTGGCGTGAGATGGATTGGGTCCGGGGTTGGGTCCTGGGGCCCTCTGGCGGCCGCCGGCCTTCGCCTTACGTTGCCGGGATCGGAAGCGAAGCCGGAGGGGAACACCGTGAGCGATCTGTTTCTGAAGTTCTGGGTTGCCATGCAGCGGCGCACCAACGACAAGGGGCAGACCGCGGTCGAGTACCTGGGGATCATCGCTGTTGTGGTGGCGATCGTGTTGGCGATCACGGGTACGGACATCGGCCAGACGATCCTCGACAAGATCAAGGAAAAGATCACCGAAATCACCTGACGCGCCAGCGAGGCTTCAACGACCGAGGGCAGGCCTTCCCCATCTACATCACAGTGGTGGCGGGCCTGCTCTTTCTTGCGTTGGCCTACCTTGCCGTCGGACAAGCGTCGGTGAATCGGAGCGGTGCCCAGACCGCGGCAGACGCAGCTGCACTGGCCGCCGCCCAGAACACCCGTGATCAACTGGCGGGCAAGTGGTTGGAAGACCTGCTCGACCCAACCAAGTGGCAGGACATCTTCGACGGCAAGGTTGCGGTTGACGACCCGTGCTGGCGTGCCGGACAGCTCGCTGCGGCGAACGACGCCAAGTTGGACGCCTGCGAGCCGCTGGAGCCGCTGAAGTACACGGTGACGGTGACGACCAACAAGTCGGTGGGCCATTCCGTCGTACCTGGGACAGAGAACATCAAGTCGTCGAAGTCCGCTACGGCCGAGATCGAGCCGCTCTGCACGTTCAAGCTCCCGGGTGAGGATGCAGGATCCGACGTGCTGCCTCAACTCACCTGCGGTGGCAGGGCATGGGACCTGAATCCGGACGACCAAGCCGGGCTTCCGAAGCCCGAGGACCTCTTCGACGTCCACCTGGCCGACTGACAAGCGAAGGAAGCAGAGTCATGAGCATTCGGTTCACTGCGCAGGCCCGCAGGGGGCTGGTCGCGCTCACAGTGTCGACAGGTCTGGCTTTCGGTCTGGCCGCTTGCGGCGGCGGTGGTGATGCCAAAAAGCCGGAGACATCAGCATCCACTTCAAAGAGCGATGGCTCCAAACCGAGCGCGCAGGAGGGCCAGTCCGATGAGCCATTGGCGGAACTGAAGGGGCCGAACGGGCTGCTCCTTCAGATCATGTCCGCCACGCGCGACTCCGGCGGCTTCGTCACTGTGAACGGCAACCTGAAGAACGACAGCGGCAGTACGGCAGTGATCCCGTCCAATCTCAGTGGAAACGAGACGGAGATCATCAGAAACGGCAGCTCACTTGGTGGGGCCACGCTCGTCGACTCCAAGGGCAAGAAGCGCTATTACGTACTTCGCGACACAGACGGACGGCCACTCACCACAACAGGTTTGCCATCTCTCAAGGCTGGTCAAACGCTGCCGGTGTTCATGCAGTTCCCCTCCCCTCCGACCACCACATCCGAAGTCAACTTCCAGCTGCCCGGCTTCCCCACGGCCACCATCCAGATCTCAGGGTGAGGCCAAAGTGACCACCACACCCCGCCTCACCCTCACCCTCACCACCGCACTCCTCCTCGCCGCCACCAACCTCACCCTCGCCCACGCCGACGACACCGACCCCAGCGAACCCCCGGGGACGGAACCCTCCGCCACCGCCCCCGTGAAGATCGACCCCACCGACCCCGACCTCAAGCTCCCCGAGGGCGCCACCCTCGCTCAGCCCAAGGTGCTGGACATCAAGTCGGTCGTGGAGGACCAGAGCGGGGACGAGCGCCGTGAGGACACCAACGCGGACGTGACGTTCGCCCTGCAGGCCGAGGTGCTGTTCAGCAAGGACAGCGCCAAGCTCGGCGAGCAGGCCAAGGCCCGCATCGCGACGATCGCCGAGGAGATCAAGAAGCAGAACGCGACCCAGGTCCGTGTCTTCGGCTTCACCGACAACCTCGGCTCCTCGGCCCACGGCGACGTCCTGTCCAAGCAGCGCGCCAACGCCGTACAGGCGGTCCTGGACCAGGACCTGAACAGCTCGGACATCACCTTCGACGTACGCGGGTACGGCGAGCAGTACCCGATCGCCGACAACTCGACGGAGGAGGGCCGGAAGAAGAACCGACGGGTGGAGGTCTCGTTCCCGCGGACGGAGAACTGATGGGGCGGGCAGCCGTCCACTGGAGTCAGACCGCCACGGTTGGCCAGGGCGGCGCCTGCGGACGGACCACGCGGGCCCTGGCCCACAGGTCGGCTAGTCGCCCACTTCGTACTCGAACCAGATCCGATGGGTGCCGTCCGCGTCGACCGCCATGCCGCCGGCCCCTCGGATCCCGGCCAGCGCCCCCGTCCCGCTCCCCGGCACGATCACGAAGAACTCGGACTCGCGGCCTTCTCCCAGAGTCGTGGCCGAGTGGGCGAAATTGAAGGAACCTCTTCGCTCGTGGAGGGACCCTTCGAAGGACTCCATGGCGACATAGGTACCGGTCCCGGTGCCCTGGTCGTACGCGGCGGTGAACAGCGTGGCCGACACGCCGCTGACCTCGCCCTCGTACCGCTTCCGCATCGTGGCCACCCCGACGGGCACCGCCGTCTCGACCACCGGCCCGGCGACCTCCGCCGGGGTGAACTCCGCAACCGTGAACGTCCCAGATGCTCGCATGCCACGGATGCTATGCCGCCTCACTGACAACGGTTACGTGGATGCTGTCGCAGTTGGTGTACGACCGTCGCGTGTCTCTCGGGTTGTCGCAGTCGGTGCTGGGTGAGCGTCTCGGGGTGAGCACCGAACACGCGGCGTGACCCGGGTGGGGGGCCCATCACTCAGGCCACCTCGACGGTCACCCGCGCGCCTGCCCCCACTCCCCACTCCGCCAGGACCCCGGCCTCCGCCTCCAGCACATGCCGGGAACGGAGCCGAGGCAGGCCCAGCCGCCCCGGCTTCATGGTGCGTACGGCGATGACCCGCAGCCGGCGATCGAGATAGGCGACGTCGATCGCCATCCGCATCCGGAAGGTGTGCACCCCGCTGGCCGGCGACAGCAGCATCGCCCCGTCGACCGAGTCCCGGCCCAGCAGCCCTTTCGTCCGGGCACGGTACGAGGCCGCGATCTCCAGGGGGAGGGAGATCGAGGTTCCGTCCGCCCGCCGCACGACCAACCTGCCCCGCCCGTCCCGCCAGCGCCGCCCCATGCCGGCCACCTCCGCCCTCCCGCAGTCGAGGCGACCGTACCCCTCACGGCATACCCGCGACCCACCGCGCGCGTGATCGTGTTTGCGTGACCCCGGTCGATGGCTAGGAAAGCCCCATGACTGGACTTGGTGCCGTTTTCCGTCCCCAGCTTCCCCCCGAGCGGCTCCGCGCGGTGGCCCGGCTCGCGGACGCCACAGGGCTCGAAGAACTCTGGTTGTGGGAGGACTGTTTCCGGGAGGGCGGGATCTCCACGGCCGCCGCCGCTCTCGCCTGGACCGAGCGGGTGCGGGTGGGCGTCGGGCTGCTGCCCGTGCCGCTCCGGAACGTGGCCGTCGCCGCCATGGAGGCCGCGTCGCTGGAGCGCATGTTCCCGGGCCGGGCCGTCCTGACCGTGGGACACGGTGTGCAGGGCTGGATGGGGCAGGTCGGCGCGCGGGCCGCCTCGCCCCTCACCCTGCTGGGTGAGCATCTCGATGCCCTGCGCGCCCTGTTGCGCGGGGAGCGGCTCAGCGTGAGCGGGCGGTACGTCCGGCTGGACGACGTGGGTCTCGACTGGCCGCCGGAGCAGCCGGTCGACGTGTTCGCCGGCGCCACCGGAGCCCGTACGCTCCGCCTCTCCGGCGCCAGGGCCGACGGCACCCTGCTCACCTCCTCAACCTCGCCGGCGGGCGTACGGGAGGCCCGGCGGATCATCGACGAGGGGCGGTGGGAGGCGGGACGTACCGGACCGCACAAGGTCGTCGTCTATCTGCTGGCCGCCACCGGAGCCGACGCCGCCGCCCGGCTGCGCGCCGAACTCGCCGCCGAGGGGCTGGAGTCGGTCCCCGACCTCGGGGTCGCGGGGGACGCCGGCGCCGTGGCCAAGGCGGTGCAGCGGCTGGCCGAGGCCGGTGCCGACACCGTCGTCCTGCAGCCGACGGGGGACGAGCCCGACCCGGAGGGCTTCGTGCGCTTCGTGGCGGAGGAGGTCCGGCCCCTGGTGCCGTAGCGGAGGCCGCGGGAGAGCGGGGCGTTGTCAGTGGCGGCTGCCACACTGCCACGCATGACCGACGAACACAGCGAGGTGCGTCTGCGGGACGTGACGGACGACGACCTCCACGTCTTCCACGACTACGAGCAGGATCCGGAAGCCGTCCGGCGGTCGAGGTTCACCCCCCGGCCGCGGGACGCCTTCCTCAGGCACTGGCGAGAGCGCGTGCTCGGCGATCCCGACTGCCTCGTGCGGACGGTCACCGTCGACGGCGAGGCGGCCGGGAGCGTCGTCTCCTGGACGGAGGACGGGCAGCGGTACCTCGGCTACTGGCTCGGGCGCCCGTACTGGGCCCGCGGTGTCGGCACCCGCGCCCTCGGCCTCTTCCTGGAGCTGGAGCGGGTACGGCCCCTGTACGCCGACCCGTTCTCCGGTAACACCGCCTCCGTCCGCCTGCTGGAGAAGCACGGCTTCGAACGCGCCGGCACGGTCCTGCACGGGGAGGACGAGCACGTTCTGCTGGTGCTCGGCGGCCGGGTCCCCGAGGAGCGCGGGTGACGGCCCCGACGCCGGCCACGGGCGTCGGGGCACCTCCGATTCCTAGGCCGCGGTGACCGGGCGGTGGTCGCCCGTCGCCCCGTCGATCAGCTCGCGCAGGATGTCCATGTGGCCGGCGTGCCGGGCCGTCTCCTCGATCATGTGGACGAGGGTCCAGCGCAGGGAGACGGAGGCGTCGCGCCAGGCGGGGCGACCCGGAGCATCCAGAGGCAGCTCGGTGATGGTGCGGTCGGCGGCGGCGCGGGCACGGCCGTAGAAGGCGACGATCTGCTCCGTCGTCTCGTCGGGGGCCACGCTCATGTCCTCGTCCTTGTACGGGTCGAACCACAGGGGTTCCCCCTCGCGCCCGAACGTCTCCACGAACCAGCCGTACTCGACCGAGGCCAGATGCTTGACCAGGCCGAGCAGGGTCGTCCCGGTCGGTGTCATCGGCCGGCGCAGCTGCTCGTCGTCCAGCCCGTCCAGCTTCCAGAGCACGGCGTCCCGGTGCCGGTTCAGGCTCGCGTGCAGGGTGTCCTTCTCTCCGGCGGTGTAGCCGGCTGCAGAGGTCGTCATGCGCGCGGAAATTAGCAGGCCCCACCGACAACGCCCTGCGACCATGGCGTTCATGACAGGGAACCGTTCCTTTGAACAGCTGGTGGCCGAGGGCGCCGCCGTGCCCACCGAGGGGTGGGACTTCTCGTGGTTCGAGGGGCGGGCCACCGAGGCGCGGCCGTCCTGGGGGTACGCACAGTCGGCGGGGGAGCGGCTGGCCCGGGCCGAGGCCGCGCTCGACGTCCAGACCGGGGGCGGGGAGGTGCTCGACTTCGCGCTGGGCCGGGCGGGGGCGGCCCGGCCGGGGCTGGTCGCGGCCACGGAGGGCTGGTCGCCGAACGTCGCCAAGGCCACCGCCCTGCTGCGGCCGCGCGGTGTGGTGGTGGTCGCCGCGCCGGACGACGCGCCGCTGCCGTTCGCCGACGGGGCCTTCGACCTGGTGCTCAGCCGGCACCCGGTACGGCCGGACTGGACGGAGATCGCCCGGGTGCTGCGGCCCGGTGGTGCGTACTTCGCCCAGCACGTCGGGCCCAGCAGTGTGTTCGAGCTGGTCGAGTACTTCCTCGGGCGTCAGCCGGACGAGGTGCGCGGCGGCCGCGATCCCGAGCGGGAGCGGAAGGACGCGGAGGCGGCGGGGCTGGAGGTCGTGGACCTGCGGGCGGAGCGGCTGCGGATGGAGTTCCACGACATCGCCGCCGTCGTGCACTTCCTGCGCAAGGTCGTCTGGATGGTCCCCGACTTCACCGTCGAGGCGTACGAGACCGGACTGCGCTCCCTGCACGAGCGGATCGAGAAGGAGGGGCCGTTCGTGGCGCACAGCTCCCGCCATCTCTTCGACGTCCGGAAACCGACCCCCTGACGAATCGGGCGAACGGGGTATTTCGGCGCTCAGTTCACTCGGAGTTCCCTCGCGGTTTCCACATCGTTATCGGCGGCCGTTCACATCCGCCCCACCGGTCACGTAAGTTCAGACCAAGGTAATTCGCGCCAGCAAAGCTGTGCGGGTGGCACCGCGCAGTGGAGGGGGCTGCGCGGTGCTGCGATACCGAGCCGAACGCGTAGCGGAACCGTCAAGTCACCGTTCGCTGTCCGGGTAGCCCGTCGGGGGGACCCCCGGACAACTTGCCGAACCATCCCCAAGACGGCCCAAACCCTCTTGATCTCTCCATATGGGCCCCGATCGCCTGGGATTCCATTGTGAATCGGCCATGAAATGCCCCGGAATCCATCGTTCCGCGTGCACCGGGGCGTCGTCGGATGATTCCGGAGAGTAGTTGTATCGCGTCGATGCACCCACCATCCCTTACGAAGGGTTATGGTGGAAACCCCCCCTCGGGCCGGTCCGTCTCCCCCCCACGGACCGGCCCGTTTTTTCATGGGAGGACATCCCGGAACTTCGAAGCGGGGGACGTGCGTCCCCGTCTTCAGGGGCGTGGGGCTGTATCGATGCGCGGCTCCGCCGCGCGGGCGCGACAAGCCCCCACCGGGTCGCACGAACCCCACAAAGCGGACCCCCGACGCCCCCAAACCCCTTGCCCGAACCAAGCCGACAGCAGGGGTAGGCTCAAAACCCGCCCAACCCCCGGAGGGTCCCGTGAACGTGCGCGACACGCTGCGCAGCCTGCTCGTCAGGCTCTACGCACGCCGGGTGGAAGGCCACCTGGACCACACCCAGGTGCCCAAGCACATCGGCGTGATCATGGACGGCAACCGCCGCTGGGCGAAGGCCGCCGGCTCCACCACGGTCCACGGCCACCGCGCCGGTGCCGAGAAGATCGAGGAGTTCCTCGGCTGGTGCACCGAGACCGATGTCGAGGTCGTCACCCTGTGGCTGCTGTCCACGGACAACTTCGACCGCCCGCAGGACGAGCTGGGCCCCCTCCTCGGCATCATCGAGGACGTCGTCCGCACTCTCGCCGCCGACGGCCGCTGGCGGGTGCACCACGTCGGCAACCTCGACCTGCTGCCGTCCGGGATGCAGCGCACCCTCAAGACGGCCGAGGAGACCACCGCCCACGTCGACGGAATAGTGGTCAACGTCGCCATCGGCTACGGCGGACGCCAGGAGATCGCCGACGCCGTGCGCTCCATGCTCCTCGACGCCCAGGACAAGGGCGTGTCGATGGAGGACCTCGCCGAGTCCGTCGACATCGACATGATCGGCCGTCATCTCTACACCGGTGCCCAGCCCGACCCGGACCTGGTGATCCGCACCAGCGGCGAGCAGCGGCTGTCCGGATTCATGCTGTGGCAGACCGCGCATTCGGAGTACTACTTCTGCGAGGTCTTCTGGCCCGCCTTCCGCAAGGTCGACTTCCTGCGCGCGCTGCGCGACTACGCGGCACGTCACCGCCGTTACGGCGGCTGAGCGGCCTCGAACACCCCGCCGGTCACCACTGCGGCGGGGTGTTCGGTTCATCCCGGTTGGGGCGCAGGTAACAAGGAGTTCACCGGGGCGCTGTTGGCCGCTTTTGCATGGCGGTGCATGTTCGAGGGCATAAGCCAAGCAGGTCGACGCCCGAACCACGGGCGTCGGATCTCAGCGGGCGGCACGGGGCCGTCCGCCCGGGAGGCCCTTTGCACCAGCCCGACCGTGCCGTCACTGCACGGAAGCAGCCGCGGAGGTCCGGTGTCCGGCCCGCCGTTCGCGGGGGCCAGGGACCGGTCGCAATGCTCCCTCCCTCCCGGCCCGGCTTCCACTTCGTCGCTCCCCGACCTCATCCGAGGGGGTACGTCCTTCCGTGGTGACCAGCACAAAGCGCCACAAGCCAGACCGGCGCACGTATGTTCTCGACACCAGCGTCCTGCTGGCCGACCCGAACGCCCTGACCCGCTTCGACGAGCACGAGGTCGTGCTCCCCATCGTCGTGGTCACGGAGCTGGAGGCCAAGCGGCACCATCCCGAACTCGGGTACTTCGCCCGTCAGGCCCTGCGCCTGCTGGACGACTACCGGGTCAAGCATGGTCGCCTCGACGCCCCCATCCCGATCGGGGAGCTGGGCGGAACGATCCGTGTCGAGCTCAACCACTCGGACCCCAGCGTGCTGCCCACCGGCTACCGCATGGGGGACAACGACTCCCGCATCCTCGCGGTGGCCCGCAACCTGCAGGCCGAGGGGTTCGACGTCACCGTCGTGTCGAAGGACCTGCCGCTCAGGATCAAGGCCTCCTCCGTCGGCCTGCTGGCCGAGGAGTACCGCGCCGAACTCGCCATCACGGAGAACTCCGGCTGGACCGGAATGTCCGAACTGACGCTCTCCGGCGAGCAGGTGGACATCCTCTTCGAGGAAGGGCACGTGTACGTCCCGGAGGTCTCCGACCTCCCCGTGCACACCGGCCTGACCATCCAGTCCGAGCGCGGCAAGGCGCTCGGCCGGATCTCCGCCGAGGGCGACGTCC
This sequence comes from Streptomyces sp. NPDC001450, assembly GCF_053597295.1. Lineage (NCBI taxonomy): Bacteria > Bacillati > Actinomycetota > Actinomycetes > Kitasatosporales > Streptomycetaceae > Streptomyces > Streptomyces sp. NPDC001450. Next base: position 38,313 of record NZ_JBSFHY010000051.1, read on the forward strand.
GTCTGGTCCGCGGCGACCGGGAGGCGTTCGGCATCAAGGGCCGCAGCGCCGAGCAGCGCATCGCGCTAGACCTGCTGCTCGACCCGGACGTCGGCATCGTCTCGATGGGCGGCCGGGCCGGCACCGGCAAGTCGGCGCTCGCGCTGTGCGCGGGTCTGGAGGCGGTCCTGGAGCGCCGCCAGCACCAGAAGGTGATGGTCTTCCGGCCGCTGTACGCGGTGGGCGGGCAGGAGCTGGGCTATCTGCCGGGTAGCGAGGCGGAGAAGATGAGCCCCTGGGCGCAGGCCGTCTTCGACACGCTCTCCGCGGTCACCAGCCGCGATGTCATCGAGGAGGTCACCGCGCGCGGCATGCTGGAGGTCCTGCCCCTGACCCATATCCGGGGCCGCTCCCTGCACGACGCGTTCGTGATCGTCGACGAGGCGCAGTCACTGGAACGGAACGTCCTGCTGACCGTTCTGTCCCGAATCGGCGCGAATTCGCGGGTCGTTCTCACCCATGACGTGGCACAACGGGACAATCTGCGCGTGGGTCGCTACGACGGTGTGGTCGCCGTCGTGGAGAAGCTGAAGGGGCATCCCCTCTTCGCGCACGTGACGTTGACGCGTTCCGAGAGGTCCCAGATTGCGGCGCTTGTGACCGAAATGCTGGAGGACGGTCACATCTGACGTACATCTGACATACGTCCGACGCCCGTTGGCGCCGTCCGGCAAAGGGCAAGAGCTTAGCCGGGCGGCGCCTTCGCGTGTGGCGGTTTCCTGAAATCCCCTGGGGCAAACAAGGTGTGAGCTTTCACACGCAACACAGAATTGCCACCCGGTGTCGGGTTACGGCAGAGTCTCACTCCTGTCAGGCCCCGCATACGACACACCTGTACCCCCAGCGGTACGGCACCACAGAAGCACCGCCTTCAACTCCATAGAGTCGTCGTATGCCGCCCGAGCACCACGCGGCGCTCCCCTCGCGGGAGTTGCCCACCGGGCCCGCGCTTCCCGTGACCCCGCAGTTGGGAGGCCAGTGCCAGGGGCACGATTGCGTCCGCCAGGGTCACCGAAGCGGGCGATGCTGGAAGGAAACCGTGTGAGCCGGATTTCGGTCCGGGGATTCGCAGTGGCCTCGGCCACCGCGGTCACCGCCGTCGGAAGCGTCGTCGGCGTTGCCTCGGGTAGCGTCGCGCAGAACAACAACGACGCCGAGGCGACGGCAGCCGACACCACGCTCCTCGCGGACATACCCGCGGGTCAGCAGGCCCAGGTGCAGACCGCGTCCCTGACGCAGCAGGCCGACGCGCAGGCGATCGCCGCGGACGCGAGCGCCAAGAAGGACGCCGAGGCAGCCGCCCGCAAGGCCGCCGCCGAGACCGCTGTCGCGAAGAAGGCGGCCGCCGAGAAGGCGGAGAAGGAAGCCAAGGCCCGCGCGGAGGCGCAGAAGGCGACCACCCGGTCGACCCGCGACTCCTCCAGCTTCCCCGTGCAGAGCAGCTACTCCGTCGCGCAGATCCAGGCGATGGCGCGCCAGATGGTGGCGAGCGGCCAGTTCCAGTGCTTCAGCAACATCGTGGACCACGAGTCCAGCTGGAACTACCGAGCCGTCAACGCCTCCTCCGGTGCCTACGGCCTCTTCCAGGCCCTGCCCGGCTCCAAGATGTCGTCCGTCGGCGCCGACTGGCAGACCAACCCGGCCACGCAGATCAAGTGGGGCCTCAACTACATGAACAGCCGGTACGGCAGCCCCTGTGAGGCCTGGTCGTTCTGGCAGGCCAACCACTGGTATTAGGCCGTCCGGCTCTTGCTCAACCCTGCGCAGCCCCTCCCCGTCCTAAGGGGAGGGGCTTTCGCGCTGTACGGTCGTACCCGAACGACTCCAGGGGGGAGTGGTGGCGGACACCCGGGACGCGGGGGAAGAGGACGGATCATGTCGCGAGTGCCAGGGTGGCTCGGCCGGCTCGGCGCAGGGCTGACCGAGATGAGCGAGCGGCTGGACGAGCGCCGCGCCGAGGTGGAGCAGGACACCGTCCCCGAACCCGCCCTCGCCGAGCGGGCCCCCGACCCGGTGGTGCCCGCGCCCCGGGCCGCCGCTCCGGCCGGTCCCCGCCCCGACCCGGCCGAGGCCGTGCCCTGGGGCGTGCGCGTGGCGGCCGAGGCCGGCTGGCGGCTGCTGGTCCTCGCCGGCACCGTGTGGGTCCTCATGCGGGTCATCAGCGCCGTACAACTGGTGGTCTTCGCCTTCGTCATCGCCCTGCTGATCACCGCCCTGCTCCAGCCGACGGTTGCCCGGCTCAGGCGCCGCGGGGTGCCGCGCGGTCCTGCCACCGCGATGACCGCCATCCTCGGCTTCGTCATCATGGGCCTGATGGGCTGGTTCGTGACCTGGCAGGTCATGGAGAACATCGACACCCTCTCCACCCAGATCCAGAGCGGCATCGACGACCTGCGCAACTGGCTGCTGAAGAGCCCCTTCCACGTCACCGACAAGCAGATCAACCAGATCGCCAAGAACCTCCGCGAGGCGATCGGCGCCAACGCCGACCAGATAACGTCGGCCGGCCTGGAGGGCGTCCAGGTCATCGTCGAGGCCCTGACCGGCATCCTGCTGGTGTTCTTCTCGACGCTGTTCCTGCTCTACGACGGCGAGCGCATCTGGCAGTGGTTCCTCAAGCTGGTGCCCGCCGCCGCCCGCCCGGGCGTGGCCGGCGCCGGCCCGCGCGCCTGGCGCACCCTGACGGCCTACGTCCGCGGCACGGTCCTGGTCGCCCTCATCGACGCCATCTTCATCGGCATCGGCATCTACTTCCTGAACGTGCCGATGGCCGTCCCGCTGGCCGTCTTCATCTTCCTGTTCTCGTTCATCCCGCTCGTGGGCGCCGTCGCCTCCGGCGCGCTGGCGGTGATCGTGGCGCTGGTGACCCAGGGCGTCTTCGCAGCCGTCATGACCCTCGCCGTGGTCCTCGCCGTCCAGCAGATCGAGGGCCACGTCCTGCAGCCGTTCATCCTGGGCCGCGCGGTCCGCGTCCACCCGCTCGCGGTGGTCCTCACGGTGGCGACCGGCGGCATGGTGGCGGGCATCGGCGGCGCGGTGGTGGCCGTACCGCTGGTGGCGGTGACGAACACGGTGGTCGGCTATCTACGGCAGTATTCGCGGGAAGTCCAGCTTCAATCAGCCGGTCTGCCGCTTGAGGACGAGGCCGTTCAGGCCGACGGTGGGTCCGGGGGCGCGGTCCCCGTGGAGGCCCACGCACACGTGGAAGACCCCGCCCACGAAGTGTGAGCGGGGTCCCCGAAAGCCGCGGCCGAACTACTCGGCCAGAACCGCTTCCGCGTCCAGCGTGACGCCGACCGCCTGAATCACAGAGGCGATCTTGAACGCCTCCTGGACCACCTCACGGTCGACCCCGGCCTTGCGCAGCACCTGCTCGTGCGAGTCCAGGCACAGTCCGCAGCCGTTGATCGCGGAGACCGCGAACGACCACAGCTCGAAGTCGACCTTCTCCACGCCCGGGTTGCCGATGACGTTCATCCGCAGACCCGCGCGCAGGGTGCCGTACTCGTGGTCGGACAGCAGGTGACGCGTCCGGTAGAAGACGTTGTTCATCGCCATGACGGCGGCCGCGGACTTGGCCGCGGTGTACGCCTCCGGCGTGAGGTTCGCCTTCGCCTCCGGCTCCAGCTCACGCAGGACGATGGGGGAGCGGGAGGCGATGGCGGTCGCCAGCACCGTGCCCCACAGCTGCTGCGCGGGCAGGTCGGAGTTGCCGATGACCGAGCCCAGGTTGAGCTTCAGGTCCTTGGCGTAGTCCGGTACACGGGACTTCAGCGAGTCGAGCGACATGGGTCACTCACCGGCCAGCAGCGCGACCGGGTCCAGCGTCTCGTCGCCCTTGCTCCAGTTGCACGGGCACAGCTCGTCCGTCTGGAGGGCGTCCAGGACCCGCAGGACCTCCTTGGGGTTACGGCCGACGGAGCCGGCGGTCACCATGGAGAACTGGATCTCGTTGTTCTGGTCGACGATGAAGACGGCACGCTTGGCGAAGCCGTCCTCGCCCTCGATGCCCAGGTCGCGCATCAGCTCGTGCTTGGAGTCGGCCATCATCGGGAACGGCAGGTCGCGCAGGTCGTCGTGATCCTTGCGCCAGGCGTGGTGGACGAACTCGGAGTCACCGGAGAAGCCGAGGACCTGGGCGTCACGGTCGGCGAACTCGTCGTTCAGCTTGCCGAAGGCCGCGATCTCGGTCGGGCACACGAAGGTGAAGTCCTTGGGCCACGCAAAGACGATCTTCCACTTGCCCTCGTAGGTCTTGTGGTTGATCGTGTCGAACTCCTTGCCCTTCTCCAGCGAGACGCAGGCGGTCAGTTCGAACTCGGGGAACTTGTCACCGACAGTGAGCACTAGCTCTCCTTGCAGCGAAGAAAAGCCCCTTTTGAGGGCGTTTTCTCGTATGGGTTGGACGCTGTTGATCGTGGCACAGGGTGCATTGATTAGGGAAATAGCTACACTCGGTCGGGTTGATCGGAGGCAGTTATCAGTGACCATCAGTAACGCCAAGCGCAGGCAGCCGAGCCTCGCGCAGCTGCGTGCCTTCGCCGCCGTGGCCGAGTATCTGCACTTCCGGGACGCGGCGGCCGCCATCGGGATGAGCCAGCCCGCCCTGTCCGGCGCGGTCTCGGCGCTGGAGGAGACCCTGGGCGTGACCCTCCTCGAGCGTACGACCCGCAAGGTGCTGCTCTCGCCCGCCGGCGAGCGGCTGGCCGTACGGGCGAAGGCGGTGCTGGACGAGGTCGGGGCGCTGCTGCAGGAGGCCGAGGCGGTCCGGGCTCCGTTCACCGGGGTGCTGCGGCTCGGGGTGATCCCGACCGTCGCGCCGTACCTGCTGCCCACCGTGCTGCGGCTGGTGCACGAGCGGTACCCGCAGCTCGACCTCCAGGTGCACGAGGAGCAGACCGCGAACCTCGTCGACGGCCTGAACTCCGGCCGGCTCGACCTGCTGTTGCTGGCCGTCCCGCTCGGTGTGCCCGGGCTCGTGGAGCTCCCGCTGTTCGACGAGGACTTCGTGCTCGTCACCCCGCTGGACCACTGGCTCGGCGGCCGCGAGGGCATCCCGCGCGAGGCCCTGAGGGAACTCAACCTGCTGCTCCTGGACGAGGGTCACTGCCTGCGCGACCAGGCCCTGGACATCTGCCGGGAGGCGGGGCGGGAAATCAAGGGGGCGGGGCGAAGTCCCTCGGCCGAGGGTGGTGGTGGGCGACGGGAGGGCGCGCCGGTCACCACCACGGCCGCCGGGCTCTCCACCCTGGTCCAGCTCGTCGCGGGCGGCCTCGGCTGCACCCTGCTCCCGCGCACGGCCCTCAAGCTGGAGACCACCCGCAGCAGCCAGTTGCTCACCGGCTACTTCGCGGAGCCCGCCCCGAGCCGCCGTATCGCCCTCGCCATGCGCACCGGCGCGGCCCGTGGCGCGGAGTACGAGGAGCTGGCGGCCGCCCTGCGCGAGGCCCTGGGTCCGCTGCCCGTGCGGGTGTGGGACGGCGGCGCCTGAGAACCGGGCACCCCAGTGCTGGAATCGATCAAATGAGCTTCCGGTAAAGCGAGTTGGACGGCACCAACCGTCAACTTCCGCCAGCTGGGGACAGGTGGGAAAGGCCTGGTCGAAATATGCCTACGAACTGATACACATACCCCCTCAGTGCGACGCGTCACGCGTCTGTGCGAAGAGCCAAGGGGAGTGATGTCGGACGTGCGGGACGTCCTGGGCCGTGTCGGCTACGACCGGCTGGCGCACGCCCTCACGGCCTGCGGGCACGCGGAGTTCACCGGAGAGCTGCGGGTGTCCGGCCGGCCCGGCGGCACGTTCCATCTGCGGGACGGACTCGTGGTGGCGGCCGAGAGCCCCGGTGCCCCCGGTCCGGAAGCGCTGCTGCTGCGCACCGACCGCATCGACGCCGAGCGGTGGGCCGAGCTGGTGCGGGAGTCCGACGGAGCGCGCTGGCCGGCCGCGGCGCTGGTCGCCCGCGGCTACGCCGGGGCCGCTCAGCTCAGGGTGGTGTGCGTGATGGCGCTCCACGACGCCGCCTTCGCCATCGTCGCGGGCCGGGTGGACGGCTGCGAACGCATCGTCGGCACCGAGCCGCACGCCCCCGTCACCGTCGGCGAGACCCCGGCCCGGCTGGTGCAGGACGCCGCCCGCAAGCTCGCCGCCCTCGCCACCCTGCCGTTCCCGGTCGGCCCCGACCGGGAACGCCCGCTGCCCGCCGCACCGACGGGCCGCCCGCTCACCGAGCTGCAACAGGACTTGCTCACCCACGCCGACGGCCGTCGCACCGCACGTGACCTGGCCTTCTGTGTCGGCCGGGGCGTCTACACCGTCACGGTGGAGGTCGCGCGGATGCTCGCCGAGGGGTTCCTGGAGTGCGCCGGCACACCCGCGGAGATCCCGGTCCGGCTGCCCCCGGAGGTACAGGCCGTACGGCACCGCGACCCATCGCCCGAGCCACCCCCCGCGCCCACCGTCCTGCCGCGCCGCGAGCCCGGCGCCAGCGGCATCACCGAAGCCCTCGCCCCGCCCAAGAGCGGGACGAGCTGGAAAGGGTTCTTCCGGCTGCGGCACACAACCGCCGAGTGAGAGGGGCGGACGCCCCGCCGCGACGGCTGAACCCGATCGAAGAACAAGGGAGTTCCACCAGATGAATCGTGAAGCGCTGGCGCTGGAGATGCGCGGGCTTCGGGAACGGGTGACCGGCATCACCGACACCGCCGTCGCGGCAGCCGACGGACTGCTCATCGCGGCCGACACCGCCGAGTCGATAGACCCGGAGGGGCTCGCGGCCCTCGCCGCGGCCGGCCTCGGCCTCGCCCGCCGTACCACCCAGGCCACCTCGCGCGGAGTGCTGCGGCAGACGGTGGCCTACGGCAGCCACGGGTGTGCCGCGTTCTACGCCGTCGGCGACACGGCGCTGATGGTCGTGCTCGGTGACGAGGGACTCGACCTGGAGAGCCTGCACCAGGCGACCCGGCCGGCCCTCGACCGCATCGGCTCGATCCTCACCGAGAAGACCACCGAAGGAGTGTGAAGGGATGGCGACGAAGCGTATGACCCCGGGATTCTCCGACCAGGTGATGAGCCTGGTCAAGACGCTCCGCGCGAACGCGCCCGACTGCGTCGCGGCCGGCGTGGTCGACATGTCCACCGGCATGCTGTTGTCGTACGAGACCGTGGACAACCACCCGCCCGAGGTCCTGGACCTGCTGGCCGGGGCCACCCTCGACCTGTTCCAGGGGCGTACGGTCGTGATGATCGAGGACATCTTCAAGGAGCGCCGCGGGGTCTCCAACGACACCCACTTCTTCCAGGAGATCCTCGTCAACAGCGACAACCTCACCCACCTGTTCGTCAGGATGAACGAGCAGCAGGACGTCGTCGCGGTCGTCGTCTGCCGTAAGTCGGTGAACGTCGGCATGCTGCTGGCCCAGGCGCGCAGGGTGGTGCGCGAGCACAGTCTGTGAGGAACCGGACATGGGCCCCTCCCGGTGGGGAAGGGCCCATGCGGCGGGCCGCTACTCGGTGCGCAGGCCCTCCGGGCGCATCAGCCGCCACAGCGGCGGCAGGCTGAGCAGGGTGACCACGAGGACGACCGCCGCGCCGATGCCGCTCATCGTCAGCACGCTCGGCCAGTCGACGCCCACCGTCGCGCCCGTCATCTTCAGCAGCACCGCGCCCAGCGTCAGTCCCACGGCCGAGGCGAGCAGCAGGCCGAGCGCGATCGGGATCGCCGTCTGCCAGAGCACCGACAGGCTCAGGGTGCGCCGCCGGGTGCCGAAGGCCACCAGCGCCGACAGCAGCTTCTGGCGCTCGCGCAGCTGCTCCAGCTGGGACACCAGCAGGCTCGCGCCGATCAGCGCCAGCACGCAGGTGGCACCGACGAGGAGGCCGGTCCGGATGGAGGTGAACTTCGTGGACTTCTCGGTGGACGCCCACACGATCGTGTCGGCCAGCGGGTCGACCTGGGCCGCCGTGTTGCGGACGTACTCGTGCACGTCCGGCACCGACTCGTCGAGCGACAGGTACACCTGACCGCTGACCAGCCCGGCCATCCGGTGCGGCACGGCGGCGGGGGTCATCAGGAAGCCGCTGTTCGTGTTCCCGCCCGGGCCCTTGATGGCGTGGACCTGCCGCAGGCCGCTCGGTACGGGCCAGACGAAGTCCCGGCCCTTGTAGAAGCCGTTGCCCGTCTCGAAGTAGAGCTTGCGGCCGGGCTCGGCGAGCTTGGCCGCGTCGGCGTCCATCTCCTTGTCCCCGCCGCGCGCCACGAAGACGTCCCCGTCGTGGCAGGACGTCAGCCGCGCCACCTCGCGCAGCGCGGCGCAGTCGCCGACGGTCACGCTGGTCGAGGTCTTCGGCCCGTTCTCGTTGTTCCAGCTCCGCTCGCCCACGTCGAGGCCGCCGAGCGCGGTGGCCTTGCGTACGCCCTTGGTGGCGGCGAACTTGTCGGCGACCGTGAGGAACGCTTCGCCCCGCGACATCTGGACCTGCATCTGCGTCTGGTCGACGTTCTGGCCGGTGACCTTGGTGTAGTCGCTCTCGACGCCCGCGAACAGCATCTGCAGGGCGACCGCCCCGGCCACCGCGACCGCGATGCCGTTCACCATGCGGGCCGCCGAACCGCTGTTCAACTGCAGCCGCCGTACCGCCAGTTGCCAGGCGACATCGCCCGAGCCGAGCCGGGCGACCACGGCCTCGACGACCCACGGCAGCAGCGCGGTCACGCCGACGAGCAGCAGCAGGACGCCGCCGATGACCAGGTACTCGTTGAACTCGCCGTTCGCCCGGCCCTGGCCGATCATCGGGGCGAGCATCGCAAGGCCGCCCAGCGGCAGCAGCAGCCGCCACCACAGCCGGCGCCGCGAGGGCTTGGCCGTGCGGACCACGCCGAGCGGCTCGATGACCACCCCGCGCATCGCGAACAGGGTGACCAGCACCGCTGCCGCCGGGACGGTGACGGCGACCAGCAGGGCCAGCGCGGGCGTCGGGTTGAGATAGCTGGGGAACACGCTGACGTCGAAGATCTCGACCGAACCCGCGAGCTGACGGCCCAGCAGGAAGAAGACGGCGCCGAAGACCAGCCCGACCAGGGAACCCGCGAGCGCCTCGCCCGCGGCGATCCGCCGGGTCATCCGGCTGTCGGAGCCGACCAGCCGCAGCGCGGCCAGCCTGCGGTCGCGCCGCTCGCCGCCGAACCGTACGGCCGCGGCGATGAACACGGCGACCGGCATCAGCAGCACCACGAACACGACCAGCACCAGCAGGATCAGCACGGGGTCCGTCTTGTCGGGCGGGCTCGGGTGCGGATGCCCGAACTCGGTGATCCGGGCCGTCTGCCAGCCGTTGATGCGCGGTGCCAGGTTCTTCGCGCCGGCGTAGTAGGCGAGTTCGTGCGAGCCGATGAGCCCGCTCTCGCCGATGGTCCCGACCACCCGGTACGGCAGCCGCTCGCGCAGCAGCTTCCCGTCGGCGGAGTCGAGCAGCCGCTTCAGCGCCGGGGAGACGACCATGTCGCCCGGCGCCGGGTACTTGGCCAGGCCCGGCGCGAGCGGCGCCCGCGGCCCCTCGGGCTCCACCAGACGGCCGCGGACGTCGGAGCCGTGGTAGTTCGAGTTGGCGTCCGAGATCACCAGGGTGTTGGCGGCCTTCGGTTTGTGCTTCTGGTCGTAGGTGTAGTCCATGCGGGCCTCGTCGCGCTGGTGCCGTACCGCCAGGGCGTTCGGTATGGCGGTCGTCAGCAGCAGCAGTGCGACGCCGAGCCCGACACCGACCGCCGTCAGCAGCACGCGGACCCAGCCCTCGCGCCCGCCGGAGAAGGCGAACCGGCCCCCCATGGCCAGATCCCTGGACCACTGGCGAACGTTCATACAGCCCGCTCCATGTCCCGGGACTTCCCGTCGCGCACGACGATCTCGCGGTCGGAGTAGGCGGCCACCCGCGCCTCGTGCGTGACCAGCACCACGGCCGCGTTGGTCGAACGGGCCGCGTCGGTCAGCAGCTCCATCACGCGCTCGCCGTTGAGGGAGTCCAGCGCGCCGGTCGGCTCGTCGGCGAACAGCACCCGGGGCCCGGTGACCAGCGCCCGCGCCACCGCGACGCGCTGTCCCTGACCGCCGGAGACCTCGCCGGGCCGTTTGCCCTTGAGGCCGTCGACCTCAAGACGCTCCATCCAGCCCAGTGCCGCCTTCTCGGCCGCCTTGCGGGAGGTTCCGTTCAGCCGCAGCGGAAGCGCCACGTTCTCCACGCAGGTCAGCTCCGGTACGAGCTGCCCGAACTGGAAGACGAACCCGAACTCGGACCGCCGGAGCGCACTGCGCCGGGCGTCGCTCATCGTCGCGAGTTCCTGCCCGTTGTACGTGATCGAGCCCGAGTCCGGCGGCACGATCCCCGCGAGGCAGTGCAGCAGCGTCGACTTGCCCGAGCCGGAGGGGCCCATGACGGCGACGACCTCGCCGGGGTGGATGGAGAACCCGGCGCCGTCGAGCGCGACGGTCGGCCCGTACGCCTTGCGCAGGTCCTGGGCGATGAGCAGGGAACCAGGAGGGGGAGTCACTTGGCGACCTCCGCACGGAGCTTGTCGAGGCGCGCGGCGGTCAGCTCCAGCCAGCGCAGGTCCGCCTCCAGGTGGAACAGGGCGTGGTCGCAGATCAGCTGGTCCGCGAGGTCGCCCTTGCGCTTGCGGTCGGTCAGGATCCGCATGCTGCGCAGGTGCTCGGAGCGCTGGGTGTCGAGGATGTCGGCCGCGTTCCGGTGGGTCAGCAGCGCCAGGACGACCTTGGTGTAGAGGGTCGACTGGAGGTACTCCTCCGGCTTCTCCGGGGTCGCGAGCCATCGCTCGACGTCCGTGACGCCGGCGTCGGTGATGGCGTACCGCTTGCGCTCGGGCCCGCCGCCCGCCTCGATCCCGTCGACTTCGACGAGGCCGTTCTTCAGCAGCCGGGACATCGTGGAGTAGACCTGGCCGTAGTGCAGCGGCCGGTCGTGACCGAACTTCTCGTCGAAGGCCCGCTTGAGGTCGTAGCCGTGCCGGGGGCCGGACTCCAGGAGCCCTAGAAGGGTGTGACCGATGGACATGGCAGCACTCTACACACGGTGTATACGCACTATGTATACGCTGAGTGTGTAGATCATGGCGTGGGGTGCGGAGGTGCAGGTGGGGGCCGATTGTCATGGTTCCGTAACGACAACCGGCCCGTCCGGCGTCTGAGGACGAGGCCGTTCAGGCCGACGGGGGTTCGGGGGTGGAGCCCCCGGGCGGCCGGCCGCGACGCGGCAGCGGTCCCGCCTCCTTCGGAAGTCGCCCGGCATCGGCCAACGCCTTGCGCAGCAAGAACTCGATCTGCGCGTTGGCCGACCGCAACTCGTCCCCGGCCCACCGCGCCAGTGCCTCGTACACCGACGGGTCCAACCTCAGCAGCACCTGCTTGCGCTGCTGAGGCCGACGCTGGGGAGCTGAGCCCCCGGAGGGATCCGTCACTGGTAGAGCGTCCCGGTGTTGAGTACGGGCTGCGGGGCGCGGTCCCCGCACAGCACCACCATCAGGTTGGACACCATCGCCGCCTTCCGTTCCTCGTCCAGCTCCACGATGTCCCGCTCCGCGATCCGGGCGAGCGCCGCCTCCACCATGCCGACCGCGCCGTCCACGATCTGCCGCCGGGCCGCGACCACCGCACCGGCCTGCTGCCGCTGGAGCATCGCCGAGGCGATTTCCGGAGAGTACGCGAGATGCGTGAAGCGCGACTCGATGATCCGCACTCCGGCCGCCTCCACGCGGGCCTGGAGCTCGACGGCCAGCCGCTCGGTGATCTCCTCGGCGTTGCCGCGCAGCGAGAGGCCGTCCTCCTCGTGGGCGTCGTACGGGTACTCGATGGCGATGTGCCGGACGGCCGTCTCGGTCTGGGTGGCGACGAACTCGGCGTAGTCGTCCACCTCGAACACCGCCTGGGCGGTGTCCTGGACCTTCCAGACCACGACCGCCGCCAGCTCGATCGGGTTGCCGTAGGCGTCGTTGACCTTCAGGACGGCGGTCTCGTGGTTGCGCACCCGGGTGGAGATCCGGGTCCGCGAGGTGAAGGGGTTCACCCAGCGCAGACCGTCCTGCCGGATCGTGCCCCGGTACCGGCCGAAGAGCTGCACGACCCGGGCCTCGCCGGGCGCGACCGTGTTCAGGCCGCGGATCGCGATGATCGCGGCGAGGAAGACGAGGACGCCGCCTGCGGCGAGCCCGCCCTTGGCGCCGGACGCGGTGACCGTGGAGGCGGCGGCGAGCAGGGCGGCGGCGGTGCCGAGCCCGGCCAGGCCGAGGAGCAGGGCGAGCCCGCCCCCGATGCTGTGCGCCTGGAACTCCCGCACGCGTGGCGCGGGCATCTCGGGTATGTCGGCGGTCGCGGATGCGTCATGTACGGACATGGGTGGATCCCCCGTTCTGGTCATGCCTAGCTTTGGTCTAGCTAAGTGATATCACTTTATGCCCGCAGGCAACCCTGGGCCAGTGATATCCGTCGGTTCCTTTGGGGCGGGTGCTGATTGTCACGTCCGTAAAAGAGCGGATCGGACGCCCTTTGTCATATAGACGGGTGTTAGCTTTCGGAGCTGACCCCGAGAGGAAGCGGAGCGTGCAGACCCATGGGACGAGCGGAAGAGAGACGAGCGCGACAGCGCGGCCACCGCGCGGCGCCCAAACGCCGCCGCTCCGCCCCCGCGCCCGGCGCCAAGCCCGCCAAGGGCCGAATACGCCGGCTCTTCACCTGGAAGAAGATGCTCGGCACCTTCCTGGGCCTGTGCCTGCTGGGCATCGGCGGCTTCATCGTGCTGTACCTGGTCGTGGACGTCCCGAAAGGTAACGCCGCCGCCAGGCAGGAGAGCAACGTCTACAAGTACAGCGACGGCACCGTCCTGGCCCGCGTGGGCGAGGTCAACCGCGAGAGCGTGGACCTGGCCAAGGTGCCCAAGGAGGTCCAGCACACCTTCGTCGCGGCGGAGAACAAATCCTTCTACCACGACTCCGGAATCGACGTGAGGGGCCTGGCCCGAGGCCTGTTCAACACGGTGACCGGCCGGGGCACCCAGGGCGGCTCGACGATCACCCAGCAGTACGTCAAGAACTACTACCTGAACCAGGACCAGACGGTCAGCCGCAAGCTCAAGGAGATGGTCATCTCCCTGAAGGTGGACCGCCGTCTGGGCAAGGACGAGATCCTCGCTGGCTACATCAACACCAGCTACTACGGCCGCAACGCCTACGGCATCCAGGCCGCCTCGCAGGCCTACTACCGCAAGGACGCTGCCAAGCTGACCGTCCAGCAGGGCGCCTACCTCGCCGCGCTGCTCCAGGCGCCGAGCCAGTACGACTGGGCGGTCGCCGGTCCCGTGGGCAAGAAGTTGGTCCAGGCACGCTGGAACTACGTCCTGGACAACATGGTCAAGCAGCACTGGCTCGACCCCGCCGACCGGCAGACGATGAACTTCAGGAAGGACGCGCTCCCCAAGGACCCCAAGGGCACGCCCGGTGAAGAGGGCCAGAAGGGCTACCTGGTCAAGCTCGCGAACCAGCAGCTCGAACAGCAGCTCATGAAGCAGCAGGGGATGACGCAGGCCGAGGCGGAGAACGCGGTCGTGGACCGCGGCTGGACCATCACCCTGAACATCGACAAGAAGAAGCAGGCCGCGCTGGAGAAGGCGGTCAAGTCGCAGCTGACCAGCAAGCTGGACAAGAAGAAGCGCAAGGTCGACGGCAACATCCAGGCCGGCGCCGTCTCGGTGAACCCCAAGACCGGCAAGATCGTCGCCATGTACGGCGGTCAGGACTACTTCAAGCACTACTACAGCAACGCGACGCGCCGCGACTACCAGCCCGCCTCGACGTTCAAGCCGGTCATCCTCGCCGCCGCACTGGAGAACAACGCCACCACGCAGACCGGCAAGCAGATCACCGCGAACACCGTCTACGACGGCACCAGCGGCCGCCAGGTCGTCGACCACGGCAGCAAGGTCGGCTTCGGCCCGCCGAACGAGGACCACGTCAACTACGGACCCATCACCGTGCAGCAGGCGATGAACCAGTCCGTCAACTCGGTCTTCGCCCAGATGGGTGTCGACGTGGGCATGACCAAGGTGATGGACACGGCCAAGCAGCTCGGCATGGACACCGACGGCATGCAGGCGGTGCCCGCGCAGACGCTGGGCTCGATGGGGGCCAGCCCGCTGGAGATGGCCGGCATCTACGCCACGTTCGACAACCACGGCTACAAGGTGACGCCGGGCATCCTCAAGTCGGCTGAGCAGAAGGGCCGTTCGGTCAACATCCCCGACCCGCTCGGCAGCCAGGTCATCAGCCGCACGGCCGCCGACACGGTGACCTCCGTGCTGACGGGCGTGGTCGACGACGGTACGGCCAAGAAGAACGTGGCGAACAACCCGCTGCGCAACGGCCAGCAGGTGGCGGGCAAGACCGGTACCTCCGACGAGAACAAGTCCGCCTGGTTCACCGGCTACACGCCCGACCTGGTCACCTCCGTCGGCCTGTTCGGCGAGGACAACAAGACCAAGGCCCACGTGTCCATGATGGGCGCCACCGGTCAGCTGCCGTACCCCGGCCGCGTCAACGGCGGCACCTATCCCGCGCAGATCTGGGCGGCATACACCTTCGGCGTCACGAACGAGGCCAAGTTCGACCTGAACACCACCCAGGGCGCGGCCGTCCAGCCGACGGACACGCCGACCGTCAGCCAGACCCCCTCCCAGACCCCGTCCAACACCCCGAGCAGTGCTCCGCCGACGTCCACGACCCCGTCCACGACGCCGACGGAGACGCAGACGCCGACCCAGACGCCGACCACCGGCGCCCCGACCACGGGGACCCCGACCACCGGGGTCCCGACCACCGGGACGCCGACGGGCGACGCCGCGGGCGGCCCGCTCGGCAACGGCGGGACCGGCGGCCAGTAGGTCCGCGCAAGCAAAGGGCGCCCGGGGACTCCCCGGGCGCCCTTCGTCGTCCTCAGACCCGGTTCAGCTCGAACCAGACCACCTTGCCGGTGCTCAGCCGGGTCGCACCCCACCGCCGGGCCAGCCGGTTGACCAGGTACAGCCCGCGGCCGCCCTCGTCCGTGGCCCGGGCCTGGCGCAGCCGCGGCAGCTGGGGCACGTCGTCGCCGACTTCGCAGCGCAGCACGTCCGTGCGCAGCAGACGGAGCGTGACCGGCCGGGAGGTGTAGCGCACGGCGTTCGTGACCACCTCGCTGACCAGCAGCTCCACCGAGTCCGTCAGCTCCTCCAGGTCCCAGCGGGCCAGCGCGCGACGGGCCAGCCGACGGGCCTGGCCGGGGGCCGTCTCCTCCGGATCCAGGGTCCAGTACGCCACATCGCTCGGCGCGATCCCGTCGAAGCGGGCCGCGAGCAGCGCGATGTCGTCGTCCCGGTCGCCGGGGCCGAGCATGTCCAGCACCTCGTCGCACAGGGCCTCGAGCGGCGGCGGATGGTCCGGGCCGGTCAACTGCGCGGTCGCGGCGAGCCGTTCGCGCAGTTGCTCTATGCCGGTCCACACGTCCCGCAGCCGGGACTCCACCAGGCCGTCGGTGTACAGCAGCAGCGTGGCCCCGGCCGGCGCGTCCAGCTCGACCGCTTCGAAGTCCACCCCGCCGACGCCGATCGGCGCGCCCGGCGGCACCCTGAGCACCTCCGCACGGCCGCCCAGGTGCAGCAGAACGGGCGGCGGATGGCCGGCGTTGGCGATGGTGATGCGGTGCGTGACCGGGTCGTAGACGGCGTACAGGCAGGTCGCCATGCGGTCGGTGCCCAGCCGCTGGGCCTGCTCGTCCAGGTGGTGCAGCACCTCCTGCGGGGGCAGGTCGAGCCCGGCCAGGGTCTGGGCCGTGGTGCGCAGCTGCCCCATGATCGCCGCCGACGTCATGGAGTGCCCCATGACGTCACCGACCACCAGCGCGACCCGGCTGCCGGGCAGCGGGATCGCGTCGTACCAGTCGCCGCCCACCCGCGCGGTCTCCGCGGCCGGCAGATAGCGCGAGGCCAGCCGCACCCCGGTCGGGCGGGGCAGGGTCTCGGGCAGCATGGTGCGCTGCAGCTCGTCGGCGATGTAGGCCTCCCGGCCGTACAGCACCGCCTTGTCGATGCCGAGCGCGCTGTGCGTGGCGAGCTGGGCGGCCACCAGCAGGTCGTCCGCCTCGAACGCCAGCCGCTCGGGACGGCGCAGGAACAGCGCCGCGCCGATCACCCGGCGCCGGCCGCGCAGCGGCGCGAGGATCGCGTGCTGCCCGCCCGGTACGACCGCCTCGCCGCCCTCGCCGAGCAGCTCGGGCAGCGCGGCCCGGGCGGCGGGCGCGTCGGCGAACACCGGCCGCACCCCGCGCAGCACCTCGTTCAGGGCGCCGCCCGGGCGCACCTCGCACAGCTCGGTCGTCAGCGACGACAGCTCCGAGAGGGCCGACGGCTCGGGCTCCGGCTCAGGGAACGGCGGGAGCAGCAGGCCCTCGGTGTCCCGCTCGTCCGGTATCCGGTCGGTGCGGCGCAGCCGCAGCACCACCGGGCCGGTGGGCCGCTCGTCACCGACCGGCAGCGGGTCGCGCAGATAGACCAGGATCGCGTCCGAGAACGTGGGCACGGTGGCGCGGCACAGCCCCATCACGATCTCGTCCAGATCGATACCGCGGGCGATCCGCCGGGTCGCCGCGCCCACGAACCTGAGCCGGTCCCCGTCGCGCCGCATCGGCATCGGCCGCCCCGGCGGCAGTCCCCGCCCGGTACGGCGCTCCTGGCTGCCCGGCGCCCGCTCCTCCTCGGCGCCCGGCTGCGGCGGAATGGCTTCCGGCGCGGGACGCGGGCGGTGGGTGTCCGGTTCCGCGGTGACGGGCTGGGAGTGCTCCGGGCCGTTGACTGGGGGCTCCTTCCCCTTGTTCCCCTTGCCGCAGGGCGCGGTCGTCCCCGGGCCGGAGGGCGGTCCGTCCGCCCGGGCCTGGGCCGGTAAGGCCGAGGCGCCGTTCGGCTTGGGGGTACGCAGGAGCGCCCCGCGGGCCTCCGCGGGGTCGGCGCCCGGCTGGGGGCGCTCGTAGGAGGAGGTGGGGTGCTCCGTCACGCGTGTCGAATCCATCCGTCCGGGGCTGCGCGCCGAGTGCGCAGATGGTCCCGCCGAAATCCCGATACCCGGAATACGTGCCCCAGGAACGGAATTCCCGCGTGGTCAGAGGTTGTTCCTGTGCCGCCGGCGAACCCGCCCGGGCCAGGGCAGGCCCCGGTGGTGTTGCCCTCGTACCCCTTGCTCACGTCCTGCCGCCCCTCGGTGACGTCTGGTCAAGCCCGGCGCACGCTCCGGAAGTTACTGTCGCGCCCCCTTGCGGAGGACGATCCTACGGTTGTGGACCGGGGGCGCATCAAGGGTCTCATGAGGACACGTGCGCGGGCGTACGGTCCCAGTCCTCGGGGAGTGACGGTACCGCCCAGGAGGGGTCCGGGCGCCAGTGCTGCCAGCCGTCCGAGAACGGCGGGCTCCAGGCGTCGATCGCCTCCACCGCGGCCCGCCCGGCGGCCAGCACCCGCCCGGCGGTCGCCTCGTCCATCAGCCCGTCCCGCTGGGCCTGCGCGAACTCGTCCTCGTCGCGCCAGTGCCAACTGCGGTCCGGGTGCACCGAGATGTCCAGGAAGTGGTCCACGGAGTCCACACCGCCCGCCCAACGGGCCAGCGGCCGCTCCAGATTGACGTACCAGTTCTTGAAGCGCCAGCCCGGCTCCCAGAACAGCCACACCGACCAGGGCTCACGGGGCCGGGCCAGCTTCAGCACGCCCGTGCCGAACCACCGGTCCCGCTGCACCGAGCGCGGCTTGGTGTAGCGGGTCTCCAGCGGCTCCAGATGGACGGGGGTGCCGTCGGCCAGCACCGGCTTGACGCACTCGGTGCCGGGCGCCATCCACACCGCGAGCAGCTCCTCGTCGTCCCGGACGACGGTGACGGGCCGCGCGATGTGGAAGTGCTCACCGGCGTTCTCCCGGTACCGCCACAGGATCTGGGTCCCGGGGGTCCAGTACGTCGCAGGTCCCGCCGCCACTCGTCTCACCGCTCCGTCGTCCTTCATGCACAGATATTAGGTGCCGCAGGCATACGACGCTGCGGCGGGCGTCACGGTTCAACGGGCCGGCACCACTTGTTACGGGTGCGTCATCCGCAGGACATCCAGCGCCTCGTCCAGCTGCTCCAGGGTGAGGTCGCCGCGCTCCACGTACCCGCTCTCCAGCACGACCTCACGGATGGTCTTCCGCTCGGCCAGGGACTTCTTGGCGACCTTCGCGGCCTCCTCGTAGCCGATGTACTTGTTCAGCGGGGTCACCACGGAGGGCGACGACTCGGCGTACTCGCGGGCCCGTTCGCGGTCGGCGACGATGCCGTCGACGGTGCGGTCGGCCAGCAGCCGCGAGACGCTTGCGAGCAGCCGGACGGACTCGAGGACGTTCTTCGCGATGACCGGGAGCATGACGTTCAGCTCGAAGTTCCCGGAGGCGCCGGCGGTGGCGATGGTCGCGTCGTTGCCGATCACCTGGGCCGCGACCATGAGCACGGCCTCCGGGATCACCGGGTTGACCTTGCCCGGCATGATCGAGGATCCCGGCTGCAGGTCGGGCAGCCGGATCTCGGCGAGCCCGGTGCGCGGCCCGGACGCCATCCACCTCAGGTCGTTGGCGATCTTCGTCAGCCCGACCGCGACGGTCCGCAGCTGCCCGCTGGTCTCCACGATCGCGTCCCGGGCGCCCTGCGCCTCGAAGTGGTCCCGGGCCTCGGTGAGCGGCAGCCCGGTGGCCCGCGCGACCTCCCTGATCACCGCGGCGGAGAACCCGGGCGGCGTGTTGATCCCGGTCCCGACAGCCGTGCCGCCCAGCGGCAGTTCGGCCAGCCGGGGCAGCGAGGCACGCAGCCGCTCGACGCCGTACCGCACCTGGGCCGCGTACCCGCCGAACTCCTGGCCCAGCGTCACCGGCGTCGCGTCCATCAGATGCGTCCGCCCTGACTTCACGACGTCCGCGAACTCCTCGGACTTGCGGGTCAGGGAGTCGGCGAGGTGCTCCAGCGCCGGGATCAGGTCGTGGGTGACGGCGCCTGTGGCGGCGATGTGGATGGACGACGGGAACACGTCGTTGGACGACTGCGAGGCGTTGACGTGGTCGTTCGGGTGCACGTCCCGGCCGAGCCGCTCACCGGCGAGGGTGGCGATCACCTCGTTGGCGTTCATGTTGGACGAGGTCCCGGACCCGGTCTGGAACACGTCGACGGGGAAGTGCTCGTCCCACGTCCCCTCGGCGACCTCTGCGGCCGCCTCCTGGATCGCCTCCGCGACGTCCTTGTCCAGCACCCCCAGCTCGGCGTTCACCTTCGCCGCCGCCGCCTTGATCCGGGCCAGCGCCTCGATGTGCGCCCGCTCGATCCGCTGCCCGGAGACGGGGAAGTTCTCGACGGCACGCTGGGTCTGCGCCCGCCACCTGGCGTGGGCGGGGACCCGGACCTCGCCCATGGAGTCGTGCTCGATGCGGTATTCGCTCATGCCGGTGTCAGCGATCGGGGCGCGGCGGTTGTTCCGGACTGTGAGCCGCACGGGGTGAGGGGTGACCGCGGCCTGCTGCATTGGCACCACCGATGTCACCGGGTCGGGGGACTGCGCCACCGGCCGCCAGGCCGGACATCACGGATAAGTGTGACTATCACCCAAAGGTGACGGGGTGATTTCCCGCCGTCACCACGACTGGCAGGAGGACCAATCGATGAACTTCACTCCGAAGCGCCTGCTCGGCGCCACCGCGGTGGTGTCCATAGGCGCGGCGGCCCTGCTGGGCGCGGGAGCCGGCACCGCCGGCGCCGCCGGCAGAGCCTACTGCGACCGCGCCGAACGGCCCGTCTGGAGCGGCGATCCCAGCCGCAACATGACCGGCCACGGCTGCAGCATGCCGTCCAACGGGCGCCGCTGGTACACCGTCGAGATCGACACCCTCGTGGAGCCCCATCACAAGACGGAGCATCTGAACGGACCGGTCGACCGGACCGAGACGCTGCACGACAGAACCGTCCGGTGCATGGGCTACACCACCAGCGGCGACACGGTGAACTGGTTCGGCTGCGTACCCCACTGACACGTGGGCCGAGGCCAGGGCTTCTTCCGGATCGGGCCGGCGCCGGGCGGCCGCGTCCCCTGCGGGATTCGCCGGCCGCCCGGCCGGATCCGGAAGAGACCCGGCCCGCCGATCAGGCCAGCCCCGGCCCCCGCACCGGAATCGAGGTGAATGTCGGCTGGGGCGCGGGGTCCTGGAAGAAGTCGTTGCCCTTGTCGTCCACGACGATGAACGCCGGGAAGTCCTCGACCTCGATCTTCCAGACGGCCTCCATGCCCAGCTCCTCGTACTCGAGGACCTCGACCTTCTTGATGCAGTCCTGGGCGAGCCGGGCCGCCGGGCCGCCGATCGAGCCGAGGTAGAAGCCGCCGTGCGTGCCACAGGCGTCGGTGACCTGCTTGCTGCGGTTGCCCTTGGCGAGCATCACCTTGGAGCCGCCCGCCGCCTGGAACTGCTCGACGTAGGAGTCCATACGGCCGGCCGTGGTCGGGCCGAAGGACCCGGACGCGTAACCCTCGGGGGTCTTGGCGGGGCCCGCGTAGTAGACCGGGTGGTCCTTCAGGTACTGCGGCATCTCCTCGCCCGCGTCCAGACGTTCCTTGATCTTGGCGTGCGCGATGTCGCGGGCCACGACCAGCGGGCCGGTCAGGGACAGCCGGGTCTTGACCGGGTACTTGGTCAGCTCGGCGAGGATCGTGTCCATCGGCTGGTTGAGGTCGATCTCGACCACGTCGGAGGCTTCGTCGAGGTGCTCGTCCGTGGTCTCCGGCAGGAAGCGCGCCGGGTCCGTCTCCAGCTGCTCCAGGAACACGCCCTCGGCGGTGATCTTGGCGACGGCCTGGCGGTCGGCCGAGCAGGAGACGGCGATCGCGACCGGGCAGGAGGCGCCGTGGCGGGGCAGGCGGACGACCCGGACGTCGTGGCAGAAGTACTTGCCGCCGAACTGCGCGCCGATGCCGATCCTCTGCGTCAGCTCGAAGACCTTCTGCTCCAGCTCCTTGTCCCGGAAGCCGTGGCCCAGCTCCGAGCCCTCGGCCGGGATCTCGTCCAGGTAGTGCGCGGACGCGTACTTCGCGGTCTTCAGCGCGTACTCGGCGCTCGTACCGCCGACGACGATCGCCAGGTGGTACGGCGGGCAGGCGGCCGTACCGAGCGAGCGGATCTTCTCCTCCAGGAACTTCATCATGGAGGCCTCGTTCAGGACGGCCTTCGTCTCCTGGTACAGGAAGGACTTGTTGGCCGAGCCGCCGCCCTTC
This sequence comes from Streptomyces sp. NPDC001450, assembly GCF_053597295.1. Classification (NCBI taxonomy): domain Bacteria; kingdom Bacillati; phylum Actinomycetota; class Actinomycetes; order Kitasatosporales; family Streptomycetaceae; genus Streptomyces; species Streptomyces sp. NPDC001450. Next base: position 59,703 of record NZ_JBSFHY010000051.1, read on the forward strand.
GCCATGAACAGGAACTTGTAGGCGCCGCCGTCCGTCGCGTACAGCTCGATCTGGGCCGGCAGGTTGGAGCCGGTGTTCTTCTCCTCCCACATGGTGAGCGGAGCCATCTGCGAGTAGCGCAGGTTCAGCTTGGTGTAGGCGTCGTGGATGCCGTGCGACAGGTGCTTCTCGTCCCCGCCTTCGGTGAGGACGTTCTGGCCGCGCTTGCCCATGACGATCGCCGTGCCGGTGTCCTGGCACATCGGCAGCACGCCCGCCGCCGCGATGTTCGCGTTCTTCAGCAGGTCGAGCGCGACGAACTTGTCGTTGCTCGACGCCTCCGGGTCGTCGATGATGCGGCGCAGCTGCGCCAGGTGGGCCGGGCGCAGGTAGTGCTGGATGTCGTGAATGGCCTCCGCGGCCAGCTTGCGCAGCGCCTCCGGCTCCACCTTGAGGAACGTCCGCCCGTCCGGTCCCTCGACGGTGGACACGCCCTCCGAGGTCACCAGCCGGTACGGGGTGGTGTCCTCGCCCTGGGGGAGCAGATCGGTGTATGCGAACGCTGGGCGGGTTGGGGGGGAACTACTCGGCATCTCAGCCCATTCCTCACTCTGACGGACGGCCGCCCGCCGACGCTGGCGGGCCTCACCAGCGTAGAACCTGCCACCGACACGGAACCTGTGAGGTAAGGCTCAGTTCCCGGACACGCGGCTCGCCGCGCCCCCTAGTCGCGATCTATCGCGTTTCGGTACGCTGCTGTCGTGGACCTTCACAAGCACGCCCAGCCCCAGGACAGCGCGCCGAGCTTGTCCGAACTGCGCGCCTCGGACGCCGACCGTGACCGGGTCGCCGACATCCTCCGCGAGGCCCTGGCCGAGGGCCGCCTGACCGCGGACGAGCACGCCGAGCGCGTGGACGGGGTGCTGAACGCCAGGACGGTCGGCGAGCTGGAGGTCTTCATCCGCGACCTCCCGGCCGCCCACCAGCAGCCCGCGCCCCCCGCCTACACGCCCGTCCCGCCGCGCCCCACACCCGGCGCGATCCCCGCCGAGGCCGACGCCAACGTGGTGGCCGTCTTCAGCAGCGCGGTGCGCCGGGGCCGCTGGCGCGCGGGCCGCCGGCTGCACGCGTACTCGGTCTTCGGCTCGGTCGAGATCGACCTGAGCGCGGCGATCTTCGAGTACCAGCAGGTCGTGATCAAGGCCGTCTCGGTCTTCGGTGACGTCCAGATCCGCGTCCCGGAGAACGTCTCGCTGCGCGGCACGGGCGGCGGTGTACTGGGCAACTTCGAGGTGGACACCCTGGATTCGGTCGAGTCCGACGCGCCCGTGGTCTACGTCGACGGGTGGGCCGTGCTCGGCAACGTCGAGGCGCGGCCCAAGCGCGGCCGGCGCGTGGCGGACATCCTCGACCGGGTCCAGGACAAGGTCGACAGGAAGCTGCGCAAACACCTGGACCGTTGACGGTCGCGAATCCGCCGGTGACCGGGGGGCCGCGGTCCCGCCGCGGAGGATGCCCGGGGGTGTGAACAAGCCGCCGCGCGCCTGCGGTTGGGAACGCTGTGCATAGGCGCGCGCACAGCGGGTAGGCCTTGCTGCATCGTCGCTCACTCGCGAAGCCGTCGTCAGGAGTAGACCGTGCTGCAACCGCCGCATTCGTCCCTGCAGGTCGCTGCCGTTCCGGCCCAGCGGGTGCCCGCGCGCGACAGGGACCAAGACGCACCCTGGCACACCGAGGCGGTGTGCCGGCGGGACGAGGCCGGCCTCTTCTTCGCCCCGTCCAAGGAGCCGACGGCGGCCCGACTGTCCCGCGAGGAGGCGGCCAAGCGCGTCTGCGCGCGCTGCCCGGTCATGGTCGAGTGCCGCGAACACGCCCTCCTCCAGCCCGAACCGTACGGCGTCTGGGGCGGCCTGACGGCGGCGGAACGCCGAGTGGTCCTGGCCAGGCGCCGCAGGCGCGAGGTGGAACTGAAGAAGGCCGCGCGGGCGACGGCGAACCGCATAGCGGGCTAGTGCCCCGACAGGCAACGTTCGCCCCGTCGCGACGCCCGGCACGCACTCTCGCCGCACCGGCCGAAAGCCCAAGTACGTCCAGTACGAG
>NZ_JBSFHY010000052.1:0-54186 GCF_053597295.1 Streptomyces sp. NPDC001450
CGACCTGTTGATGGCCAACTTCTTCGCCCAGACCCAGGCGCTCGCCTTCGGCAAGACGGCCGAGGAGGTCCGTGCGGAGGGCGTGCCCGAGGAGCAGGTGGCGCACCGCACCTTCCGCGGCAACCACCCCACCACCACCATCCTCGCCCGCGAGCTGACCCCGTCCGTGCTCGGCCAGCTGGTCGCGCTCTACGAGCACAAGGTGTTCGTCCAGGGCGCGGTCTGGAACATCGACTCCTTCGACCAGTGGGGCGTGGAGCTGGGCAAGGTCCTCGCCAAGCGCATCGAGCCCGCCCTGACCACGACGTCTACATCAGCCGCTGCCGCGGCGGGCTCCGTGCCCGGTCTCGACCCGTCCACCACGGCCCTCGTCGCCGCCTACCGCTCTCTCAGGAAGTGAACTGATCATGCAGCTCGGTCTCATCGGTCTCGGCAAGATGGGCGGCAACATGCGCGAGCGGATCCGCCGCGCCGGCCACACCGTCATCGGCTACGACCGCAACCCGGAGGTCTCCGACGTCAAGAGCCTCGAGGAACTGATCCAGAAGCTCGACGCGCCGCGCACGGTCTGGGTGATGGTCCCGGCCGGCACCGCCACCCAGACGGTCGTCGACGAACTCAAGGACCTGCTCTCCCCCGGCGACGTGGTCGTGGACGGCGGCAACTCCCGCTGGACGGACGACGAGAAGCACGCCGCCGAACTCGGCATCAAGGGCATCGGCTTCGTCGACGCGGGCGTCTCCGGCGGCGTGTGGGGCCTGCAGAACGGCTACGCGCTCATGGTCGGCGGCGACAAGGAGCACGTCGACCGGCTCCAGCCCGTCTTCGAGGCGCTCAAGCCGGAGGGCCCCTACGGCTACGTCCACGCCGGCCGGGTCGGCGCCGGGCACTTCTCGAAGATGGTCCACAACGGCATCGAGTACGCCATGATGCAGGCCTACGCCGAGGGCTGGGAGCTGCTGGAGAAGGTCCACTCGGTGGAGAACGTCCGCGAGGTGTTCCGCTCGTGGCAGGAGGGCACCGTCATCCGTTCCTGGCTGCTGGACCTCGCGGTGAACGCCCTGGACGAGGACGAGCACCTGGAGAAGCTGCGCGGTTTCGCGGAGGACTCCGGCGAGGGCCGCTGGACGGTCGAGGCCGCCATCGACAACGCGGTGCCGCTGCCCGCGATCACCGCCTCGCTGTTCGCCCGGTTCGCCTCCCGGCAGGACGACTCCCCGCAGATGAAGATGATCGCCGCGCTGCGCAACCAGTTCGGCGGGCACGCCGTAGAGACCAAGGGCTGAGCGGCCGTGGGGGACCTCCTGCTGGTCCGCCACGGCGAGACGGAGTGGAGCGTGTCGGGACAGCACACCAGCTGGACCGACCTGCCCCTCACCACGCACGGTGAGGAACAGGCCAAGTCCCTCGCCCCGCTCCTCACCGAACGGACCTACGCCCTCGCGCTGACCAGCCCGCTGGTCCGCGCGATACGCACCGCCGAACTCGCGGGTCTGACCGGGGCCGTGCCCGACCCCGATCTGCACGAGTGGGACTACGGCGGCTACGAGGGCGTCACCACGGTCGACATCCATCGCACCCGCCCCGACTGGGACCTGTGGACCGACGGCGTACCGCGTGGCCCCGAGGGTCACCCCGGCGAGTCGCCCGAGCAGATCGGGGTGCGCGCCGACCGGGTGCTGGCCCGGGTGGAGACGGCGCTGGCCACGTACACCGGTGACGTGATCCTGGTCGCGCACGCCCACTTCCTGCGGGTGCTCACCGCCCGCCGGCTGGGTCTCCCGCCCGCCGAGGGCCGGCTGTTCCAGCTGGCGACCGGCACCGTCAGCCGGCTCTCCACGGAGCACGGGCGGCCGGTCGTCGCCGAGTGGAACCGACGCGCGTAGCGGCCCTTCTCGCGGCCCGGGTCACCTCGTGTGACCCGGGCCGCAGTCGTACAGCAGCCCGGTCCGGTCGCCGGGAAGGCTCGTCCCGCCCGCCGCCTACGAAGCCGTCCGGAGCCTCGGCACCGGTGCGCACGGCCGTGGTGGGTATGCGCGGCGGGGCGTGCCGGACGAGGGAGTGGCTTGCTGGCGGGGCTCGGCATGGGCGGCCTTCCAGGCATCCCGGGGATCTCACGGTCCGGGACGCTGGGAACGCCCCGGACCGTGGTGAGTATCGGCCGGGCCCTGGCGCCGGTGACCGAGACGGGACCGGGTCTCACCGAGGTCTCATCACGGGCACACCTGGTGTTGGCGGGCTCTCACCGGGGAGGAGCCGTTGCCCGGGGCCCTCACGCGGGGTGGGAACCCGGTCTGCCTCCGGCTCACGGGCGTACGGGTGCTGCCCTGCGCGCGTACGGTGGCGGCCGCGGCCTACCGCGTTCGTCCGCGGTCGGGATACGTCCGCGGACCGGATACGTCCGTCGTCGGGATACGTCCGTGGACGGGATACGTCCGTGGACGACCGGGGTGCTCAGCCGCCGTGGCCCGGTCTGGCGCAACCGCGTGACATCCTGCGGCTCGGCCGCGTGGGCGCCACCAGCCGTGGACGTCCCGCCCCTGTCAGACCGCCCGACTCTCGTTACACGGTCTGCCCCGCGGAGTGCTCCGCGCCGGCCAGCTCCGTGATGTCCGCCAGCATGCGGGCCGTGTCGGGCTCGCGGCCCGTGAACAGGCGGAAGGCGTCCGCGGCCTGGAAGACCGCCATCCCGCCCCCGTCCAGCACGGCGCAGCCGGCCGCTCGCGCCGTGCGCAGCAGCTCGGTCTCCAGGGGGCGGTAGACGACCTCGGCGACCCACAGCCCGGGGTGCAGGAGGTCCGCGGGCAGGGGCAGACCGGGGTGGGCGGCCATGCCGGTGGGGGTTGCGTGAACGAGGCCGCCGAGGCCGCCGGCGCGGGACAGCAGGTCCGCGAGGCGCTCCGGGCTCGCGGAAGCCGCCCGGCCGGCGCCGAAGTGCCGGTTCAGGGAAGCGGCGAGGGCGGCGGCGCGCTCCGGCAGCGCGTCGACGACCGTGACCCGCTCGGCGCCGAGAGTGAGGGTGGCGTGGGCGACGGCCGCGCCCGCTCCACCGGCGCCGAGCTGCACGATCTCCCGCAGGGGCGCGTCCGGCAGGCCGCGCGCGAAGGACGCGGCGAAGCCCGTGACGTCCGTGTTGTGCCCGACCGCTCGCCCCTCCGGCTCGAAGACGACCGTGTTGACCGCGCCGAGCGCCTGTGCCTGCGGGGCGAGCCCGTCGAGGTGCTCGATGACGAGCTGCTTGCACGGGTGGGTGATGTTGAGCCCGTCGAAGCCCAGGTCACGGGCCGCCCGGACGAGATCCCCCACGGCTTCGGGCGGCATGCCGAGCACGTCGATGTCGATGAGCCGGTACAGATAACGCAGTCCTTGGCGGTCGGCCTCGCGCTCGTGCAGTGCGGGACTGAGCGAGGGACCGATGCCGGAACCGATCAGCCCGACGAGATACGCGTCCTTGGCCACGGAGACCTCCCGGTGCGACCCACCAATGTACGAACTAGTACGTTAGCTATATCAGCCTCCACCCTCTCAGGGAAGGCCGGGCCGGTCCGGCGGGCCCCGCTTCGGACCCTGCTTCTACAATCACCGGCACTGGCCCCATGTCCGAAGGAACCCGATGACCAGCGTCGAAGAACCGGTACACCCCGGCGGGCGGACGCGTGACGCCGTCCGCACCAAGGCCGAGATCCTCGACGTGGCCACGCAGGAGTTCGCGCGGGCGGGCTACGACGGCGCCCGGGTGGACGAGATCGCGGCCCGCACCCGCACCACCAAGCGGATGATCTACTACTACTTCGGCGGCAAGGAGCAGCTGTTCACGGCCGTGCTGGAGCGGGCGTACGGCGTGATCCGCGAGGCCGAGCAGCGGCTGGACGTCGAGCACCTGGACCCGGTCGCGGCGATCCGGCGCCTGGCGGAGCTGACCTTCGACCACCACGAGCAGCACCCGGACTTCATCCGTCTGGTCAGCATCGAGAACATCCACGACGCCGAGCACATCGCGGCCTCCGAGAAGCTCGGGCGGATGGGTTCACCGGCGCTGGACGTGATCCGCCGGATCCTGGCCGCCGGGCAGGAGTCCGGGCTGTTCACGGCCGATGTCGACGCCGTCGACCTGCACGCGGTGATCAGCTCGTTCTGTTTCTTCCGGGTCGCCAACCGGCACACCTTCGGCGCCCTGTTCGGCCGCGACCTGGTGGACCCGGCACAGCGCGAGCACTACCGGACCATGCTCGGCGACATGGTGATCGCCTACCTCACCGCGGAGCGGGCCGCCGGCTGACGCGGCCGGACGCGGCCCGACCGGCTCACGCACGACCTCTTGACACGACGGAAACGCGGGCGCAACATCCCACCCACCACAACTAACTATCCAGTGGGTTAATTAACTGCCGAGATCCGGCCCTTCGCCCCGCCGCCCACTCCGCCCCTCCATAGGGTGGAGTTCCCCCGAAGGAGCACCGCCGTGTCCGTCCCCACCCCCGCGCCCGCCGCCGAGGCCCCACCCGGCCAGCCCAGGAAGGCCGCCACCGCCGCCTGGATCGGCAGTGCGCTCGAGTACTACGACTTCTTCGTCTACGGCAGCGCCGCCGCGCTGATCTTCCCGAAGGTGTTCTTCGACGCCTCCGACCCGGCCACCGCGACCCTGCTGTCGCTGGCCACGTTCGGGGTGGCGTATGCGGCCCGGCCCATCGGCGCGCTGTTCCTCGGGCACGTCGGGGACCGGCTCGGGCGCAAGAAGATCATGGTGTTCACGCTGATCCTGATGGGTCTGTCGACGTTCCTGATCGGCTGTCTGCCGACCCGCGCGCAGGTCGGCACCCTCGCTCCGGTGCTGCTGGTGCTGTGCCGGGTCCTGCAGGGCATATCGGCCGCGGGCGAGCAGGCCAGCGCCAGCTCGATGAGCCTGGAGCACGCGCCACCGGACCGGCGGGGTTTCTTCACGAGCTTCACGCTCAGCGGCACCCAGGGCGGCCAGCTCATCGCCACTCTCGTCTTCATCCCGGTCGCCCAGCTCCCCGAGGACCAGCTGCTGTCCTGGGGCTGGCGGGTGCCGTTCTGGCTGAGCGTGGCGGTCGCCGTCGTCGGCTACGTCATCCGGCGCAAGCTCCAGGAAACCCCGGCCTTCGCCCGGCAGTCGGCGACCGAGGGTGTGGTCCGGCTGCCGCTGGCGGTGCTGATGCGGGAGCACTGGGCCGATGTGCTGCGGGTGATCGCGGGCGCGCTGATCGCCTCGGTCAGCACGATCTTCACGGTGTGGGCGCTGGCGTTTGCCACGAGCGACGCGGTCGGCATGTCCCGTACGTCGATGCTGTGGGTGGGCGCCCTGGCCAACCTGGTCGCGCTGGCCGCGATCCCGCTGTGGGCCACGCTGTCCGACCGGATCGGGCGCCGCCCCGTCTACCTGATCGGCGCGGTCGGCAGCGCGGCGGCGATGGCCGGCTACCTGTGGGCGATCTCCACCGGCTCCTACCCTCTCACCCTGACCCTCGGGATCATCGCCTTCGGTCTCGTCTACAGCGCCGCGAACGGCGTGTGGCCCGCCTTCTACGGCGAGATGTTCGCGACCCGCGTCCGGCTGTCCGGCATGGCGATCGGCACTCAGATCGGCTTCGCGGTGGCGGGTTTCGCGGTCACCTTCGCCGCCGAGATCGCCGGCCCCGGCGGCGACGACTGGCAGGCGGTCGCCCTGTTCACGGCAACCCTGTGCGTCCCCCCGACCCTGGCAGCCCTCACCGCCCGCGAGACCCACAAGGTCCCGACGGAACTGCTGGGCGAACGCGCCGGCCGCAGCGAGTCACACCAGACCGTGCCGGCCTGACACCTCCCCGACCGGCCGGGCCGCCACAGCACGCGCCCGGCCACCGGACGGGCGACCGTCCACCGGGGCCTGCACCGCCCTCACCGGCCTACGGCCGCGGATGGCGCGGCTCGTACAGGCCGAGGCTGCCGCCGCCCGGCAGCCGGAGTGCCGTGAGCCGACCCCAGCGAGCCTCCTCGACCGGCCTCGCGAACTCCACGCCCTTCTCGGCGAGTTGCTCCCGTGTCGCGTCGAGGTCGTCGCACATCAGCATCAGTTCGTGCGACGGGTCTCCGTCCGTGGGATGGCAGGCCACCTCCGTGGGCGGCGCCTGGAAGATCAGCCAGCCGTGGCCCGCGTCGACGTGCGCCCATCCGAGGACGTCCCGCAGGAAGGCCCGGTCCGCTTCGACGTCGCGGCTGTAGATCACCACATGTGCCCCATTGATCACGCGCGGAGGCTAGTGCGGGAGGCCGTGCGGAACAAGCACCTCCGCGCCGGGCGTCACCCGGAGGAGACCACCGCCGCGTCGAGCAGTGGCCCGAGTTCGCGGACCACGGCCGTCAGCGGGCGTACGTCCTCTTCGGCCCGGGCCATCAGGATCGCGCCCTCCAGGGTGCTGATCATCAGGGTGGCGAGGGAGTCGGCGCGGGCCGCGGGAACGCCCATGCCGGTCAGGGCCTCGGCGACCGGGGCGCGCCAGGCCGTGAACGCCGCGGCGGCCGCCTCGCGGGTGGAGGTGCCCGTGGCGGCGCAGTCCACGGTCGCGGCGGCGACCGGGCAGCCCCCGGCGAAGCCTTCCGTCTCGTACTCGTCCGTCCACTGCGCCGCCATCGCCGCGAACAGGCGGCTCGGCGTCGGCTCGTCCAGGCCCGCGAGGAAGCGGGCGACGCGCTTGCCGGCGTACCGTCCGGCCCAGCCCACGGCCTCGTTGACCAGCTGTTCCTTGCCACCCGGGAAGTAGTGCTGGAGCGAGCCGCGCGGCGCCCCGGCGTGGGCGGCGACCTCCCGCATGCCGGTCGCACCGACCCCGTCGCGCCGGATCAGCTGGGCCGCGCTGAACACCATCCGCTCACGCGGCCCGTGCCGCGACTCCGCCATGGCCGACCTCCGATCACCCTCACCCTCGATCCTCACCCTATGACCGGTGTCATAACCCTCGCTACTATGACAGCCGTCATAGTCGGTCGGCAGAGGGAAGGGCGGCCCCCGTGAACATCGGTTTCATCGGTCTCGGAGTGATGGGTCAGCCGATGGCGCTGCGCCTGGCGACCTGCGGCACACCCCTCGTGGTGTGGAACCGGACACCGGAGCGCGCCGAGCCGTTGCGCGCGGCCGGCGCGGAGGTCGCGGCGGACGCCGACGAGGTGTTCGCGCGGGCCGAGGTCGTGCTGCTGATGCTCGCCGACGAGGCGGCGGTCGACACCGTCCTCGGCCGCGGCACCCCCGCCCTCGCCGCGCGGGTCGCCGGGCGCGTAGTCGTCCACATGGGCACGACCTCCCCCGAGTACTCCCACGCCCTTGAGTCCGACATCCGCGCGGCCGGCGGCCGGTACGTGGAGGCGCCTGTCTCCGGCTCCCGGGTACCGGCGGAGCAGGGCCGGCTGGTGGCGATGCTGGCCGGCGAGGAGTCCGCCGTGGGCGTCGTACGACCGCTGCTCGCACCCCTGTGCCGGGAGACCTTCCCGTGCGGCGCGGCGCCGGGCGCGCTGCTGATGAAGCTGTCCGTGAACCTCTTCCTGATCACCCTGGTGACCGGGCTGACCGAGGCCTTCCACTTCGCCGAACGGCAGGGGCTGGACCGGCGCCTGTTCCTGGACGTCCTGGACGCGGGCCCCATGGCCAGCGGGGTATCCCGGATGAAGGCACCCAAGCTGCGCGAGCGGGACTTCGCGGTGCAGGCGGCCGCCCTGGACGTCCTGAAGAACAACCGGCTCATCGCCGAGGCAGCCCGCAAGGCACACCTGGCCTCGCCCCTGCTCGACGTCTGCCACAGCCTGTTCGAGGAGACGGTGACGCAGGGGCACGGCGGCGAGGACATGGTGGCGGTACTGCGGGCGATCGAGGCGCGAACCGCCGAGGCACCCTAGGGGGTGTCGTTTGGATCAGGCCGGCTGTGACAAGCGGTGCGGACTGGGCGACCCGAGCGGGGCCTGGTGCGTGCAGCTGCAAGGCGGAGGAGGGAGGCGACGCGGAGCGTCGGCGAGTGACGACAACGCCGCAGATGTGCGCACCAGGCCCCGCGACGCCGGGATGATCCGAACGACACCCCCTAGGTCAGCCCTGGCCCTTCGGGATGCCGTACACCCGCTCGACGGGCAGCCGCAGCACCAGCCGCCGGTCGCGGACCATCGCGGCCCGGTAGTCGTCCCAGTCCGGGTGTTCACCGAGGACGTCCCGGTAGAGCCGGACCAGCTCCTCGACGGTCTCGTCGTACGGGTCCTCGGCGACCGGCGAGAGCTCGGCCGTGCCCTCGGCGACCGTGTACGCCCAGCGGTCCCGGCTGGTGACGTGGTAGGAGGCGCGGGGGTCGCGGCGGAGGTTGCGGGCCTTGGCGCGGTCGTCGGTGACCGAGATCCGGATGACCCGCTCGTCGGGGTAGTAGGCGTGGCTGACGTTGGACAGCTGGGGCCGGCCGTCGCTCTTGAGCGTGACCAGCACTCCGCCTCGCGCCTCGGAGAGCAGCTTGAGCAGGGCGTCCTGCGTCGGGTCCTGAGTCATATGAGGGTCAACTGACCCGAGGGCACGGGCATTCCCCCACATGGATACGCAAGTAGACACCATCTACGCATACCTGGTAGACACTGTCTATGACTGAATCCGGCACAGGGCTGCGCGCCCGCCTCATCGACGTCGGCGTGGATTTGGTCGCCGCCGAGGGCGTCCAGGCGCTGACGCTCCGGGAGATCGCCCGCCGCGCGGGGGTCTCGCACGGGGCACCACGCCGCTACTTCCCCACCCATCTGGAACTGCTGTCAGCCATCGCCCGACGGGGGTTCGCGGATCTGGGCGACCGAGTCCGGCCGGCACTGGACGACACCGGCGACCCACGCGCACGGGTGCGGGAACTGGCCCGCGTCTACTTGGAGTTCGCTCTGGACAATCCGGGCATGTACGAGCTGATGTTCCGTCACGACTTGCTGGAGAGCGGCCACTTGGGTCTGCGCGAAACGAGCCTGCCACTGTTCACTCTCCTCGCGGACCTCGTCGGCCAGGTCCGCCCGGAGACGGACGCCCGGCGCACGGCGGGCGCCCTGTGGGCAAACCTGCACGGCATCGCCCAGCTGTGGCACTGGGGCAGCCTCCAACTCGCCACGAGCGAACCGGACTTCAACGCACTGTTGGATACGACGCTCCTCGCCCACCTGGGCCCGGAGGGCGGGCGGTGAACCGCCGGCTTGCCCTGGTGAGCAGTGTGGCGGGCGCCGTACTCGTCGCCCTGGACGGCACGGTCCTCACGGTCGCCCAACCCTCCCTGCAACGGCGCTGCACGCGTCGTACGCGCAGGTGCAGTGGACCAGCACCGCGTATCTCGTGGCGGTGGCGAGCCTGCTGGTGTTCGCGGGCCGGCTCGGCGACCGCTACCGGCAGCGGCGGATGTTCGCGCTCGGCATGCTGGGATTCGGCGCGGCCTCGGCGGGCGTCGGACTGGCGTCCTCGATCGGCTGGGTGATCGGATTGCGGGCGGTTCGCCGTGCACCCAGCCTGCGCAGCAGCATCGGGCACAGGGGGGCGGATCAGGGCTGCGCCTTCGCGCAACATCGGTCCCGTGCTCGGCGTGGCCGCGGGCACCGCGCTGATGGACGCGAGCCCCCGGACGGCGCTGCTCGTGCTCGCCGCTGTGGCCGCGATCGCCGTGCCGGTGGCCCGCGCGCTGCCGGGGCCAGAGGTCGCGTCGATCACACACACCCCTGATGAACAGGTCCGTTCCGGGGTTCCTGCGCGACGATGAGGTGTGCGTTGCGGCGGACCTGCCTGCCCGCACGCGCGTACGAGGCGACCGGAGGAGAGCGATGGCACAGCTGCGACAGGAAGTCGAGCCGGACGAGGCCGGGCTGGACGCGAAGGCCCTTGACCGCCTCGACCGGCGCTTCGCCCAGCACGTCGACGAAGGCCGCCTGCCCGGCTTCCTGTTGGCCCTGGCCCGCGGGGGCCGCGTCGCCCACCTCACCACGTACGGCCACCGGAACGTCGCGGCCGGGCTGCCCGTCGAGACGGACACCCTCTGGCGCATCTACTCCATGACCAAGCCCGTCACAGCGGTCGCGGTGCTGCAGCTGATGGAGGAGGGCCGCCTGTCCCTGGACGACCCGGTCGACCGCTACCTACCGGAATTCGCCGACCCCCAGGTGTACGAGAGCGGTGCGGGCACCGAAGTACGCACACGCCCCGCCGCCGGCCCGATCCTCATCCGGCATCTGCTCACCCACACGGCGGGCCTGACCTTCGGCTTCTACTACCAACACCCCGTGGACGCCCTCTACCGCGAGGCCGGCCTGGAGTCGTCCGTACCGCCGGGCGCGAACCTGGCCGAGACGATGCAGGTGTACGCGCGCCTGCCCCTGCAGTTCGAACCAGGCACGCAGTGGAACTATTCCATCGCCTCCAACGTGCTGGGCAGGATCATCGAGGTGACCTCCTCACAGTCCCTGGACGAGTACTTCGCCGAGCGCATCTTCCGCCCCCTCGGCATGACCGACGCCGGCTTCCACATCACCCCCGAACAGGCCGAACGACTGGCCGAGATGTACGGCGAGACCGAGGACGGCGGCATCACACCGATCCCGGGACTGCCACTGCGCGGCCGGCCCCGCTTCCTGTCCGGCAGCGGCGGTATGGTCGCCACGGCCCAGGACTTCCACCGCTTCATGGAGATGCTCCGCCGGGGCGGCGAACTGGACGGCACCCGCCTCCTGTCCCCCGAAACGGTCGCCCTGATGACCCGCAACCACCTCCCCGGCAACACCGACCTGCGCGCCTTCGGTGCCCCCACCCACCAGGAACGCACCAACGACGGCCTCGGCTTCGGCTTCAACGTCTCCGTCGTCATCGACCCGACCCGCGCACCGGCTCCCCAGGGCCTCGGCACCTACGGCTGGACCGGCGTGGCCACCACGGCCTTCTGGATCGACCCGAGCAACGACCTGACGGTCCAGTTCATGACCCAGCTACGCCCGAAGAAGCTGAAGGTCTTCCCGGAGCTGCGGCGAATGGTGCACGAGGCGCTGGTGGGCTGATCGCCCGGCTACGGTCCCCTCCCGTGCGAATCACTTCTGTCCGTGCTGGTGCGGTAACTTCCTTCCCACATCCGCCGAGTTACGCAACACCCTGCCTCGTGTCGCATGATCAGATAGCGTGCGCAGCCATGGGTGAGCTGATATTGATCAGGCATGGCCAGACCGAGTGGAGCCTGTCGGGCCAGCATGCCGGCCGCACCGACGTTCCGCTGACGGACGTGGGCGAGGCCGCAGCCAAGGCGCTTGCTCCGAGGCTGGCCCAGCGCCGTCTGGTTGCCGTGTTCAGCAGCCCGCTGAGCCGGGCCATGCGGACAGCCGAGCTGGCGGATCTGGCCGGCGTCAGGCCCGATCCCGACCTGATGGAGTGGGACTACGGCGGCTATGAGGGCCTGACCGCCGGGCAGATCCGGGAGACGAGGCCGGGCTGGGATCTGTGGCGGGACGGCGTCGTTCCCGGCGACGCCGCGCATCCTGGCGAGCAGCTCCGGCAGGTGGCCGCGCGCACGGATGCGGTGCTGGACCGGATCCGGCCGCTCTTGGGCGACGGCGATGTCGCCGTCGTCGCTCATGGTCATCTGGCGCGGGTGCTGACCGTGCGCTGGCTTGGCCTCGACGCGTCCGCCGGCCGACTGCTCGGCCATCCGCATCCGGGCACTCTCAGCTTCCTGGCTACCGAGGACGGGCAGCCGTTCATCTCCGCCTGGAACGTCCCGTAGTGGCGGAGCCCCTGCGTCACGTCTGCCGCGCGAGGCGCCGGTAGCAGATGAGAGCGCAGGCGATGCTGGTGAAGGCTAGGAAGTGCTCGGCCTTGCGTTCGTAGCGGCGATGGGGGCGGCGGCAGCCGAGCCAGGGTCCGCTCCGTGATCAAGTGGATCTTCGACCCGAACTTGCCCCGGTCTACAGGATTCGGACCCGTCAGGTCCCCCTTTTCAGGGCCCGCATGTTCACCGAGTCGATTGCGCAGCGGGACCAGTCCAGCTCACCGCGAGCGCCGAGCTCGTCGAGAACCAGACGGTGGAGCTTGGCCCACACCCGGGCCTTGCTCCACTCGGAGTCAGAAGGAGCTGACCCGGCCTCGTGGCTGAACCGGCGAAGAGTGCTTCATCCGCCGGTTCAGCCAAGTCGCCGCCTACACAGGCCATTTCGGCGAACATCCCAGCATGGCCAGTACATGGTCCAGCAGTTGGCCGGCGGCGGCGAGCATCTCGTCGTCGAAGGGGGGCGGGAACACCCAGCAAGGCGGCGACGTCCCAGCCGTGCACAACGTAGTCGACCCCGCCCTGGGCAGGGCCCTGCTGGTCCTGACGAACCGCGAAGTGGACCAGTGACCGACGATCTTCACCGCGGCCATCCCCTGCGGCCGGCACGAGTACCCCCGCCCCCACGCATGCCAGCCCCGTGACCAGCAACTTCACGATACTCAATGGGCACGGTCGGGACGCAGCAGATGGCTGGTGCTCACGCCCCAGCGGGCTGTGTTTGACCTTGACACGGTGACAGGGTCTTCACTGCTCGCCAAGGAGGTGGTCTCGATGACGATCACGAGGCAGGATGCGGATGCGGATACGGATACGGATACGGTACGAGCGCTTCAGGGGTTGGAGGACGGCCGTTCGTCCGTACGACTGCGGACTGCTCTGGCGGTCGGCATGACGCCTGACCCGCGCTTCGTCGACAAGCTCATCGAACGCTGCGCGATCGAGCCCGAGTTCTTCGTCCGCGACATGCTGACCTGGGCGCTCACCCGCCACCCGGTGTCCATGACGCTTCCCGAGCTGCTCCGCGAAGCCCGCTCGGAGCGTGCGCAGGCACGGAGCCAGGCACTGCACACACTGTCCAAGATCGGGGACCGGCAGGCGTGGCCGGCGATCACACGGACGCTCCTGTCCGACGCCGACGACGAGGTGGCGCGAAGCGCCTGGCGGGCCGCGGCCGTGCTCGTGCCGGAAGGCGAGGAGTCCGCGTTGGCCAAGGTGTTGGCGACGCAGCTCGGGCGCGGTGATCGGGAGACGCAGCTGAGTCTCAGCCGGGCGCTGGTCGCGCTGGGTGAAGTGATCGTGCCGGCTCTTCGTTCTGCGACGACGGCCCCTGACCCGCGCGTGCGCGCGCACGCGCACGCCACACAACGGCTGCTGCTCGACCCGGACGCCGGGTTCGAGTTCGCGATCGAGGAGGCGAAGCGCGTCGTGGCCCTCAGCGGGTCTGGCCAGGAGGGACGATAGGACGTGTTGATCGGTGAGGTGGCGCGACGGTCCGGGGTCAGTGCCCGCATGCTCCGGCATTACGAGTCGCTCGGTCTGGTGCGCCCTTCGGGTCGTACCGGCTCCGGGTACCGGGAGTACTCCGGCGAGGACATCCAGCGGATCTTCCATATCGAGAGCCTGCGGTCGCTCGGGCTGTCGCTGCGCGAGATCGGACGCGCGCTCGAGGATCCCAGCTTCACGCCCTCGGCACTCGTGGACGACCTCATCCGTCAGACGCGCGACCGCATCGCGGCCGAGACCGAGCTGCTCACGCGGCTCCGCCGGATCCATGCCGCGGGCCCCGTCGGCTGGGAGGGCGTCCTCCAGGTCGTTGCGCTCCTCCAAGCACTGGGGTCGCAGAGCGCCGACGTGCGCCAGCGCGCGGCCCTCTCCTCGGCCGACGAGGTTCCGGTGCCGGTGGAGGCCCTGGTCGAGGCGGCACTCAGCGAGACGGAGCCGAACGTCGCCGGGGCCCTTCGATGGGCGCTGGCGCGATCGGGCGACGGCGGCCTGCCACTGCTGGCGGAGGGCCTCGGCTCACCGGTGGCCGCGGTGCGGGAACGTGCCGTTCAGTCCCTCGCCGAGATGCCCGGTGGTGAGGCTACCGCGCGGCTGCGGGATGCCCTCGCGAGCCCCGACGTCGTGGTCCGCGGGTATGCGGCATTGGCGCTCGGTACACGCGGTGTGGCCGATGCGGTCCCGGTGCTCATCGACATGATCGTGGAGGGAAGGAACGACACCGATGCGGCCGATGCACTGAGCGTGCTGGCGAGCGACACCGAGACGACGGATGAGATCGCGACCAGGCTCGTCGACCGCCTCGCCCACGACACCACCAGGGCGCCTGCACGCTGGCGGCTGACCCAGGCGCTGGCGGGCATCCCGGGGACGAGGGCGTCACGTGCCCTCGTGGAACTGTCGCAAGACGTGGACCGTGCCGTTGCGCTGACTGCGGCGTACCTTCTTCAGCTACGCGACGCACGGTGACGGATCTCTCGTGGGGCCGTGTACGCGGCCCGCGAGGCGGACGGGGTCCCGGACTTGGAGTCGTGCTCCCTGGAGGGACAGTTCCTCAGGAGCGCTCTGCCCAGGTGGCCGGCCCATTGGCGACAGGTGGCCCCTCTGTCAGAGCCGCAACCACAGCGGAGACAACAGCGGTCACCACGAGACTCCCCATCATGACCATCCCCACGCCGACCATGAAGAGGCCGCTGGCGTCGTCCGACCAGTCGTAATAGGCAGCAACCGTCAGGCCGGCGGTGGTACCGAGCACAACGCCTGCCATGTAGCGCCGAGATGCCGCCCAGCACACCGGCGCCAGCAGTGTCAGCACCAGCCCGATCACTTGCCACGCCTCGTACGGGCCGGTCGTCGAACCGTCAGGGTGGACGTCGCGATGCTGGTCCCAGCCGAGCCAGGCTGCCCACAGTGCCAGTGAGACCCCGGCCAACGCGGGGATCGAGAGCAGTTGGAGAACGGGTTTCGGTTGTCCTTGACTCATGGCCCCAGCGTTCCGGCTCGCCCCGTCACCGCCCAGAGCTCAAGTACTCAGGTGCACGTAGGTAAGGGGCACCGACTTCGCGGACTACCTCGATGCCAAGGTCATGGTCGACACGTTCAGGGCCCCGGCGTCCCGGGCGCGGAGGGCGGGCACCCACCTTTACCGCAGATGCTGTCCGTGAGGCGGTTCGGCCCCTCGTACTCGTCATACTCGTCGGATGGACGGATCGAATGGATCAAAGGGTTCCTGGGTCAATACCACCCACGACTGGGCCCGTCGCACGGATCTGGACCACCTTGCCCATATTCGCCGTGCGCCGGCGGAGTTCGCTCCCGGTGGCCCGGGGCACCTCGTCCTCGAGGTCGTCGCCTACGCCGCCGACGAGGCAGCGAGCAGAGCAGAGGGACGATGCACGATCACTCTGCATCGCGACGGCTCCGTGTCCGTGGCCGATGACGGTCGAGGCACCGACACTCGCGTAGATGAGCACGGCCGGGTCGTGAAGAAGCCGGTCGTGGCCACCAAGGACTTGCGGTTCTTCGGCTTTCCGGACACGGAGAGCCTTCCGGACGGGTACCCGCGTCGTGGCATGTCCGTCGTGGCGGCGCTCAGCGAGTGGCTGATTCACACCAATCGCCGCCTCGACGGAGCCTGGACCCAGCGCTATGAGCACGGGGTTCCGGTGACCGGCCTGGAACCCCTCCAGGCCGACGGGACGACCGGCACGCTCATCCGGTTCCTGCCGGACACGGCGCTGCGCGCGCAGAGCTTGCCGACCGCGGATGACCTGGCGCGGTGGACCTCGCGCTGGTCCGGCCTTCAGGTCCGCATCGACGACCAGCGCGACAGCGGCGCCTCCCCTTCTACCGGCCGAGCCTCAGAGTGAAGTTCAGCCCTTCCTCGGCGAGTTCGGCGAGCCAAACGTCCGACCGCTCCGCCGTCTCCGCCGCCCGGTTCAGTCCCGCCGGCAGGCTGCCGTCCAGGATGTGGCGGACGCCCAGGGCCAGGGGGCGGGAGACGCAGCGGGCCATGGCCGACTCGTCGGCGGTGCCCACAAGGTCGAGGAGGTAGCTGCCCGTCCGGGTGCGGTCCGGGGTCTCGACCTCCAGGGACACCGACAGCACGACGCGGTCGCGGTCCTCGTCCGTCGTCGGGTAGGTCGCCGCCAGCTCGCGTGCCAGGGCCGCGACGCGATCGTCGTCGCCCGCTTTCAGCTCCTCGAAGACCGGCTCCCACGCCTTCAGCCAGCCGTCCAGGCGCAGGGTGCCCCGTACGAAGGCGCTTGGGGTCCAGGCGGGCGGGAGACCGTACTGGGCGATGAAGGGGATGCTGTCCCGGTTGGGGTAGGCCTCGAAGGTCTCCCCGGAGAGGAGGTGCGGCCTGGTCGCCTCCCAGGGGCGGGTGGCCGTGGTCTCGACGCCGCTCTCCAGGTAACGGGCGGGTGAGCGGAGGGCGTTCAGGACGCCCAGGGGTGCCCAGCTGAAGCGGTAGCGGAAGTCGTTCGGGAGCGCCGGGACGCCGCCGCAGTAGGAGGTGAGGCGGTAGGTCGCCGGGGTGTCCGCGCCGATCTCCGTGCGGGCCCTGCCGATGAGGCTGTGCGCGAAGAGGTGGTCGATGCCGGGGTCCAGGCCCGCCTCGGTGAGGACGACCAGGCCGGCTGCCTCCGCTGCCGGCACCTGGTCCAGGACCTCGGGCGAGACATAGCTGGAGCAGGAGAAATGGGCTCGCGCGGCTACGCACGCGGACAGGAGTGCGGCATGCGCGGGCGCGGGCAGCATCGATACGACGACGTCCCCGGGCGCCAGTTCCGCGGCGAGCGCGGGGAGCGTGAACGCGCGGGGCTCGGCTCGGTCGGTCAGGCCAAGGGCGGCGAGGGCGTCGGCCGCGCGTTCCTCGGTGCGGTGCCACAGGCGTACCCGCTCGGCCGTGTCGCACAGTACGGCCAGTCCGCTGCCGGTGGACAGGCCCGCGCCGACCCAGTGGACGGTGCCGGACGCCGGGACTCGGTCAGTCATGGGGCGACTCCCTCTCGTCGACGATGCCCAGCCCACGGCAGGCCTGGTGGAAGCGGTCGAGGCAGCGTCCCCACGGGCCCGAGGTGCCGAAGTCGAGCAGCTGGGGCAGGAGGGCCGCCGAGAAGTCGGCGCTGGACTCGCGGGGCAGCAGCGAGGGCAGGTTGTCGATGGCGATCAGGGCCAGCGGCGGCTCCTTGCGCAGGTGGCGCACGGGGTCCGTCCAGTCGGTGGTGCGGTCGTAGACGGGCAGGACGTTCAGCGGGGAGCCGACGTCGCAGGTGACGTCGCACAGCGTGCGCAGGCGGCGGGCCGGGGCGTCCAGGTCCGCCTCGCGCAGGAAGGGTGGGACGGGGGTGGTGGCGAGGACGCAGTTCACCATCACGTCGTGGCCGAGCAGGGCCGGGCGGTCGAGGGTGCGGGTCTCGGCGAGGTCCCAGTGGGTCGCGGTGACGCCCGCGGTGTCGAAGGCGGCCGCGGCGCCCCGCCCGCTGCGGCCCAGCGCGCCGATGACGAGTGCCGTGAAGTCCTCGTCTCCGGGGATCGGTTCGAGAGTGGCGTCCAGGTGCTCCTTGGTGGTGGGGTGCAGGGGTGCCACGAGGCGGCCCCGGTGCTGGAGCACGGCGAGCGCGGCGCCCAGGTAGCCGGCCCAGTAGCCGAAGGCGGCCAGCCTGCGGCCCTGGTCGTCCACCAGGTACTCCAGGTCCAGCAGCGCTCCTCCGCCGGCCGCGAACCGGCGCAGCAGCTCCGTCGCCCCCGGCTGCTGCTTGTAGGCGTGCCCGAAGAAGATGTGACGGTGCGGCAATGACGGCGGCTCGTCCGG
Organism: Streptomyces sp. NPDC001450; assembly: GCF_053597295.1. Lineage (NCBI taxonomy): Bacteria > Bacillati > Actinomycetota > Actinomycetes > Kitasatosporales > Streptomycetaceae > Streptomyces > Streptomyces sp. NPDC001450. The sequence continues at coordinate 17,614 of NZ_JBSFHY010000052.1, forward strand.
GAGTTCCTTCAGGCCCAGGATCACGGAGTCCGGTGGTGCCGTCACCCAGGAGCCCGCGGGGGCGCGGCTGCAGCCCGCCGCCTCGTACTCCTCGATGGGGAAGATCCGCTGCGGGGAATCCTCCACGGTCAGCCGCACCCCGCTCTCGGTCAGGCGGCGGGCGTCGGCGGGGACGATCGGCGTGCGCCGCTCGGTGGTACGGGCCTCGTGGCGCAGCCACAGGTGGAGCTCGGTCATACCAGGTTGGCCTCCGGGCGCGGGGCGTCGGCCGCGAACCGGCCGGCGCTCAGGGGGCGGACGTCCAGGAAGGGTACGCGGCCCAGGTACAGGTCGCGGACGATCTCGCCCACGGCGGGTCCCTGCAGGAAGCCGTGGCCGGAGAAGCCGGTCGCGTACAGGAAGCGGGACACCGAAGGCGCCTCGCCGATCAGGGCGTTGTGGTCGGGGGTGTTCTCGTACAGGCCCGCCCAGGTGCCCGTGCGGCGCAGGTCGAGCAGGGCGGGGGCGCGGTGCTGCATCGCCGCGCAGAGCCGGGGGATCCAGCGGTCGTGGGTGTCGGTGGCGAAGCCGGGTCTCTCGTCCGGGTCGGACATGCCGAGCAGCAGGCCGGGGCCCTCGGCGTGGAAGTAGAGGCTGGTGGTGAAGTCGATGGTCATGGGGAGCTTCGGCGGCAGCCCGGGGACGGGTTCGGTGACCGCGATCTGGCGGCGCAGCGGCTGCACGGGCAGGTCCACGCCGACCATCGCGCCGACCGCCCTGGACCATGCGCCGGCCGCGCAGACCACCGTGTCGGTGGCGATGCGGCCGAGGGTGGTGCTGACGGCGGTGATGGTGTCGCCGTGCAGTTCGACGCCGGTCACTTCGGTGTGGCGCAGGATGCGGGCGCCGTGGGCGCGGGCGGCGCTCGCGTAGCCGTTGACGACGGCCTCGGGTGTGCAGTGGCCGTCGTCCGGGGAGTAGGCGGCGGCCAGCAGTCCGTCGGTGGTGATCAGCGGGGACAGCCGGCGGGCCTCCTGCGGGGTGAGCATCCGGCTGGGCACGCCGAAGGAGTTCTGCAGCCGTACCCCCGCTTCGAAGGAGGCGACCTCTTCGGGCGTGGACAGCAGGAACAGATAGCCGACCCGGTGCAGCCCGATGTCCTGCCCGATCTCCTGCGTGAACCGGCCGAAGGCCGCCAGGCTGCGCGCGCCGAGCTGGATGTTCAGCTCGTCGGAGAACTGCGCACGTACTCCGCCCGCGGCTTTGGAGGTGGAGCCGGCGGCGAGTTCGTCGCGTTCGGCCAGGACGACGTCACGCACTCCGGCGCGCGCCAGGTGGTAGGCGATGCTCGTGCCCATCACCCCGCCGCCGATGATGACCACCCGGGCCTGAAGGTTCACTCGGCTGCCTCCTTCGCGGCGCGGATCACGGCCCAGGCCGCCGCGGCGTCCTGGATGCCGAGTCCGGTGCTGTTGTAGTAGACGATGTCCTGCGGTGCGGTACGGGCGTCGCGGCGTCCGGTGAGCACCTCGCCCAGCGGGATCAGGGCGTCGGGGGTGAGCAGTCCGTCGCGCAGGGCGTCCACGACCGGCCCCGCGTGTCCGGCCGCGGTACCGGCGTCGTCCACGACGACGGCCGCGGCACGTCGTACGACGTCGGCGTCGACCTCCCGGCGGGTGGGCTCGAAGGAGCCGACGCTGACCACCGTGCAGCCGGGCGCCAGCCATGCGCCGCGCACCACGGGCGTCCTGCTGAGCGTGCAGGCGGCGACCACCCCGGCGCCGGTCACGGCCTCCTCGGCGCTGTCCACCGCCCTGACGGGGACGCCGAGTCCGGCGGCAAGGGCGTCCGCGGCGGCGGTACGGCGGCTCGGGGTCGGGCTCCACAGCCGTACCGCCGTCACCTCCCGCACCCGGGCGATCATGCGGGCGTGGGCGAGGGCCTGGGTGCCGGAGCCGAGCAGGGCCAGCTCCGTGCGGCCGGGCAGCGCGAGGGCGTCCACGGCCACGGCGCTGCCCGCGGCCGTACGCAGCGTGGTCACCGCCGTACCGTCCAGGACGGCCGCGAGCCGCCCGGTGGTGGGGTCGAGCGCGGTGACGACCGCGTGCACGGTGGGCAGCCCGGCGGCCGCGTTGCCCGGGTTGACGCTGCCGAACTTCGCCACCGCCCCGGTGTCCTTGGACAGCCGGGACACATAGGCGAAGACCACGCTGTCGTCGAAGCGGCTCGGCTGCATGATCTTGCCGGGCATATCGGCCTCGCCCGTGCCGAGCGCGGTGAAGGCCGCCCGCTGCGAGGCGATCGCCGCGTCCGCGCCCAGCAGCCGGGTCACCTCGGCCGCGGAGAGGAAGAGGACGTCGTCGTCGGTCATCCCCTGATCCTGTCCGGACGGCCGCCCGCCGAATCAGGAGCCGTGGGCGACCGCGTCCAGATGGGGCAGGTGGTGGTCCAGCCGCTCCCGCTTCGTCCGCAGATACGTGATGTTGCTCTCGCACGGCTCGATCAGCAGCGGCACCTGCTCGGCGACCTGGATGCCGTGCCGCACCAGCGCCTCCCGCTTGCGCGGGTTGTTGGACATCAGCCGGACCGAGCGCACCCCGAGGTCGTGCAGGATCTGCGCGGCGACGCCGTAGTCGCGGGCGTCGACCGGCAGCCCGAGCGCCAGGTTCGCCTCGACCGTGTCCAGGCCCTCCGCCTGCAGGGCCATCGCGCGCAGCTTCGCCAGCAGACCGATGCCGCGGCCCTCGTGGCCCCTCAAGTACACGACGACACCGCTGCCTTCGGCGACCACCGCACGCATCGCCGCGGCCAGCTGGTCGCCGCACTCGCAGTGCTGGGAGCCGAACGCGTCGCCGGTCAGGCACTCCGAGTGCAGCCGGACGAGAACGTTGTCGGCGCCGATCTCCCCGTACACCAGGGCGACTTGCTCGTCACCACGGTCGTGGTCCAGGTAGCCGATCGCCTGGAATTTCCCGTACACGGTGGGCAGCGGGGCATTCACAACGCGTTCCGCGCCCGAACGCCGCGGGGACTTCTTGCCGAGGATGCCGATGTTTTCTGTCATGATCTGATTCCTAAGCAGAGACGAAAGGCCGGGAAAAGATGAGTGGTTCGGGCGCGCGTTCGGCGGCATACGGGGTGGTGCCGGCAGACACCACGGAAGACGTACGGATGCGGGGGGCGGGCGTTTCAACTCAGGTCGCTGTCCTTCCCGTCGGCAGCTTCGAACAGCATGGGCCCTTCCTTCCGCTGGCGACCGACACGCTGGTCGCCTGTGCCGTGGCACGGGAGATCGCCGCCGCGTACCCGGTGCACCTCCTCCCTCCGGTGACGGTCTCCTGCTCGCACGAGCACGCGGCCTGGCCGGGGACCGTCAGCATCTCCTCCGTGACTCTCCATGCGGTGGTCCGGGACATCGCGGCGTCGCTGCGCCGCTCCGGTGTCGACGCGCTCGTCGTGGTCAACGGGCACGGCGGCAACTATGTGCTGGGCAACGTCGTACAGGAAGCCTCCGCGCGCGGCGAGAAGGCGGCGCTGTTCCCGGCCGCCGAGGACTGGGAGGCGGCGCGGGAGGCGGCGGGGGTGCGCACCTCGCTGCTCACCGACATGCACGCGGGGGAAATCGAGACCTCCATTCTGCTGCACGCTCATCCCGAATTCGTCCGTCCTGGATACGAGTCCGCCGATTTCACCGCGGACGACCGTCGTCATCTGCTCACCGTGGGAATGTCCGCCTATACCGAGTCGGGCGTCATCGGCCGTCCTTCCCTGGGTTCGGCCGAAAAGGGGAAGGAACTGCTGGCGAGCCTCACGGAATCGTTCGGGGCGATTTTCGCGCTGCTCACGTCCGCCGACGGCTCCGAGGAGGTACGGGGGTAGCCGCGCAGCCCGGCGTACCAGCGGGCGACGAGGACGACGGCGCCGGGCAGGCTGGCCACGAAGCTGAGCACGCCGTACACGACGGCGACGGCCACTCCGCTGCTCGCGCCGAGCCCGGCGGCGCCGAACGCCCAGGCGGTGACGCCCTCGCGGGGGCCGAAACCGCCGACGTTCAGCGGCAGGCCCATGGCGACCAGGGCGAGGACCGCGAGCGGGAGCAGCACCGACACGGAGGCGGCGGAGTCGGCGACCCGGGCCGCCACGACGAACATCGCGACGTGCCCGGCCAGGATGACCGCCGAGGACAGGGCTACACCGGGCCCGGCCTGACGGGACAGCAGCCCCTGCCGCACCTCGCCGAGGCCCCTGCGCAGGGCGCCGCCGCGGCGGGCGGCCGCGCGGTTCATCCGTACGGCGAGGAGCACGGCGAGCGCGCCCGCCGCGGCGAGGGCCGTCGGTGCGGCGAAGGTGCGGACGTCGTCCCGGACGGGAGACGGCAGGGTCAGCAGCACCACCGCGCCGAACACGGTCAGCGCGACCTGCCCGGCTATCCGCTCCAGGACGACCGCCTTCACCCCGCGCCGCAGGTCACCGGCGCTCTGCCCGTGCCGGACCGCCCGGTGCACATCGCCGAGGACCCCGCCGGGCAGGGCCGCGTTCAGGAACAGCGCGCGGTAGTAGTCGGCCACCGCGGGGCCCAGCGGCAGCCGGATGCGCAGCCCCCGGGCCACCAACTGCCAGCGCCACGCGCTGAACACGGTGGTGACCACGCCGATACCCAACGCGACCAGCAGCGTCACCGTGTCGATCCGCCGCAGCCCGTCGAGCAGCACACCGGTACCCATCCGCCACAGGAGGGCGCCGAGGATGGCGACGCCGGCGACGGTGCCGAAGTGGGTACGCAGGGCGCGGGAGTTGAAGCGGCGGGTGGCGCGCTCCTCGGGCTCGGCGGCGACGTGCCGCTCGGACTCGGAGGCGATGCGCTCTGCGGGCTCGGCGGCGACGTGCCCCGCAGCCTCGGAGGCAGCGCACTCTGCGGGCTCGGCGGCGGCGTGCCCCGCAGGCTGAGCGGTGATACGTCCCACAGCCTCGGGCGCGGTTCGTGCCGCCGGCCCGGAGGCTCCTGCGTGCCTCGCCCCGCCAACGGGCGGCTCCAGCAGTGCCGTCACGGTCTCCGGGGCCGACACCGTGCCCGCCTGCCCGCTCATGACGCCCCTCCCGCCGGCCGCGGCAGCGCCAGCAGGTCGCTGTGGTGGAGCACTACCTGCAACTCGCCGGCCTCGCAGGCGGCCAGGCGTTCACGCAGATAGCGCTCGGCGGGCTCGCGCAGTTCGGGCCGCTGCTCGACGGCCGCGCCCACCCAGCCCCGCAGCCACTGCGCGGTCAGCGCGGACTCCTCGGGGCCGAGCCGCCACGGGCTCGGATGCACCCGTACCGTCGCCCCGCGCTCGGAGAACGCCTCGCAGGCCACGGTGACCGCGTCCGGACCGAGCAGGCCGGTACGGCACTGGTGTGCGTTGAACGCCTCGGCGATCTCGGCGTCCAGCGGGTCGGACGGGGTGAGTTCGACGCGTCCGGCGACGGACAGCGTGAGCAGGGCCGGGCAGCCCGCTCCGGTGCAGGCGGCGGCGAGGGCCTCGATCTCCTCGCGGGTGAGGACGTCCAGCAGGGCCGAGGCCGTCACCAGGGAGGCCCCGGTCAGCGCGTCCGGGGTGAGCCGGGCAACGTCTCCGCGTCGCGTCTCGACCGAGACCCGGCTGCCGTCGGCGGCGGAGCGCGGGGACGCCACGGCGGCGAAGTGCAGCAGGTACGGGTCGCGGTCGTGCAGGACCCAGTGCTGGGCGCCGTCCAGGCGGGGTGCGAGCCAGCGGCCCATCGAGCCGGTGCCGCAGCCCAGGTCGTGCACGACGAGACCGCTCGGGCGGCCCGGCAGGTTGGCCAGCCGGATCCGCAGCGGGTCCAGCAGGTCCTGCGCCCGGGCGGCGGCGTCGGCCGGTTCCCGCAGCTGCAGCCACTCGGGCGCGTAGCGGGGCGCCTCCTCTTCCCCGCCCTCCCGCAGCCGTACGGTGGCCCGCTCGCCGGGGCGGGCGACGGGTCCGGCGCCGGCGATCACGCCGGACGGGTCGTCGGGCCGGGGAGCCGTGCCCAGCACCCGCTCGTCGCCCGGCCCGGGCTGGGCCGGGATCCCGTCGGTCACGGTCCTGGTGTCGCTCATGCCGCCCTCCTCGGTGCCTCGGGCAGCCGGCCGAGGACGCCGGCCAGGCTGCGCGCGGTGGTCGCCCAGCCGTCCAGGGCCGCGCGGCGGCTGCGGGCGGCGGCCTTCAGACGGCGGCGTACGTCGGGTTCGCCGAACCAGCCGCGCAGTTCGGCGGCGAGTGCGGGCGGGTCCTCCGGCGGGACGAGGATGCCGGGGACGCCGCCGTCGGGGGCGCGGCCGACGGCCTCGGGGACACCGCCGACGTCGGTCGCCAGCACCGGGATGCCGCGGGCGAGGGCCTCGGTGATCGCCATGCCGTACGTCTCGGCGTACGAGGTGAGGACCATCAGGTCGGCCGCGGCGTAGGCGGCGTCGAGTTCGGCGCCGGCCTGCGGTCCGGCGAGCCGCAGCCGGTCCTGGAGGCCGTGCCGCCGGATCAGCTCGCGCAGATGGGCGACGTACTCCGGGTCCTGGGTCAGCCCGCCGACGCAGACGCAGTTCCACGGCAGGTCGGTCACCGTGGCAAGGGCCTCCACCAGCCGGTGCTGGCCCTTGCGCGGGGTGACGGCGGCGACGCACACCAGCTGGGAGACGCCGTCGGTGCCGGGCGCGAGGGGCGCGATGTCGGCGCCGGGGGCGGCGACGTGCACCCGCTCGGGGGCGAGGCCGTGGTGGGAGACGAGGCGGCGGACCGCCCAGTCGCTGGTGGCGACGACCGCGGGCATCGCCCGCAGCACCGCCCGCTCGCGGGCGTCGAGGTCGGCGGCGACGGCCGCGTCGAGGCCGGTCTCGTCGCCGAGGGGCAGGTGCACCAGCACGGCGAGCCGCAGGCGTTCGGCCTCGGGGACGACGATCTCGGGGACACCGCAGGCGACCAGGCCGTCGAGGAGGACGACGGTGTCGTCCGGCAGGTCCCGCAGGACGCGGGCGAGGACGTCACGGTCGGACCGGCCGGGGCGCGGCCAGCTGCCGGGCACGGAGTGCCGCACGGCCTGCCAGCCGAAGCCCGGCAGGTCCAGGCAGACCCGGCGGTCGTAGGCGTTGCCGCCGCTGGGCGCGGCCGGGTCGTCGACACCGCCCGGCATGACGAAGTGCACGGTGCGCAGGGACATGGGGATGATCCCGACGTTCTCGGAAGGGGCGGGCTGCTGGGGCACGTAGGCGAGCCGCGCCTTCGCCACGGTCGTCTCGGTCACAGGCCACGCTCGTAACTCGCCCAGGCGATGTGCGACTCGTGCAGCGTGACGGTGATGTTCTTGAGGCCCTTGGCTCCCTCGCCCAGCGCGCCCTTGTGAATGCGTTCGGCGAGCCGGTCGGCGATGACCTTGGCCAGGAACTCCGTGGAGGTGTTGATCCCGGCGAACTCGGGCTCGTCGTCGAGGTTGCGGTAGTTCAGCTCGGCGACGACGGCGCCCAGTTCCTGCGTGGCCAGGCCGATGTCCACGACGATGTTGTCCTCGTCCAGCTGTTCACGGCGGAAGGTGGCGTCCACGAGGAACGTGGCGCCGTGCAGTCGCTGCGCGGGCCCGAACACCTCGCCGCGGAAGCTGTGGGCGATCATGATGTGATCGCGGACGGTGATGCTGAACAACGGACGACCCTCCAGGTGCGGCGCGTCTGGTGCCCCTCGCGGTTGCCTGCGAGGGGATGCCGAGTAGTACGGCTCTTCGCTTCCCCGTGTTCAGCCTCCTCTCACTCTTTTCTCAGGTCAGGCCGTTGCCGGTGTAGTTGATGCGGTGACACAGGGCGGGGATCTCGCCGGCGGCGAGCTTCGGCATCAGCTCCGGCAGCTCCTCGAAGGCGCTTTCGCCGGTGATGAGGGCGTCCAGGGCCGGGTCGGCGAGCAGGTCGAGGGCGAGCGCCATCCGTTCGGCGTAGCCACGGCCGGCGCGTGCGGCCGGGGAGACGGTGCCGACCTGGCTGCTGCGCACGGTGAGCCGGCGCGAGTGGAAGGCCTCGCCGAGCGGCAGAGCGACGCGCCGGTCGCCGTACCAGCTCAGCTCGACGACCGTGCCCTCGGCGGCGAGGAGTTCCAGGGAGCGGGTGAGGCCCTGTTCGGTGGCGCTGGCGTGGACGACGAGGTCGCGGTCGCCGAGGGCGTCCTCGGGGGCGGCGAAGTCCACGCCGAGGGCCTCGGCGGTCTTCGCGCGGGCCGGGTCGGCGTCGACCAGCTGCAGCCGTACGCCGGGGAAGCGGGCGAGCAGCGCGGCCACCGAGCAGCCGACCATGCCGCCGCCGACCACCGCGATCCGGTCGCCGATCAGGGGCGCCGCGTCCCAGACGGCGTTCACCGCGGTCTCCACGGTCCCCGCGAGCACGGCCCGCTCGGCGGGCACCCGCTCGGGTACGACGGTCACGGCGCTCACCGGAACGACGTAACGGCTCTGGTGCGGATACAGGCAGAACACCGTACGGCCGACGAGCTCCCGCGGCCCCTCCTCGACGACGCCCACGTTCAGGTAGCCGTACTTCACCGGCCCGGGGAAGTCGCCCTCCTGGAACGGCGCCCGCATCACGGCGTGTTGGGACTCGGGCACCCCGCCGCGGAAGACCAGGGTCTCCGTGCCGCGGCTGACTCCGGAGTACAGCGTGCGGACCAGAACCTCGCCCTCGGCCGGCCCCGCGAGGGTGACGTCGCGGATCTCACCGTGCCCCGGCGAGCGGAGCCAGAACGCGCGGGCCGAGTGGTTCATCGGCATCCTCCTGAACGATAGGGAAGTTGTTCACGTACCGAGAAGTGCACAGGCCGCGCACAGTACGCGGCGTTGATCGACTCTGTCACTCGGCCGGAGGAATGCGCGGTGGCCCTGAACAACACGTTTGACGCGAGGCTTCAGCAGGAGACCGCCGTGGGGGCGGGCGTGCAGATCCTGCTGCTGGCCCTGCTCGGCACGGCGATCGGCATGGGGCCGGCCGGCTGGCTGACCGGGCTCGCCTTCGCGTTCGCCACCTGGGCGGTTCTCTCCCGCGCCCTGCACCGCTCCCGGCTCAGCTCCTTCGGCCCCGCCAACCGGGTAACCCTCGGCCGGGCCACCCTGGTCGGCGGGGTGACCGCGCTGGTCGCGGACTCCTTCGAGAGCGCACCGCCGGTCACGCTGCTGGTGGGCCTGACCGCGGTTGCGCTCATCCTGGACGGCGTGGACGGCAAGGTGGCCCGCCGCACCGGCACCTCCAGCGCGCTCGGCGCCCGCTTCGACATGGAGGTGGACGCGTTCCTGATCCTGGTGCTGAGCGTGTACGTTTCCATGCAGTTCGGCCCGTGGGTGCTGCTGATCGGCGGCATGCGCTACGGGTTCGTCGCCGCGGCCCGTGTCGCCCCCTGGCTGAACGCCCCGCTGCCGCCGTCCTTCGCGCGCAAGACGGTCGCCGCGCTCCAGGGCATCTGCCTGCTGGTGGCGGGCGCCGAGCTGCTGCCGCAGGCGGCCAACCTGGCGGTCGTGCTGCTGGCCCTGGGCTCGCTGGTGTGGTCGTTCGGCCGTGATGTGCTGTGGCTGTGGCGGAACTCTCGTACGGCTGCGGTGGAGGTGCCGGCGGAGCACAGGGTGCTGGAGCTGGCGGCGCGCTGAGGGCGCACGCAGAAGGGCCCGGACCGCTCGCCGGTCCGGGCCCTTCTGCGTGGGGTCAGGACCGTGCGGACCGGCCCCGTACGATCGCGAACGCGGCGGCGGCGAGACCGAGCGCGCCGACCACCAGCCCGGCGACGCCGAGACCACGGGCGGCCGAGTCGCTCGAGTCCGCGGCCTTGGCCGTGCCGGCCGAGCCGTTCTTCGAAGCCGCCGGCGTCGTCTCCCCGCCGGCCGTGAGCTTGAGCACCGGCGCCGGGTTCTCCGGCTCGTCCCCGCCGGCCGGCTCCTCGATCCAGCGGGCGACCTTGCCGTCGGAGTAGGTCTGCAGCGTCTTGAACGTCAACTGGCCGGTGTCGTCCGGCAGCTGGCCGAAGGCGACATCGAAGTCCTCGTACTGCCCGGCGCCGATCTTCCCGCCGGTCCAGGTGATCGCGGAGACCGCCTCGGTGATGGTGCCGTCGTCGGTCTTGACCGGCGTCTTGAGCTTAGTGGTGGTCACCTTGGCGGTCCAGCCGTCCTGCGGGTGGACCAGCACGCCGAGCACGGGGTGGTCGGTGGGCAGGAAGACCTGCACCTTGGTGGTGGAGGCGCTGTCCTCCTCGTTGGGCACACGGAAGGTGAGCAGGCCGTCTGTGGCTCCCTTGGCGTAGCTCTCCGGGTGGACGGTGACGTGCGCGGAGGCGACACCGGCGGCGGCGAGGACTCCGGCGGCGGTGAGGGCGGTGACGGCCGCGGCGCGGCGCAGGGTGGTGCGTGTGCGTGTCGTGGACATGGGTGAGTGGATCTCCGTACGACTGAGGGGTGTTGGTCGGTCAGCTCGGGTACGGGATCGGGGCCGGGGGTCCGCGACGGCTGACGGCGTGCCGCAGCGTCGGCCGACGGGACGGCTCGGGGCCGGCGGGAAGACTCAGGACGCGCCCGACGGGGGCGGGCAGCGGGGCGTCCCGCCACCAGGCGACGAGCCCCGGCACGAACGCGACCGCACGCCGCAGCAACGCCCACAGCGCGGCCTCGCCGCGCCGCAGCCACCAGGAGGCGAGCAGGGCGGCGAGGAGGTGGGCGAGGGTGGCGTGGGCGGTGGTGACGTGGGCCGTCGAGTGGGCGTGCATCGCCACCATGGAGTGACCCGGCATCGACGCCATGCGCATGGCGTGCGCGCGGCCGTCGCCGCCGCTCCGGTGGGCCGCGTCGAAGGCGATGTGCAGGCCCGCCTGGGTGAGGAGCATGGCAGTACCGATCCCGGGCAGCGACCGCTCCCGTCCCCCGAGCGCCCAGCCGAGCGCTAAGACACCCAGGAAGGCGGCGGCATCGGCCCACAGGGGCGGCATGTCCCCCATGGCCAGTCCGTGCCCGGCGGCAGCGAGCAGCACGCACACCGCGGCGAACACCGCGGCACGCAGGCTCCTTACTGCCGGGGATGCGCTCACGTGAGGGATCTTCCCACGGTTGGTTGATACGAGGGTGACCGATGCCTTGTTCATTCACCGTTCGCTCGCGGCCGAGACGGTGAGCCGCTGAACGCCTACCGGCACCGTGGCGGACGTGTCCGCCGATCCCCGAGCCCGGAGCGGCGGACACGATCTTCACTGGGCCGAACGACCTTGCTCGACCCTGTGGTCAGGCGCCCAGTGCCAGGCACTGCCGGAGTAACGGTTCCAGGCGCAGCCGACCGTCCTCCTCCCGGTCGAACACCTGCAGGGCGTCGAGGCAGGCAAGAACCCATCGGGCTTCCTCCTCATCACCGCCGGTCTCGTAGGCGATGGCCGTCACGACGTCCTCCGCATCGGCCGGGTCACCCATGACCTGCTTGTCGACGGCCTGATACCCCGCGGCGAGCGCCGGATTCGTCCGCACACTCGTCGCCTCGACGAAGGCCCGGGCCTCCGACCTGTCCGTAAGCAGGCCAGCCAGCCTGCCCAGGACCTTGTCGGCATCGCGTAGCTCGACATGGAGCCGGTGCGCCCGGTCGACGAGCCACGGCCAGCCACGGGTCAGGTCGTGGAGTCGCTCAAGGCGTTCCTCCGTGTTGAACGCCTCGCCCAGGCGCTGTGCCCATCCCCGCAGGCTGTGGCGGTCGTGGCGTCGCAGCACAACGGGAGCCGCAGGGACCTGCTGATCGCAGGTGAGGAGAGCGCGCCACAGGTCCAGCTGGCGGATGTCGGTCACCAGCACGACAGCCCGGGTGACACCCGGAATGGTGGGCACCAGATGGTTCGCGAGTTCTACCGCATCACGGCAGGTCTCCGGCTTCGCCGGGTAGCGTGCGAAATCGCTGATGATCACCCGTCGTTCACGAGGTTGCCCGCCCATGAGCTCCTGTTTGAAGACACTGGGCCGACCGATCGGCGGCAGGGTCCAGCCGTCGATGCGCTCGGTGACGATGCGAAGCGTGTCCCCCACGTCCTTCACGCCCGTGGCCGGTGTGCCGAGAACGACCCTCGTCTGATTGGTCCGCTCACCGAGCAGGTCGTCGAGCTGTGTGATCGTCAACGGGGCAGAGCGCCCGTCGGGCAGTTCGGGCCTTCCTTCCAGGACGATGCTCTCCTCAAGCTTGCAGTCCTGTTCGGCCCGCAGCAGACGGGCCTCCACCTCGTGGGAGGTGCCGATCATACGCAGAGCGTTCGGCCCACGCAGGTGCCACCCCTGGCCGTCGTGGTTGGGGGCCAGGATCCCGAGTCCCACCATCTCGGAGAGGTAGGCCCTGAAACCCTCGGTGTCGAGCCGTTCGAACCCCTTCCGCCACCAGGTTTCGCACTCCTCGCGCAACTCGGCGTCGCTCAGCCGCACTTCCAGGCCCCGGTGCCGAGCGTGGTACGCCAAGACGTTGGCGATCACGTCGTACCGGTGGTCCAGACTCAGCGTGTCCTTGAAGGCGGCCGAGATGCCCGTCCTGAGCGCGGCGTCCGACTCCACCGTTTCGATGTCGGCCGCCGACACGGTGAAGGGCGGCCCGTCCACTCCGCGCCGCGTTCGCTTGCGATGCATCACCTCGACCAAGCGGTGTCCGAACATCTGCAGGAGGAACGGCTGATACGAGCAGAATCCGAGCACCCGGTTAACGAGATCCACGTCCTCGAACTCGAAGCCGAGCGCCCGCATCGGCTCCACCAGGAGGTCGGCGGCGAACTGCGGAGCCAGGGGCCCGATCACCTTCGGCGTCTGCGCGAGGTGTCCGAACGGCCCGTTGCTCGCGAGTTTCGAGAAGCGTTGCACGGAGTGCAGGCCCGCGAAGACGACCTTGGCCCGGTCCTTGGTGTCGGACCCGAGTCCCTTCAGCTTCTTGGTCTGGTCGAATCGCGGTGCGTCCGCCTCGAAGAACTGGTCGCACTCGTCGAGCAGGATCAACAGGCGGCGCCGGGAGTCACCGTCGAGCCACGACCGGATGCCGGCACGCACCCGTTCTGAGCGGTCCCTCCTCGGCGACTTGCGGCCGCCATGCTGGCGGCCCAGCACCTGGGCATCGGTCAGCTCCCGGTCCAGGACGCTCCACAGTGCCTCCGGCCCGAGCGAGCTTCCCTTTCCGATGTTCTCCTGGTCCAGGTTAATGTAGACGGACTCATGGAAACCGGGCCGCTGCTCCATGAAGCGTTCCCCGGCATCGCTGAGCAGCGCGGACTTGCCGAGCCCCCGGCCGCCGAAGATGACCTGGGTACCGCGAGGGTCGAGGATGCTCTGGCGTTCGGCATCGCGTCCGTAGAACATCTCCCTGCCGATCCGGCCGCGCTTTTCCCTGATGTACGGGTTGACGCCTGAGAACGGCAGGAGGGTCTGCGTGGCAGTACTGACCTGCCGGTTGCCGCGGGCCGCGAGATAGGCCAGGGCCGCGTCGTCGACCACCAGCATCGGCTGCAGGCGATCGGTTCCGGCGGCGAGTTCCGCGCGGACCGTCGGGCCCAAGGTGCCGAAGTAGAAGACCAGAAGGCTGGACCCGCTGGGGTCCCGTCCTGCGAGACTCATGACCACCTTGGCAGGCGGGCGGCCCCAGACCATGAGCACTCGGAGGGTTCCGCCCTGCTCCTTGATCTGGGAGCCGAACGCCGGCACTTTGGCTCGCCCGTTGACCTCCACCCCCGTGGCCTCGAAGAAGCGGTACTCACGGCGCTGCTGCGACAGCTCGTCCAGCCACCGGCCGGTCTTGGCGTCGTAGCCCAGGAGCTTCAGGGCCGGGAGCAGCTTGAACCGGGAAATACTCCCGCGGTCCTTCTGCTCAGTGGCGCCCAGCTCACGCCATTCGTTCAGGGCGTCCGCCGCCAGCGACGCCTCGTCGCTCGACAGGTTCCCGTAGTCGAGAACGTCGACGGCCGGGTGCTTTCCGCCCGAGCGAACCAGGTCGACCAGCTCTTGGTCGATTCCCTTGGACAGTCCCTCGGACACCACGGGAAAGAACTCGATCAGGTGGGACTCGCCGGCCTCGATCTCCGGTACGGGTTCGCCGATCTCCAGGAAATAGACGAGGTCCGCCGCGGTCGCCAGCCCTCCGGTGTCCAAGTGCCGCAGCACCTGCGCCCGCTCCTCGTTCGTGACATCCAGGGCGTCGAGCCGCGCCCGGATACGGGCGGTCGCTTCCTGGCGGTAGGCAGGCAGATCGGCCCGCACCCTCTCCAGGGCCCGACGGACCTCACTCGGGTCGTGCCGGTCCGGAGCGTCGAGGCGATGCCGGGCGTCCGCCAGCAGCTCCTGCAGCCGCAGGTCTTGATCGTCCGTCACCGCTCCGTCGGCCTGCGCCCGGTGCACCTCGGCCACGAGGTCGGCGTGCTCAGCGGCCAGAGTCGTACGCCTCGCGGCCTCCCGCTCGTCGACATCCGCACGCGTCCGCGCGCCGACCATCGCACCTTCGTGCCCCGGCAGTGCTCCCTGTTCCGCCAGCTCCATGATGACGCGCGCCGCACCGAAGGCATCGTGATCGAGCCGTTCGTTCAGGGCTTCCTCCCATCCGCGGTCGACTGCCGTCAGAAGCCGGTCGAGCGGTGGCCGCTCGGCGAATGTGTCGCAGATTTTCAGCAACTCGACATCCAGAACGAGTTCCGGGTCGGATGCACCTTGGCCCGGGTCTGTCGGGCGGGCGTCGCCGGACAGAAGATCGAACAGTTCCTCCATGGAACTGCGTGCCGCCCACACAGCCGCTGCAGCCGCCGTGCCGGACCGCCTGGCGAGCCTTTCGAGTTCCCGCATGACGGTGGCCCGGTGGCCCAGCGCCAACTGGCGAAGGTCCGAGATCTCCTTGGTGGCCCGGTGGGTGTCGGAGCGCTCGCTCCCGCGCACCCTGCCGACCGTCAGACACCATTCCCTGACCAGCGCCACGGCCCGCTCGACGACATGAACCAAGTCCTGCCGTCCCGACCCCTGCAACGGCTTGCCGCTGGACGAGCGAAGCTTGCGGTCCATGCGGTCGATCTCGCTGTTGACCTCGGACAGCTTCGACAGGCGCTCGGCCTTTTCCCGGTTGTCGGGCAACGCCTCACGGTCATCGGCGATCACGGCCTGGAGCATCGATCCGAGCAGCCCGTCGTGCGCCAGCCACCGCTTGGCGATCTCCGTCGCCCGGGCGAATCGGAGGCGCTGCGGAGCGGTGAGGGTGACGCTCTGCTCGCGCAATTCCCTCAGCCGAGCCTCTGTCTCCGACATGTCGGCGATCACCACCAGCGGTGAGGCGATCATCAAGGCACCGCTGAGCGCGCGGTCCGCCACGGCGGCCGCGACCTCCCCGAGCGCGTCCGGCAGCCTGGGCACCATGGCCTTGAGCTGCGCTCCGGCCACGTGATCACCGGTGACCAGAGCAGTGCGCAACAGAGCGGGAAGCAGGATGAGTTCACTGCCCTCGAAGTCGCGGCCGGTCATAGTGGCCTGCTGGCTGAGCAGGTCCGCGACCATCCGGGCACAGGGGCCCGTACCGGAGGTGAGGAGAGCTGCGGCGCCGGCCACGCGGAAGGACGTCACCTGCGGCTCAGGACAGCCGACGGCTCGTGCCACGTGGTGGGCGAGTCCAAAACGCCGCTCGACGACCAGGCGTGCCAGTGCCTGCTCGGCCGCTTGCGCTGCGTTCCCCGGAGGCATCGTGTCTTCCGGTGTCCCGCCCGCCCGCTGTCGGCCGATTGTGACGCGGGTACCACTGGCATCCGTGGCGTGGCCGCTCTGTTGCTCTTCCGCACCTGGGACCGCGGAGGCGGGCGCCGTGTCCTCGGCCGGTGGTGCGGGCTGTGGGATCTCCGCATCCGTGGCGGCGGGGACAAGTGTGGCGGAGGGCGCCGCATCGGCGACCGCCGCAGTCAAGACGCTGCGGGGCGCCCGCGGCTTTGGAGCCTGTGCCGGGCGCTTTGCTGTGTTCTCGGTGGTGTGCCGGCGCGTGCCGAGGTCCACCGCGGAGTGCGCGTCGGTGGAGGTGCCCTCGGGCGCGGCGCCGCCGTCTCGCTCCCCGTCCGTGCTGCTCTGGGCGACGGTGGCGGTGTCCGCGGTGGCCTGATCGGCATGCGGGCCGACGGCCCCAGCGCCATTCCTGCCGGTGCCGCGCCGCGGCTCGTACGGCTCTTCCGCCCGGCTCGAGGCGGAGTCGGTTCGTACCTCGGCCCGGTCGGGCAGGGTGAGCTCGTTCGCCATCACTACGGCGGTGGCACACGCGGGCAGCACTCGGACGACCCGTTCCTGAAGGACGAGGATTTCCGCGGCCGCGTCGGCCTGGCGCCCCATGCGGACGAGTTCGGCCAGTGCGGCGAGCGCGTTGCTCTCGTGGGTCTCTGTGTCTCCCCACTCCGCCATGTCGAGAAGACGCCGAGCGCAGTCGCGCACGGCTTCGGCGGCTGCGACGGCAGGGCTGTCCGGGGCGCAGCCTATGGAAAGAAGCTCCCGGAGCCCCTCCCGGGCGGCGCGGTCACGGTCACGTGCCGCCCTGAGGGCATCGGCGGCCTGGGTCATGTCCTCAAGGCGGAGAGGCACCGAGGTGACCCCCGCCGCGGCGAGAACGGAGCGAACGTCATCGAAGGCGTCTCGGAGCCCGGTGAGGGGTATGAGGTCGGCCTCGGCGGGTGGGCGGCCGTCCTCGATCGCCGCGGTCGCCCGCTGAGTTGCGCGCGCGGCCTCGGCGACGGCAGTGGCCAGCCGTCGGCATGCGCTCTCCGGCTCGGTGACGTCCTCTTGTGCGGCCGTCTGCTCAGCCGACACCGTCGGGACGGGAATGTCCTCAGCCGACGGCGCCGTGGCCGGCGCGTCCGTCGGTTCCTGCTGCTCGTGGTCGCCGATGGTGAAGCTCGGATGTGCCTCGACGACCGCTCGCGCGGCGGAGCGGACGGCTGCGAGGCGCTGCTCGTCCATCCCCAGTTCGGTCACCGCTCCCAACCAGTCCTGGTCCGCGGCCCAGGCGAGGACGTGTGCGTCGGCGACCGATGCCTGACACCAGGAGAACATCGCGGCCAGCACCAGCGTGCTGCCCCACTTGGTCACGGGATCGGAGACCTCGGCCACGGGGAGTGCGGCTGCTCCGACATCGTTCATCACCGTCTGGGTGAGAGCCCGGACGCCGCAGGTGCAGTCGTACTGGCGGGCCTCCCGGCGCAGCCGGCCGAGCACGTCCCGGCACAACGCGTTGCCCGCCCGCCGCGGGGCCGCCATGCGGATGGCCAGTCCGCCGAGGAGTTGCTGACGGTCCTTGGGGCGCAGTGAATTGAAAGCCAGCTCGACCAGGCCGGCCGTCAGCTGATCCAGGGCGGTCATCGTCGGCTGCCCCAGTGCGTTGAGTGCCGCAGCCAAAGCCTCCAGGCTCTCGACCGACACGGCGGGCGGGGACATCGGCGGCCCCGCGACAACGCGGTAGCGGTCCTGCATAGATGGGCGCTCCGTTCTGTGGTTGGTTGGTTCGCCGGCTGCCGGTCGTCCCGCGCGGGAGGCGGCCGGCCGACGGCGTGAAAGACTGCGATTCAGCGACCGCGGGTGTGCTCGGTCACGAACGTGTAGCCGTCGGGCAGTTCCCAGCCGTCCGCCTTGCCCAGCCTGCGGCAGTGCTCGCGGAAGGCGGCTCGCTGGGCCTCGCTCGGTGAGCGGCCGGGAAGCAGGCGACGCAGATGGCCGGGCACGTACTGCAGGCGCATCGGCTCGCCTGGCAGGCCCATGGATCCCCAGGGCCGGGTGACGCGCACTCGGGCGGGCCGGTATCCGATGAGCGGGATGCGCCGCTCCCCCGGCCGTGCCGGGAACTGCGGCTGACCAGTGGCATCACGGCTGCCGGTGGCCGGCGCGAGCAATCCCTCGGCAAGGAGTTCGGCTGCCGCGCAGTCGAGTGTTGCGGCCTGAGTCCGAGGCGGTCGCTGTCCGTAGACGGCAATGGGCAGGTTGGCCCGGTCGAGCAGGGCGTGGCCGTCCGGTGTCAGCAGCCCGCAGCGGCGCACCACGCGCATCACCAGTTGCCGGGGCGAAAGGCCCACGGCGGAGTCGCCGCTGCGGTCGCTCCCTGGCACATCTTCTCTAGTGAGTACGCGCGGGTCGTAACAGTGGCCTGTTGTGCGGTCGCCGACCCGCACCCGGTGGTCGAGTGGCATCGTCTTGATGCGGAGCACGTGCCTGCCCCTGGTCCAGTGGAGCTCGAGCACCAGGCCCGGGAAGAAGTCGGCGGGCCAGGCGATTCCCGTCAGACGGCCGGGACCGTCGCGCAGCTCCGCGACAGCGTGCTGAACGGCTTCGTTGTCCTCCAAGATGCCGCCGGGGTGGGCGAATTCGAGCCGCAGAGTGGGCCGGCAGCCGTACGTGTCTCGCAGTTCGTCGGTGACGAGTGGATGCAGGGGGAGGTAGGAATCGATGAGATGAGCCAGGCGCAAGGGCAGCCGCCAGACGACTTCAGCGCCACCACTGCGCATCAGCTGAGCCGGCCCGAGGTTCTCATCGTCCAAAAGCGGCGGGTCAACGGGCGCCAACTCCGGCTCCGGCTCCGGCTCCGGCTCCGGCTCCGGCTCCGGCTCCGGCTCCGGCTCCGGCTCCGGCTCCGGCTCCGGCTCCGGCGAGGATGCCGATGATGTCGTGGACGCCCATCCGCGGCCGGCCGGGATCATCGGATCGGTCGGCCCCTCCGCATCACCCGGGAAGCGGGAACGCCAGACGCCTCCCCCTTCGAAGGCATCGTCGAGTGTGACCCGGGTACCGTTCGCGAACAGGCCCTGCTCGCTGTCCCGCTGGACCACGTCCGCGAGAGTGACGTTCGCCCGGCACACCGCCGCCGCGTAGTCCACGCCCTTGAGCAGTTCTCCGGCTCCGGGGAATACACGCAGCCGAGGTCCGACGGCCGTATAGACAGTGACCGGTGCGGACAGTCCGTAGCGACGCCGCCCCGGTAACGCCGCGCGTTCCACCGCCGCCGCGAGGGTCCTGAGATCGTCGCCGCCGAGCGGACCGGTGCCGCGCCAGCAGGAGGCGAGAGACTCCCGCGCGATGGCGTACGGCCCCCACATGCGCAGCCGCTCGCTGGAGGCGAGCACCCGCCGCACCGTGTCGAGGAGTCGGAGCAGGCCCGCGCAAAGCTCGTCGTCGCCCTCGCCGTCCACCAGCGCTGTCAACGACACGGGGACAAAGGGACTGAGCAGCTGCGCCCGTGCCGTGGTCAGCAAGTACTCGGCATAGGCCTCAAGATCGGTGCGCCGGGCCGCTTCCCGGGACGGGTAGCAGGCGTCGACGAGAATGTGCCCGTCCTCGTTGATCCAGCGCTGATGGGTCCGCAACCGGCGCAGCTGGGCGGGTGACAAGCTCAGGCCGGGGCCGAAAGCGTGCGGATCGGGGACCAGGAGTTCACGACGGGCCGGGACATGGTCCCGACCCGTCCTGCCGGGCCCCTCGGCGCCCGCGGGTGCTCCGGACACCCAAGCCGGCACGTCGCCCAGTTCGTCGATGTCGGGATGGGCACCCTCTTTGTAGACGATCTCGGCGTAGAGCGGATCGGATCCCGTGGCGATGTGCACCATCGCCCCAACCGGGAGGGCCGGTGCACGCTCGCCGATGGTGACCGCGGGGAAGTCGTCCAGCCGCAGCGGGCTGCGGCCATACCCTTCGCCGCCGAGGTCATAGCCGAAGTAGACGGCGTTGAACGCGACGGCGGCGTGCACCGGCGCCTGGCGAACCGCCACAACAGCTTCCAGGTACCGCCGCAACCGCTGTCGTTCGCTTGCCGACACGGCGTCGTAATCCTCCGCCATCGCAGAGGTGAGCAGCGGATGTTCCCCGTAAGGATCCCCCACGTCTGCGATCAGGTCCCCCGAGCCTGTTCCTTCGGCTCCCGCTGGCCCGCCGGATGCCCCGACAGCCGTTGATACCTGTAATTCCCCACCCATGGCACCTCCAGCGCACCGCAGGTCGCTACCGCCCACCTGCGATGCCTTACGCAGGTTATGCCCGCCTCGATCTCTCCGACCATGCTTTGGTCATATTCGCGAAAGTCGCCGATTCACTCACTGGTGGGCGCCCCCGGTGAGCTTCCACACAACGCAACCTTTTGCTTGCGGCACGGGTCGACGCTCGAATCCCACTTTTCGCACCGCCGGAGTCCGAGCGCGTGGCTTGGGTCCCCGGCCGCATCCGCTTCGGACGGCTCGCTCAGCAGACCCTCTTCCACTCCTGGCACCGGTTGGCGGATGTTCCGGAGGACACGGGCGCCGTCCGCGTCGGCACCATGCACTCCGTCAAGGGCCTGGAGTTCCGCCGCGTCGCCGTCACTGGCGTCACCGACGGCGCCCTGTGTCGCCGGCCTCCTCGCCGCACCCCACCGTGGCTGCGCACCGTGGAAGCCGCCCGCGCCGAGATCGCGCGGCGCGAGGCACGTGCGGCGCGTGCTTCCGCTGTTTCGCGCGCCATTCGTCGCTTTCCTTGCTGGAGCCCGTGCTCGACAGTTCGCGGGGCCCATGCCGGCGCCGCCGCCGTTCTTGTTCGTCCGGAACCCGGGCATGTCCAGGTGGGCGTAGGACGCCTTCGCCGGGATGTGGTTGATCTCCTGGTCGACGGGGTTGATGCGGTCCTGATCGTCGTCCAGGATGTTCGCGGCTTCAGGCCGCTGTACCAACCGAGTTCTCCGTGCATCCCTTGGCGATCAGACCCTCGGGGTCCATCCGGACGTGCGGGTTGGCGACGTAGACGACCGGGTTGGGCGCGGGTCCCAGGCCGAGCGGGTCGGGGCGGGCATAGCTCGCGGTGTCGGGGTCGTAGTGGCGCTGGTAGTTGTAGTAGAAGCCGGTCTAAGACGTCATCTCATTTGGGGAGCCTGCGGTAGCAGATGAGGGTGCAGGCGATGCTGGTGAAGGCGAGGAAGTGGTCGGCCTTGCGTTCGTAGCGGCGATGAAGGCGGCGGCAGCCGGCGAGCCAGGACATGGTCCGTTCGATGGTCCAACGGTGTCGGCCGAGTCGTTGTGAGGTCTCAATGCCTTTGCGGGCGATGCGGTGCCGGATGCCTCGCTGCGACAGCCATTGCCGCAAGTGGCGGTAGTCGTAGCCCTTGTCGGCGTGAAGCTTGCCGGGCCTGCGCCGGCGAGGGCCCCGGCGAGACCGGATCGGCGGTATGCCTTTCACGAGCGGGACCAGGGCCTGGCTGTCGTGGACGTTGGCCCCTGAAATTCCGACGGACAGGGTCAGACCCGTCCGCTCGGTGATCAGGTGGATCTTCGAGCCGTACTTGCCCCGGTCGACAGGATTCGGGCCTGTCAGGTCCCCCTTTTCAGGGCCCGCATGTTCACCGACTCGATGGCGCGCCTCGACCAGTCCAGGTCGCCGCGGGAGCCGAGTTCGTCGAGGACCAGGCGGTGCAGCTTGGCCCACACCCTGGCCTTCGTCAACTCGGTGAACCTGCGGTGAGCCGTCGCCCCGGACGGCCCGAACGACGCTGCGGGGACCCAGCGTTCCACCTGGTCCTC
This sequence comes from Streptomyces sp. NPDC001450, assembly GCF_053597295.1. Taxonomy (NCBI): domain Bacteria; kingdom Bacillati; phylum Actinomycetota; class Actinomycetes; order Kitasatosporales; family Streptomycetaceae; genus Streptomyces; species Streptomyces sp. NPDC001450. The sequence continues at coordinate 39,105 of NZ_JBSFHY010000052.1, forward strand.
GGTGACCCCGTCGCCCAGGGCGGTCGGTGCGCTGCGGCCGCGGGCTGCCGGGCGCATAGGGGGTCCGCGCCCCCAGGGATCCTGGACACGGTCTGCGGGTCGGGACACGCTGCACCTCCGCGGCGATGGGGCCGTGCTGGTTAGTACCCAGGGGCCTGCTCGGCTCACTTCCCCGGGCATGACGCGTCCACCGGTGAGGCCCTGACCTTCGCCGCGGGAACCGGCCGGCCCACTGCGTCGTCGATTACCGACGTGACTGAAGTGACCCCCACCCTGCCCGACGACCACAAAGAACTGATCTCCGACCTCTGCGGGATCGTCAGCGACTACCCCCACGGGAGCCCGCCTGCGACCCTCGGCCTGCTCGCCGACGACGCGGCGGACGCGCTCGACGGCATCGGCACCCCGCAGGGGCGCCGGGAACGGACCGGGTACACGATCCTGCTCCACACCACGTGCTGGTACGTCGCCGCACGCGTCTTCAGCAAGTCCCTCTTCGCGTCGTACACGCAAGCCCTGGAAGGGTTGCGGGCCACGCTCGACCCGGCGTCCTGCACCTGCCCGGCCGGAGCCCACCCTACGGACGTGGACGACGAGTACGGCGTCGAGGCCGGGGTGAGCATGCTGTCCGAGGCCGGCCGTGCCGTGTTCGCCGAGGAGTACGGGCTGGAGGGCGAGGAGCTGGCGGCGTTCGACTGCGAGGCGTTCCTCGCCGGCCTCGCCGACCGGGCCGCCGCCCGCATGCGCGAGGCCCACGAGGAGCTCTTCGGCAGTGTGGACGTCTCCCACCTCGACGCGCGGTTCCTCCGGGACGACGGCGGGATCGACATCGTCGCCCTGCAGGAGGCGATCCGGCGTTCCTGGGAGGACAACACCGGCCCCGTCGCGCTGTGGTCCGCCCGCCGCTGGCTGGCCGGGAAGGTGCGCGACGAGGAACGGATCGGCCTGTTCCTGTCCCTGTGGATGGGCATCGCCCAGACCTACGACGGCCTGCCTCCCTCCTACGCCCGCGACCTGGTCGCGGCCCTGGACACCATCGGCCCGGACGCCTCCTGCGAGCACCCCCGGCACCCCTGGTCGGCGACCACGCACGTGCAATCCCGGCATGAGGCGGTGGTGCATCTGTACGCTCCCGAGGACCACCCGGACACTCCCGTGCCCGCCAAGCTCTCGGCCCGCGAGCTGTGGGAATGCCCGGCGCACTACGCCGAGCTGGCACGCGGCGCGCGGGAGGTCGTCCAGCAGTGGCGTCACATGCGCGGCGGCGAGGAGGAGGACTGGTAGGTCCTGGTGCGGGCCGCCCCGCGGTCCCCGGCACTCACCCGCGTGGTCCGCACGAGTCGTGGTGATGCCGGGAGCGGCACAGGATCGGACGCGGTTCCCCGTGTTCCGCCGTCCCGCGTAGGAGACGTGCGCAGGATGACCACCGCCTCAGAACGACCGCCGACGCGGCAGGTGTCGCAGCGGTCTCCCAGTCCGTGTTCGACGGCTCCAGACTGCGGGTCGTCCTGCTGGTGGACGTCAACGACGGCGCCCAACAGCAGTTCCTGGAGGCCGGGTCCTCACCGGAGTGTGGCGTCTGGTACGGGTGCTGCTTCGGTTCGACGAGCAGCGCCGAATGGGCCGCTGACTGCGGTCTTCTCCTTGAGGTCGGTAGCCTCCCGGCGCGGGGATGGTTGAGCGGCTGGTGCCGGACGAGTGGTGGGAGCTGTTCCAGCGGGTGGTGCCGGAGGCGCCGTCGCGGCCTCAGGGCGGCGGCCGACGTCGCCACGGTGATCGTGAGGTGCTGGCGGCGATCGTGTTCGTAGCGACGGCGGGCTGCACGTGGCAGCAACTCCCCGCAGCGTCGTTCGGGCCGTCCGGGGCGACGGCTCACCGCAGGTTCACCGAGTGGACGAAGGCCAGGGTGTGGGCTCGCAGCGAGGCATCCGGCACCGCATCGCCCGCAAAGGCATTGAGACCTCACAACGACTCGGCCGACACCGTTGGACCATCGAACGGACCATGTCCTGGCTCGCCGGCTGCCGCCGCCTTCATCGCCGCTACGAACGCAAGGCCGACCACTTCCTCGCCTTCACCAGCATCGCCTGCACCCTCATCTGCTACCGCAGGCTCCCCAAACGAGATGACGTCTAAGTGTCGTCGTACTGGCCAGGAAAGCGCAGCGGGGTGTACGCCGTTGCGTCCCGGTTCCAGCCCGTGGCGCCCCAGTGCAGGTCCACCGTGTCGATCGTCGACTGCGCCCCCAGGTCCACCGACACCCAGCGATCCGCGTTCCAGTCGCTCGGCCAGCGGGTCAGGTCGCCCTTCACAGTGACGGAGTCGCCGGTGCCCGCCGTCTCGGCGTAAAGGGGGTCCAGTCCGTGCCGTTCTTCGAGACCTCCAGGACGTAGCGCTTGCCGTAGGCGGCCTCCCAGTCCAGGACGACCCGGTCGACGACGCGGATCCAGGCGTCGTCGGCGAAGTTGCTGGACCAGCGGGTGGCGCCGTTGCCGTCGACGGCGTGGTCGGGGGTGAGGCCGGAGTTCTCGTTGACGCAGGCGGTGACGGCGGCCGGGTTCACGGCGTAGGCGGCGGCCGCGCGGTCGGTGTACGAGGAGACGGCGGCCGCGGCGGCGTGGGCGGGGCGGCCAGGGGCGGGCCGGTGGACACGGGCTCCCGCACCCGTGTCCACCGGACGTCCGGGCCGTCGGGACCCCGGCTCAGGCGGCCCGCCGTGCCTGCCCGCGGTGGGCGCGGACGATGTCCGCGTACCGGTGTCCGCTGCCCTTGATCGTGCGTACCTGGGTGCGGTAGTCCACGTGCACGAGACCGAAGCGCTTGGCGTAGCCGTACGCCCACTCGAAGTTGTCCAGCAGCGACCAGGCGAAGTAGCCGGCGAGCGGGGCGCCCTTGCGGGCCGCCGAGGCGCAGGCGGCGAGGTGCCGCTCCAGGTAGTCCTGGCGCTCCGGGTCGTCGACGGTGCCGTAGGGGTGGACCACGTCCGGGAAGGCCGAGCCGTTCTCGGTGACGTAGATCTTCCGTGCGCCGTACTCCTCGGTGAGGCGCAGCAGCAGGGTCTCGATGCCGCTCGCGTCGATCTCCCAGTCCATGCCGGTGCGCGGGACGTCCGGGCGGCGTACGGAACGGACGCGGGGGGCCGGGCCGTGGGGGTCGTCGGCGACGTACGCCGGGAAGTAGTAGTTCAGGCCGAGCCAGTCCAGCGGGGCCGCGATGGTCTCCAGGTCGCCCGGCTGCTCGGGGAGTCCGACGCCGTACGTCTCGACCATGTCGGCCGGGAAGCCGCGGCCGTGCACCGGGTCGAGCCACCAGCGGTTCACATGGCCGTCGTGGCGGCGGGCGGCCGCCAGGTCCTCGGGGCGGTCGGTGACGGCGTGCACGGTGGAGAGGTTGTTGACGATGCCGACCTGCGTGTCGGGGGCTGCGGCGCGGATCGCCTGCGTGGCGAGGCCATGGCCGAGGAGCAGGTGGTAGGAGGCGCGTACGGCCGCGGTGAGGTCGGTCCAGCCGGGGGCCATCTTGCCCTCCAGGTGGCCGATCCAGGCCGAACAGGAGGGCTCGTTGAGGGTCGCCCACAACTTCACGCGGTCACCGAGGCGTTCGGCGACGGTCGAGGCGTACTCGGCGAAGGCGAAGGCGGTGGCCCGCTCCGGCCAGCCGCCGCGGTCCTGGAGCACCTGCGGCAGGTCCCAGTGGTACAGGGTGACGGACGGGGTGATGCCCGCCTCCAGCAGGGCGTCCACCAACTCGTCGTAGAAGGCCAGGCCCTTGGGGTTCGCCGGGCCGTCCCCGCCAGGCAGCACACGCGGCCATGCCACCGACAACCGGTAGGCGTTGACGCCGAGTCGCCGCATCAGGCCGAGGTCCTCGCGCCAGCGGTGGTAGTGGTCGCACGCGACGTCGCCGTTGTCGTCGTTCGCGATCTTCCCCGGGGTGTGCGAGAAGGTGTCCCAGATCGACGGTGAACGGCCGTCCTCGGCGACGGCCCCCTCGATCTGGTACGCCGCTGTGGCCGTGCCCCACAGGAAGTCGTGCGGGAGTGCGGCGAGGTCGATGCGTTCGGACACGGAAGTCCCTTCGGGATACAGGGTGTTGGTCACTTGACGGCGCCCGCCGTCAGACCGGCGACGAGATAGCGCTGCAGGAGGAGGAACCCGGCGACCACCGGCACGCTCACCACGAGCGAGGCGGCCATGATCTGGTTCCAGTACACGTCGTTGAGGGTGGAGTAGCCCTGGAGGCCGACGGCGAGGGTGCGGGTGGTGTCGTTGGTCATGACGGACGCGAAGAGCACCTCTCCCCACGCGGTCATGAAGGCGTACACGGCGACGGCGACGATGCCGGGGATCGCGGCCGGCACGACGATCCTGAGCAGCGCGCCGAGCGGGCCGCATCCGTCCACCAGCGCCGCCTCGTCCAGGTCGCGCGGCACCGAGTCGAAGTAGCCGATCAGCATCCAGATCGAGAACGGGAGGGAGAAGGTGAGGTACGTCAGGATCAGGCCGCCGCGGGAGCCGAACAGGGCGATGCCGGTGGCGTTGCCGATGTTGACGTAGATGAGGAAGAGCGGGAGGAGGAAGAGGATGCCGGGAAACATCTGCGTCGACAGCACGGTCACCGTGAAGACCCGCTTGCCGCGGAATTCGTAACGGCTGACGGCGTAGGCGGCGAACACCGCGATGACCACCGAGCAGATGGTCGCCGCGCCCGCCACGATCAGCGAGTTCACGAAGTACTTGGCGAGCGGGACCGTCGACCAGATGTCGATGTAGGGGCGGATGGTCAGCCCGCTGGGCAGCCAGCGGAACTTGCCCGTGACGTCCGCGAGCGGCTTCAGCGAGCTGGAGACCATCACGTACACCGGCAGCAGCACGAAGCCGGTGAGCAGGGTGAGGAAGATCCGCCGGGACCACAGGAACGAACGGGGCGGCGCCATCGGGTAGCTGGGATCAGACATCGGCGGCCCTCCGTCCGCGCGCGGTGAACAGGAGGTACAGGCCGGTCACGACCAGAAGGAACAGCAGGAGCAGGACGGACATGGCGGATCCGGTGCCGAAGTTCCAGGTGACGAAGGACGCCTGGTAGATGTGGACCGAGATGAGGTCGGCGGCCTCGGGGGCGGCCTTGCCGAACATCACGTACGGCGTGTTGAAGTCGTTGAACGTCCAGAGGAACAGGACCAGGACCAGCACCTGGTTGACCGGGCGCAGGGACGGAAGGGTGATGCGGCGGATCTGCTGCCACATCCCGGCGCCGTCCAGCGCGGCCGCCTCGTACAGCTCGCGCGGGATGTTCTGCAGCCCGGCCATCACGATGAGGAAGGCGAACGGCCAGCCCTTCCACACGGACACGGTCAGCAGGGCGTAGAAGCTGTTGTCGCCGATGAGCCAGAAGGAGGGTTTGTCGGTGAGGTGCAGCTGGTCGTGCAGGACGTGGTTCACCAGGCCGTTGTCGTGCTGGAACATGAACACCCAGGTGATGACGGCCGCGTAGACGGGCAGGGCGTACGGCACCAGGAACAGGGCGCGCAGCAGACCGCGGCCGCGGAAGGTGTCCTGCATGAAGATCGCGGCGGCGGTGCCGATCAGCCAGCACAGGCCGACCGACAGCAGGGTGAAGCCGACGGTGACGAGGAACGAGTGCAGCAGCGCCTCGCCGACGGGCGCGTCGAAGTCCACCGACAGCCTGTAGTTGCCGAGGCCGGACCAGGGGGCGGTCCCCCAGTCGCGGATGTAGAACTGGGTGAGTTCCTTGAAGCTCATCACGATGCCGATGACCATCGGCACCAGATGGACGAGGAGTTCGAGGAGCAGGGCGGGCAGGAGCAGCAGGTACGGCAGTCCGATGCGGCGGATCCGCCCGGCGCGGCGGCGGTTTTCGCGCGCCGCGCCGGGGGAGGTCTCGCGCACCGGCTCCTTCAGAGCGGTGGTGGTCATCGTGTTCGGGCCGCCGGCATCTGCTGCTGGGCCTTCTCCAGCTTGGCCTTGACGGAGTCGGTGGTCACCGCGCGTCCGGCGGCGGCGTCGGCGAACAGCTCCTTGACAGCCGTACCGACCGTCGTCTCGAACTGCGACTCGGCGGCGACCTGCGGCAGCGCGGCAGCGCTGGTGGCGAGGGTGTTCTTCAGCACCGCGGTGGCCGGGGAGTTGAACGCCGAGTCCTGCTGGGCGGCCTTGACCGGCGGAACGGTGCTGTAGGCCGTGTTGAGGGTCTTCTGCTCGGCGTCGCTGGTCATGAACTTCACGAACTTCGTGGCGCCGTCCAGGTTGTGGCTGTTCTTGAAGACCGCGATGTTGATGCCGGCGACCATCGAGTTGGTCTGGGCGCCGGCGCCGGGGGTGCCGGACTGCACGGGCACGGGGGCGATGCCGTAGGCGTCCTCGCTCATGCCCTGGGACTTGAGGTTGGCGGAGGCGGACTGCCACAGCAGCATGGCCTGCTTGCCCTTGGCGAAGTCGCTGACGGACTGGTTCTGCGCGTACTCGGCGTCGCCGGTCGGGATGACCTTGTCCTGGGCCATCAGGTCGACGTACTGCTTGACCGCGTCGACCACCTTGGGATTGGTGAAGTCCGGCTGGCCGTCGGCGGTGAAGAAGTCGGCGCCGTGCTGCTTGGCGAAGACGAAGACGTGGTGGATGTTCTCCGACACGTTCGAGCCCTCGGCGCCGAGGACCGACTTGCCCTTCGCCTTGATCTTCTTGCCGTCGGCGATCAGCTCGTCCCAGGTGGCCGGGGGCTTGGAGATGCCGGCGTCGGCGAAGATCTGCTTGTTGTAGTAGAGCGCGTACGCCATCGAGTACAGCGGTACGGCGGCCGGGTCCTTGCCCTGGGCGCCCGTCGACCCGAGCGCGGAGTCCACGAACCGGTCCTTGCCGCCGATCTTGCCGAAGTTCTTGGCGTCCCACGGCAGCAGTGCGCCGGTCGCCTGCAGGGAGGCGCTCCAGGTGTTGCCGATGTTCAGCACGTCCGGGCCCTGACCGGACGTGGTCGCCGTCAGGATCCGGTTGAGCAGATCGGACCAGGGCACGACCTCCAGCTTCACCTTGATCCCGGTCTGCTTCTCGAACTTGTCGAGTTCGGGCTGGAGGACCTTCTTGTCGACGGCGATGCTGGCGCCCTGGTTGGAGGCCCAGTAGGTCAGCGTCTTCGGCGAGTCGCCGGACCCGCTGCCGCTGGACGAACCGCCTCCGCAGGCCGTAGCCGCGAGGGCGAGAGACATGGTGACGGCGCCTACGGCCGCGGCTCGGATGCTGCGCATGGCTCCTGGTGTCCCTTTCCGGGGGTCGAGAACCCCGAGGGGCTGCTCGCAAAAGCCGACACCCGTTCGACCCTCGAAGCCCCTCATGGCTTAATTTAGGATGTGAGTTAAACCTCAAGAGAATCGCCCGTCAAGGGATCCGGCAACGGCATCCGCTCCGGCGGGCCACAAATGTGCGCGGACCAGGGAGGTCGGGTGGCAGGGCTGGGCGGCCGTACGGTGCGTGACCTGCGGCGGGAGAGCCGCAGCGCCGTTCTGCAACGGTTGTATTTCGACGGCCCGATGAGCCGGCACGCCCTCGGCCCGGCGACCGGGCTGAGTTCGGGCTCCGTCAGCAACGTCGTGGCCGAACTCCTTGCCGACGGCCTGGTGGAGGAGGCGGGCAGCGTCGGCTCCGACGCCGGCCGCCCGCGACGACTGCTGCGGATACGGCCGGACAGCGGCCGGCTCATCGGGGTCGACGTGGGCGAGACCCGGGTACGCGTGGAGCTTTTCGACCTCGGACTGCGCGAACTCGCCCGTGCGGAAAGCCCGTTGGGTCCACGCGGGTACGACGTCGACGCCGTGGTCGGGCATGTGCACGAGGGCATCGCCGAAGTGTCCCGCACGGCCGCGCTCGCCCCCGACGACCTCCTCGGCGTCGGCATCGGCGTGCCCGGCATCATCGAGGACGCCGGCGAGGAGGGCGCCGTCGTCCACGGCCAGACGATCGGCTGGGACGCGCTACCCCTGGAGCGACTCCTCCGCCTGACCGGCCAACTCCCACCCCACATCCCGTACTTCATCGACAACGGCGCCAAGACCCTGGGTCAGGCCGAGATGTGGTTCGGCGCGGGTCGCGGCGCCCGCAACGCCGTGGTCGTCCTCTTCGGCTCCGGAGTCGGCGCCTGCGTGGTCACGGAGGAAGCAGCCCAAGGACGGGCGGTGGAGTGGGGACATCTGACGGTGCGGGTCGGTGGACGCCGATGCCGGTGCGGTGCCCGGGGTTGCCTGGAGGCGTACGCGGGCGCGGAGGCGCTGGTGGCACGCTGGCGGGAGGCGGGCGGGCAACCGTCGTCCGGGGCAGGCGAGGAGAGGGCCCTGACCGAACTGCTCGCCGCGGCCCGCCCCTCGAACGACCGCGAGTCCGACCCGGTGGCGGCGGCCGTCCTGGCCGAGACAGCCGAGTACCTGGGCGCCGGTCTGTCCGACCTGATCAACCTCTTCCAGCCCGAACGCATCCTGATCGGCGGCTGGGCGGGCCTCCAGCTGGGCGGCGCCTTCCTGGACGAGGTCCGCGCCCACGCCCTCGCGCAAGCCCTCCGCTTCCCCGCGGGCCGGGTCGGCATCGAACTGGGCCGGCTCGGACCGGACGCGGTCACCGTGGGGGCGGCGGTCCTTCCGCTGGCGGCGTTCTTCGCGCGGGGCGGGCAACGGCCGAGGCCCGCGGCGCGGCCGGTGAAGGCACCGGCCTGGCGGGCGGCGGTGGACGGACGGCTGGCGTGAGAGGTCCGTCGGCACATGTCCGAGCCGGCACTGCCCGGGCAGCCGCCGGTCCGGGCTCGTGTGCCTGCCGGGCAGGTGGCGCACCCCGGCCGGCACTGGTACGGAGCCCGTCGGCGACGGCCGAGCGCGCCGGCCATGAGCCTGTTGCCCGCATGCCCTCCGCCCGGCTCGGTGTGCACGCCCGGGGGCGTCCGTCACGGGACCTCGGGCCGGAAGTCCCGCAGCAGATCCCCGCCCGGCTGGACGACTCCGTAGGTGTCGGCCGGTACCTCGTTCCAGGCGCCGGGCAGTTCACCCAGTGGTTCCGACACCACCAGGCGGGTCTCGTCCGAGACGTCCCGCAGGAAAGCGGCGTCGGGGTGCAGCGCCCGCAGGTCGTCCACCCTGCTGCTGTAGTACAGCGACCTCGGCGTGCCCTCGCTGGCGTACCGGAAGGCCAGGACCCGCTCCCCGTCGGCCACCGCGACCGTCATCTGCACAGGGGACGGCACCCCGTGCTCCCGTCCGACTCGCTCGACGAAGCCGGTCATACGGGCGACACCACCGACCGGATCTTCGTCCAGCCCGAACGTCAGCGCCAGATAGAACATCACCTCGGAGTCCGTGGTGCCCTCGATCGAAGGGAAGAGCGCCGGGTCGACGGCGAGCACGAGAGACCGGCGGAGTTCATGGAATCCGGCGATCGAGCCGTTGTGCATCCACATCCAGCGACCGTGGCGGAACGGGTGGCAGTTGGTCTGCTGTACCGCCGTACCGGTGGAGGCTCGGATGTGGGCGAAGAACAGGGGCGAGCGGACATGCTCCGCGATCTCCCGGAGGTTGCGGTTGTTCCAGGCCGGTCCGATGTCGTGGATCACGGCCGGGGCGGCGCGGGAGTGCTCCGCGTACCAGCCGATGCCGAAGCCGTCGCCGTTGGTGGTCTCGACGCCCATCCGCGCGTGCAGGCTCTGGTCGATCAGCGAGTGTTGCGGGCGGTACAGGACCTCGTCGAGTACGAGGGGCGTTCCCGAGTAGGCAAGCCAACGGCACATGGCTCACGCCCCCCGTACGGGGTCCCGAGCGGCACGGCCACTCGCGCCCCTTCTGTCCTCGGTCATGCTGTCCTCGGTCATGTCGCCTCACGCCTTCCGGGCCACGGACCAGCGGTGTCCGTCTTCCACCTCATCCGGCTCCCCGGGTGAGCGCATCGCCCGGCAAGGGTGATTTCCCGGCCGGCCGAGGGCGGCCCGGGGACCGAGGAACCATCACTGGCGTCCTCGGTCCCCGGGCGACCCGTCGTTGCGCCGCCGACGTCGTGGGTCGGCAGACGGCCGCGGGGTGCGACGTGCGTGCCGGTGCTGCCACCGCACTCCGGGCAGGGCTACCGAGCCGGTGCCGGCTGCTGCGCCGGCGCGTAACCCGCCGGGCGGGTGGTGAACGTGCCCCGCCCCTGGGTCCGGCTGCGCAGCCGAGTCGCGTAGCCGAACAGCTCGGCCAGCGGCACAGTCGCGGTCAGCACCGCCGAGCCGCCCCGGCTCTCGGACCCGTTGACCCGGCCACGCCGCGCGGCCAGGTCACCGAGCACCCCGCCGACCGCGTCCTGCGGCACCGTGACCGTGACCTCGGCCACCGGTTCCAGCAGGGCCAACGCACAGACGCGCAGCGCCTCGCGCAGTCCCAGCCGCCCGGCGGTGCGGAAGGCCATCTCGGAGGAGTCCTTCACATGGGTGGAGCCGTCGGTCAGCGTGACCCGCAGCCCGGTCACCGGGTGCCCGCCGAGCGGCCCCTCGGCGAGGGCGTCCCGGCAGCCGACCTCCACCGCCCGCACGTACTCCTGCGGCACCCGCCCGCCGACCACGACGGACCGGAACTCGAAGCCCGTGGCTCCGACTTCGGCCCCGAGCGGTTCGACATCGAACACGACATGCGCGAACTGCCCGGCCCCGCCGTCCTGTTTGACGTGCCGGTGGACAAGACCGCTCACCCCGCGCACGACGGTCTCCCGATGCGCGACCCGCGGACGCCCCACGACAACCTCCGGTCCACCGTCACGGCGGATCTTCTCCACCGCGACCTCCAGGTGCAGTTCGCCCATCCCGGACAGCACGGTCTGCCCGGTCTCGTCGTCGGTGCGCGCCGCCAGCGAGGGGTCCTCCTCCGCCAGCCGCGCGAGCGCGGTCGCCAGCCGCCCGGTGTCGGTGCTGCGGCGCGCCTCGACGGCGACGGACACCACCGGCTCGGCGACCACAGGCGGCTCCAGGAGCAGCGGGGCGCCGGGATCGCAGAGGGTCGAGCCGGCCCGCGCCGACTTCAGGCCCGCGAGCGCGACGATGTCACCGGCGACCGCCCGGTCCAGCTGGACGTGCCGGTCCGCCATGACCCGCAGGATCCGCGCCACCCGCTCGGTGCGCCCCGTGCCGGGGTCCCACACGGTTTCTCCCTTCTCGATCGTGCCCGAGTAGACGCGCACACAGGTCAGGCGCCCGATGCCGCCCGCGTTCACCTTGAACGCGAGGGCAGCGAACGGTGCTTCGGGGTCGGCGGAACGCCGCTGTTCGGTGTCGCCGTGGACACCGCGTACGGCGGGCACGTCCAGCGGCGACGGCAGGTAGGCCACCACCGCGTCCAGCAGCGGTTCGATGCCACGGTTGCGGTAGGCGGAGCCGCACAGCACGACCACGCCGTCGCCGGTGCGGGTGAGGTCCCGGAGGGCGGCGACCAGGGTCGGCTCGGACAGAGCGGACTGGGCGCAGAACTCCTCCAGCGCGGCCGGATGCAGCTCGGCCACCGCCTCCTCCAGCACCCGGCGCCGCCGCAGGGCCTCCTCCGCCAGTGTCTCGGGAACCGGCCCCTCCACCGCCGTACCGCCACCGCCGTCCCAGAGCAGGGAACGCATGCGCACCAGGTCGACCACGCCGGTGAAGCCGTCCTCGGCCCCGATCGGCAACTGGACGACGAGCGGGGCAGGATGCAGCCGCTCCCGGATCGAGTCGACGGCCCGGTCGAGGTCGGCGCCCGCGCGGTCCAGCTTGTTGACGAAGGCGATCCTCGGCACGCCGTGCCGGTCGGCCTGCCGCCACACCGACTCGCTCTGCGGCTCGACGCCGGCGACCGCGTCGAAGACGGCGATCGCCCCGTCGAGGACGCGCAGCGAACGTTCGACCTCGTCGGCGAAGTCGACGTGACCCGGGGTGTCGATGAGGTTGATGCGGTGGCCGTCCCAGCCGCAGCTGACGGCGGCGGCGAAGATGGTGATGCCGCGGTCGCGTTCCTGGGGGTCGAAGTCGGTGACGGTGGTGCCGTCGTGGACCTCGCCGCGCTTGTGGGTGGTCCCCGTCGCGTACAGGAAGCGCTCGGTGACGGTGGTCTTGCCGGCGTCGACGTGGGCGAGGATGCCGAGGTTGCGGACGGTGGCGAGGGTGCTGAGGTTGGTACGCACGGCCCATGGCCTTTCTGAGGATCAGGAAAAGGGGCAGCGCGATTTCCCGTGCGGAGGCGCAGAGGGACCCGGCTCGGACACCCGCCGCCCGGCAGGTGTGAGCTGTGTGGTGCGAGCTGGGAGTGAACCGGGTCAGAGCGTCGTCACGGGCATCCGGTGCCGGCCGCGCAGCGGGCACCGGACGGACGAGGACACCAGGATCACCTCGGACCGTGACGGGGGGACGACGACGGCGGTACGGTCACGCACGGCCCGGCTCCCCTCGGTGTCAGTGGTCACGAAACGCGCGGCCGAGATGTGTCAACGCCGCGCGATGCAGGGTGAGTCTAGGGAAAGCGATCAGGAACCGAGTACCGATTTTTCACGCGCCGATCGGTCCCAGCGCCCGGGCGAGCCGTCGCAGCCACTCCTGCGCCGTGCCCCGCACCCACGGGTACCTCTCCCGGAACCCGGCCCAGTCCACGTCCCAGCGCTCCACCGCGCCCGGGCGGAGAGCGTCCGCCTCCCCGCACGCCGCACGCCGGAAGACCGACCTCAGTAGACGCGGCGCAAGGGACGCCCCCTCCCCCTCGGCGAGGAGCACCGCGTCGTACAGATCCTTGCCCTGCGCCCGGCCGTCGTCCCGGCTGTCGGTGTACAGCCACAGCAGCTTCCAGGCCAGGGACAGCTCCCGGCTCGCGGTCCGCACCGCGGTGGGCGCTCCCCCGTCGCCGCGCGGTATCAGGGTCCACACCGGGGACTCGGGAAGCAGTTCGTCGCGGGCGAAGTCCAGCCGTACCTCGCCCGCGGGCGCCCCTTCTCTCTGCCAGGGGACGAGCAGCCGCACCCCTGGTGTGTCGTACTCCGTGTACGTCCACGTGCCGTCCACGCGCGCCTTCTCCGCGTCGAGGAAGACACCCGGGGCCGCCCAGGGCCGCTGCGCCACGCGTTCGAGCAGGTCCAGGTACGGGGGGCCGGACTCCACGAGGTCCTCGTCCGGCAGCCAGTGCAGGCCCTCGGGTGGCAGGACGGGCCGCTGTCCGGCGGTGTCGAACTCCTCGTACGTCCACATCTCGTACCGTGCCGCGCCGTCGGCGGCCTCCGGCCACTGCTGCACCGTGTCGAGCGCGTCGACGTACGGATACGGGTCCAGCGCATCGACCCCGGCGGCGTGCTCCAGGACCACCCAGTCGAGATCGGCGGGCTCGCGCGCCGCGGCTCCCACCCAGGCCTGCATGACCATGCTTCCGCGCAGGACCAGGCTTCCGCTCCAGGGAGCGTCCGCGATCAGATCCAGCACATGATCCAGAGCCGCACGCCGGCTCACCGACTCGTCGCCTCGTTCCCCGTTCACGGGGCAGACCGTAGCGTCCGCCACTGACAACGGTGGGTGAGGAGAGCACCCCACGGCGCGTGGACTTCGCCACAATTCACTCCCTTAAGGAGGGATGAATGCGTAAAAGTAGTTCTTTGAATCTGGTTGCCCTCCTCCGGTAACCAGTTCCAGGGAATCAACGACCAGTGGCATGGGAGAAGCGTTTGATCACGGTACGTAAGCGACGCACCGGGCAGATGGCTACGGCCGGCGTACTCGGCGGCGTACTCGCACTCACGGTGCTCGGCGGTACCAGCAACGCTGCCACCGGCGACAACAACCCCGGTACCCCCCAGAAATCGCAGGCGCCGGCAGATCAGACGGGCGCCCAGGACGCTTCCGACGCCCGAATAGAGATCACGTCCGGGGAAGGTGCCTACAACGTCGGGATCAACGACCCCGTCAAGGTCACCGTCAGCGACGGCCAGCTCACCAAGGTGACCATGACCGCTACCGCGACCGGTGCCGAGGTTCCGGGCACCGTGTCCGCGGACGGCACGTCCTGGAAGCCGAACGGCCCGCTGGCGCCGGCTACCCGATATCAGGTCGCCGCAGACGCCGTGGACGCCAAGAAGCGCCCCGTCAGCGGGAACGCCACGATCACCACGGTCTCCCCGGCCAACGACTTCATCGGGCACCTCTCCCCCGAGAACGGCTCGACCGTCGGCGTGGGCATGCCGGTGACGGTCAACTTCGGCACGGCGATCAGCAACAAGGCCGCCGTGGAGTCGGAGATCCAGGTCAGCTCCAGCAGCGGCCAGCAGGTCGTCGGTCACTGGCTCAGCGACAACCGCCTGGACTTCCGCCCCGAGAACTACTGGAAGCCCGGTTCCACCGTCACCGTCAAGCTCACCCGTCAGGGCATCCAGAAGACGGTCACGTTCAAGATCGGCCGGAGCCAGATCAGCACTGTCGACGCCAAGACGAAACAGATGACCGTCGTACGGGACGGCAAGACGATCAAGACCATTCCGATCTCGTCCGGCAGCCCCGAGCACCCGACGTACAACGGTCAGATGGTCATCTCCGAGAAGTTCAGGCACGTCCATATGAACGGTTCGACCGTCGGCCTCACGGAGAAGGACGGCAAGCCCTCGTACGACATCAAGGCCGTACCGCACGCCATGCGTCTGACCGACTCGGGCACGTTCATCCACGGCAACTACTGGGGTGCCGACTCGGTCTTCGGCAAGGTCAACACCAGCCACGGCTGCGTGGGCCTGAAGGACATCAGGGGCGGCGGCAACGACAAGCTGCCCGCCGCATGGTTCTTCGACAACTCGCTGATCGGCGACGTCGTGATCGTCAAGAACTCCCAGGACAAGGCCACGGTGGCCCCGGGCAACGGCCTCGGCGACTGGAACATGCCGTGGACCGAGTGGGTCTCGGGCAGCGCGACCGGCTGACGCCGCAGCGCTCCACGCACGGAACCTGCATCACTTCCGCCAGGCGGCGGCCGACACCATGTCGGCACCACGGAAAGGACGGCGAGCGTGCGGATGAAGCGGCGCGAACAGGGCAGAGCGGGCTCAGTGCCGGATGTCCAGGGTCCTCGCCCATGCATGGC
>NZ_JBSFHY010000053.1:0-52459 GCF_053597295.1 Streptomyces sp. NPDC001450
GTCCTCGTACTGGACGTACTTGGGCTTTCGGCCGGTGCGGCGAGAGTGCGTGCCGGGCGTCGCGACGGGGCGAACGTTGCCTGCCGGGGCACTAGGGATCGAACGCGTCGGCGAAAGCCCGCCCTGGGCGCGCGGGTCTCGTGTTCGGCCGCTCGCGCTGCCTTGGGGCGCGTGCCGCATGCCGTGCTCCATGAGGGCTTGAAGTCGCGGTAGGCGGCGTGAGCGAGGTGCGCCGTACGGGGTACGAGACCGGTGTGGACGCTCGTGTGCGGCGGCGGGAACGGACGACCGGTGACCCGGCTCGCCCGGCCCTCCGGCTCCGGCAGGGAGGTGGACATGAGTACCCGGGTGCGCGGCTGGCGCTGGCGGCGCAATCCGCTGCGGCGCCGCTCGGACGTCATCGAGGCATGGACCGTACTGGTGGTCGCCGTCCTGCTGTTCGTGGTCACACCCCTGGCCGGGGTGGCGGCGGGCCTGCGCGCCCATGAGCAGGCGCGCTCGGTCGCGGCGTCGCAGCGGGCCGAGCGGCATCAGGTGCAGGCCGTGGTGATCGGCAACACGCCCGAACGGCTGCCCACGGAGCAGGGCGACCGTGATCATCCCTACCGCGCCCAGGTCCGATGGAGCGAGCCGGGCAAGGGGACGCGCACCGCGCTGGCCCGCGTCCCGGCGGGGACCCGGGCCGGTGACCCGGTGACCGTGTGGTTCGACGCCCAGGGTCGCAGCGTGGCCCCACCGCCGGACGAGTTCGCGGTCTGGCAGCACACGATCACCGTCGGCGTGTGCGCGACGGGCGGTGCGGCGGCCGTGGTCCTCCTCGGGCACGCGGCGGAGCGCCGGATCGCGCTGCGCCACCGGCTGGCCGAGTGGGAACGGGAATGGGCGCGCACGGGACCGAAGTGGACCCAGCCGAGGACCTGACCGGCAGGTGACCCGACCACCTGACCCCCGACGATCACCCCACCCGATGCCCGCAGCAAGCGTTTTCGCCTCTTTGGCCAGCGCGGCGACCGCGAGCGAGGAGCCGCCGACCGTGTCCGTACCTGGCATGGGCCTGGCGAGTCATCCGATCACCCACGTACGGTGAGAGCGCCCAGTCTCCCTTCACGCTCCCTCCGCAAAGGCGGTTGCCGATGGCCCTGTTCGACCTTCCGATCGACGAACTCCGCGCGTACCGCAGCGAGTCCGGGGCACCCGAGGACTTCGACGCCTTCTGGGGCAAGACGCTCCAGGAGGCGCGCGAGCACGCTCTAGACGCCCGCTTCGAGCCGGTGGACACCGGGCTGTCCACGGTGCAGGTTTACGACGTGACGTTCGCCGGGTTCGGCGGTCACCCTGTCAAGGGCTGGCTGCGGCTGCCGTCCGGCGCCGCCGAACCCCTGCCGCTGGTGGTGGAGTTCATCGGCTACGGCGGCGGACGCGGCCTCGCCCACGAGAAGCTGCTGTGGGCGTCGACGGGCCGGGCGCACTTCGTGATGGACACCCGCGGGCAGGGCAGCGCGTGGGGCGGCGGTGGCGGCACGGCGGACCCGGTGGGCGCCGCGCCCGCCTATCCCGGGTTCATGACGCGGGGCATCGACGCCCCCGAGAACTACTACTACCGGCGCGTGTTCACGGACGCCGTGCGCGCGGTGGAGGCCGCCCGTTCGCATCCGCTGACCGACGCGGCGCGGACCGTGGCGATCGGTGAGAGCCAGGGCGGCGGCATCGCCCTGGCCGTCGGCGGGCTGCTGCCCGACCTGGTCGCGGTCGCCCCGGACGTGCCGTTCCTGTGCGACTTCCCGCGTGCGACGACACTGACGGAGCGTCACCCGTACCGCGAGATAGGCCTGTTCCTCAAGACACACCGGGGCCGCGCGACCGACGTGCTGCGCACCCTCTCCTACTTCGACGGCGTGCACTTCGCGGCCCGCGGCCGGGCCCCGGCCCTCTTCTCGGCGGCCCTGGAGGACCAGACCTGCCCGCCGTCGACCGTGTTCGCCGCCTTCAACGCCTGGGCGCACGAGGACAAGGCGATCGAGGTGTACGACTTCAACGACCATGAGGGCGGCGGGCCGTTCCAGGAGGAGCGCAAGCTGCACTGGCTGCGGTCGTACGCCTGAGGAGACCGGCGGAAGGGGCGGGGATGGACACACAGGAAGCCGCAGAGCGGTTCGTCCGGGTCTGGGAGCGGGTGACCGGCGTACGGTTCAGGTTCGACGAGGAGGGGCGGGTCGCCAAGACCCGCGACCACTGGCACACCGCCGAGGATCACCAGGAGCCGGCGAGCCGACTGTTCTTCCTCCGATGTCCGCTCCTCCCATGATCCCGGCTCTCCTCCCCCGGTCTCCGCTCCTCGCCCTTTTCAGCCAGTCGCCGCTCGCCGTGATCCCCGTGACACCGGGATCACGCGGGTGGGTTTCGGCCTAACCGGCAGGACACTCTTCCCTCGTGGTTTAGACCAATGCTAGATCTGGTCGCGCAATGAGCCCGCACGGCTACGTCTTGTCACCAAACAGGAGGCGCGGCATGGCCCGCACCACCCCGCACGACCCCCCGCAGACCGACGCCAGGCCCCTGTACTGGCAGATCGCGTCGCTGCTGCTCGACGAACTGCACGACGGCACCATTCCGCCCGGCGAGCGACTGCCGGGCGAGCGGCATCTGGCCCAGCACTTCGGGGTCAGCCGGGAGACCGTCCGGCAGGCGCTCGAGGTGCTGCGCCGCGGCGGTCTGGTCGCCACCGACCGGCGGGGCAGCCATGCCACGCTGCCCGGCCGCCCGGTCGAGGACCCGGTCTCGCTCACCTTCCCGGTCGGCGCCCGCCCGGCGGACCTGGGCGCGGTGGACCGGGCGACGGTGACCTGGGAGGCGCCACCGGCGGAGCACGCCGAGGCACTGGGCCTGGCCCCGCACCGGCCGACGCTGGTGCACCGCTACCGGTCGGCCGCGCCCGACGGCCGGTCGCTGCGTACGGCGGTGACGTCGTTCTCTGCCGTGGCGCTGGCCGAGGTCGCGGAGCTGGGCCGCTACCGCGGCCGGGCCGACGGGGCCACTCCCGCGCAGTTGCGCCGGGCCTACGACTGGATGCGCAAGGCCGGTCTGACCCTGCACCACCGGGACGCCATCACCCAGCTCGGCGGCATCGCCTCGGTCCGGGTGACCCGGCGCGTGCACGACCAGTACGCCCGCCCGCTGGAGATCACCGACCTGGTGGTGAACGCCGAACAGGACGCTCTGGTCTACGAGTTCACGCTGCCGGCGGCGGGGTAGCGCCGTCGGCCCTGCGCGCCGACACCAGCCGGACGCGGGGGCTGCCGTCACCGCGCCGACCGAACTCGGGCAGCGCCTGCAGCTCGACCGTGAAGCCCGTGCGCGTCAACTTACCCAGGACGTCGCCGAGTCGGAAGGCCCGGTAGTACATGACGAACGGCGGTCGCCACAGGGCGTTGCGCACCCGCATCACCGCGTCGAAGCCGAGCAGCATCCAGAACGCGGGGCCGGCCGGACGGGGCGGGGCGAGGACCGGGAAGGCGAACCGGCCGCCCGGCCGCAGCACCGAGTGGACCTGGCTGAACAGGCCGGGCAACTCGCGGGGCAGGAAGTGCCCGAACGCCCCGAAGCTGACCACGAGGTCGAAGGCGGCGGTGAACGGCAGGGCCCGGGCGTCGGCTCGCACCCAGGCGACGCCCGGGCCCTCGCCCCCCGTCGAGAGCCCCGTGCACGTGGCCCGGCGCCGGGCGACGTCGAGCATGCCGGCGCTGAAGTCGACGCCGGTGACGCTGCGCCGGCACAGCCCGGCCAGGACGTCCATTCCGGCGCCGGTGCCGCAGCACAGGTCGAGGCCGTCCTCGAACGGGCCGAGCGGGCCCAGCGCCTTCGCGACCGAGTCCAGCACCGCGTCGGGGGTCCGGAAGGGGGTGTGGTCGAACTTCGGGGCCAACAGGTCGTAGCCGTGCTCGACGGACGACAGCGCCTGGACGGCTAGCTCGCGGAGCGTGGGGCCTTCGGGGCTGAACATCCCGTCAGCCTAGGCGCTCACGCGCCTGTGGACACGCATCCTGCCGCTGACTACTCTCATCCGCAGCTATTCATCTAATTGACTATGCGAGGTGAGCCGATGCGCGCGTTCCGCGAGGCGGTCGAGGCGGGAGACCTGGAGGCCGTTGAGGCGCTGCTGGCCGACGACGTCGTCTTCACGAGCCCGGTCGTCTTCAAGCCGTACCCGGGTAAGGCCATCACCGCGGCGATCCTGCGCGGGGTCTTCCAGGTGTTCGAGGACTTCCGGTACGTCCGTGAGATCGGCGCCCCGGACGCCCCCGACCACGCGCTGGTCTTCACTGCCCGGGTGGGCGACCGGGAGCTGACCGGCTGCGACTTCCTGCATGTGAACGAGGACGGGCTGATCGACGACTTCATGGTCATGGTCCGGCCGCTGTCGGGCGCCCAGGCCCTCGCCGAAGCCATGGGCGCGCGGTTCGACCAGATCGTGAAGGAGGCGGAGGCGCGGTCCGCCTGAGCGGTGCGGCTCCGCCCCTGGCGGTTCAGGCGACCCGAGGGTCAGCCCTTCAACTGCTCCAGCGTTGCCTTGGTGTCCGTCTTCAGCCAGTCGGACACGTCGGTGAGCGCGGGCGGGTTCTTGTCCTGGTCGTACGAGCTGAGGTAGGCGCTGTAGCTCATCGTGTACGTCACCCAGCCGTCGCGTACGGCGAGGGTGGCGTAGCGGGAACCACTGGTGGAGCCACTGGTGGTGTCCTGGCTGACCAGGTAGGCCTCGTCACCGATGCCCTTGACCGGGCTGACGTCGTAACCCGTGTGACTGTCCCCGTAGTTCTTCCAGGTTGCGGTGAACTCCGGCCCGGGGTCGGTCTTCCGGTGCAGGTCCACCTGTAGGGAGAGGTAGGCGTCCGCGTAGCTGGAGCCGGTCTTCTTCAGACCCAGGCTGCAGTAACTCTCGTCCAGCGCCTTGTCCTTGAGGGAGTTGTGCGTCGGGGAGGAGTCGTTCTCGGGGTACTCGTCCTTGAAGGACGAGTAGTCCGCGCCCGAGCACATGTCGGAGGGCGCCGAGTAGCCGCGCAGGTCCGCGCTGTCGCCCGTGCCGCCGAGCAGGAACACACCGGCCGCCCACGCGGCGGAGGCGACGGCCGCGCCGACGGCGAGCCACAGCACGGCCCGCCCGGCACCCCCGCCGCCACCGGACGCCGGTGCTGGTACGGGGCCGTACCGAGGCGGCTGTGCGTAGGGGTTGCCCGGCGCCCCCGCCTGGGGCGGGGCCGGCTGTCCGACCAGCGTGGGCTGCGCGTAGAAGTTCCCCGGCGGGGGAGACTGCGGGTTCGGGTAGGGGTAGGCCGTCGGCTGTGGCGGGATCGCCGGCTGCGGGGCGGGCTGTCCGGGCTGCGGCGCGGGCTGGTCGGCCGGCTGCGGGGGCTGCGGTGGCGTGGACATGTCGTGACGATAGGGCATGGTTGACGGTCAAGTCCCCTGACGTCCGGGATCGTTACGGTGTGGGGACATCTGGTGTGGGTTCCGCGCTTCTGCGTGCGCTGTCGAGTTCAGGTTCGGGGCAGCCACCCGGCGGACAGGCCGACGGCGGCAAGGGAGCGCATGCTGGACATGCGGCTCAGCCGCCCAGGCGCACGGGAAGTGCACGGACGCTGTTGCCGACGAAGCTGGAGTGGCGGGACAGCTCGCTCTCGGGCACCGCGAGGTCCAGTTCCGGGAAGCGGGTGAACAGCCGCTCCAAGGCGACGGTCGCCTCCAGCCGGGCCAGCGGGGCACCCAGGCAGTAGTGGACGCCGTGGCCGAGGGAGAGATGGCGTACGGCGTCGGGGCGGGCGGGCCGGGTGACGTCGAAGCGTTCGGCGTCCGGGCCGTGTGCGGCCGCGTCGCGGCAGGCGGCGCAGTAGCCGGCCAGGACCGGGGTGCCGGCGGGTATGAGCGTGCCGTCGACGGTGAGGTCCCGCACCGGGTAGCGGAACGGGAAGTAGCTGACCGGAGGCGTCCCAGCGCAGGGTCTCCTCGGCCACGTCGGCCCAGCTCGCCTTTCCCGCGCGCACCAGCTCCAGTTGGTCGCGGTGACGGCACAGGGCACGTACTGCGTTGGTGATCAGGTGAGCGCGGTTTCGTGGCCGGCGATGATCATCAGGACCAGGATGCCGATGAGCTCCTGCCGGCTGAGCCGGTCGCCGTCATCGTCGCGGGCGGCGATGAGGGCGCTGGTGAGATCGTCGCCGGGGTGTCCGGCCTTGCCGGCGGCTGTCCCGGCCAGGACGGCGACCAGTTCCCGGTTGGCGGCGACCGCCTCGTCCGGTTCGATGTCGGTGGCCACGACCTGGCTGGACGGGTGGTGCAGCCGGTCACGGAACTCGGCTTCCGCGCCGAGGAGTTCGCTGATGACGCCCATGGGCAGGGGCAGCGCGAAGTGGGCCCGCAGATCGGCGACCCCGCCGCCCGCCCGAGCCGCGCGGGCCAGGTCGTCGAGCAGCGAGGCCGTCAACACCTCGACCCGGGCCCGGAGTTCCGTTCCTCCACCCGGCGAGGTGTGAACGCCCGGCTCACCAGCGACCGCAGCCTGCGGTGGTCGCCCCCGTCGGCGGTGGTCATGCCCTGCACGGTGGCGAACGTCAGCAACGGCCAGCCCGGGCCGACCCGGCCCTCTCGCAGCGCCGTGAAGTGCGCTGCGTCCTTGGCCACATCGGGGTGCTGCAGGAACTCCCTGAGCGCCTCGTGCCCGAGTACGGCCATCCCCTCGATCTCGCCCGGCAGCGCTCTCCTTGTGGCCGTAGGACGGGAACGAACCCGATCTTCCCCCAGGGTCCGCGCCGGCGGGAATAGCTCGCGCCATCGACGTGTTGAGCACATCGCAGCCGTACCGCGCCATCGAGTGGTACCGTGCAGTCAGCACCTGTGTACGCCCCCTTGTGGGCGCCGGTGCCAGTTTTCCTCTCCGCGCTGATCCGTCCGCCGTTTCCCGGTCCAGGCGCGTCAGCTTCTCAGCACCACCTCGGACCGAGGTGTCGTTTCCGCCGCCCGGAGGCACGTACGCCCTCCCGTCCTGCGGCTTCCTCCCCCTTCCTCATGTCTTCCGTCCGTGAAAGGACCACCCATGACCACCACACTCGAACCCCCTCACGTGGAGCAGCAGGCCCCGCCCGCCCGGACCGTCACCGGTGTCCTCGACATCGACCCGCACGGAAAGGGGCACCTGCGGGCCGTGAACTGCCTGTCCTCCCCCGCCGATCCGCAGGTCCCCGCCGCGCTGGTCCGCAGGCACGGGCTGCGCAAGGGCGACCTCGTCGAGGGCGTCCGCGGGGCACAGCGCGCGCTCACCGAGGTCACGCACGTCAACGGCCGCGACCCGGGCGGACTCCGGGGCCGCCGCCACTTCCGGGACCTCACCCCGCTCCACCCGCACGAGCGCATCCGCCTGGAACACCCGGCGGCCGGTCTCGCCGGACGGGTCACCGACCTGTTCGCACCGGTCGGCAAGGGCCAGCGCGGGCTGATCGTGGCCCCACCGAAGACCGGCAAGACCGTGCTGCTCCAGCAGCTCGCCGCCGCCGTCGCCGGCAACCACCCGGAGTGCCGCCTGATGGTCGTCCTGCTGGACGAGCGTCCCGAGGAGGTCACCGAGATGCGCCGCTCGGTGCGCGGCGAGGTCTACGCCTCCACGTTCGACCGGGCGGCCAAGGAACACATCGCGCTCGCGGAACTGGTCGTCGAGCGGGCCAAGCGGCTCGTCGAGGACGGCGAGGACGTCGTCATCCTGCTGGACTCCCTGACCCGGCTGTGCCGGGCCCACAACAACGCCTCCGCCGCCGGCGGACGCACCCTGAGCGGTGGTGTCGACGCGGGCGCCCTGCTCGGCCCCAAGCGGTTCTTCGGCGCCGCCCGCCAGGTCGGGGAGGGCGGCTCGCTCACCATCCTCGCCACCGTGCTGGTGGACACCGGTTCCCGCGCCGACGGGTACTTCTTCGAGGAGCTGAAGAGCACGGGCAACATGGAGCTGCGGCTCGACCGGGAACTCGCCTCCCGCCGCCTCTTCCCGGCCGTGGACATCGACCCCACGGGCACCCGCCGCGAGGAACTCCTGCTCACCCCGGCCGAGTTGACGGCCACTCGGGGCCTGCGCCGGGCGCTGCGCTCCCGGGACGGCGGGCCGGCCAATCTGGAGACCCTGCTGGAGCGGCTGCGGGACACCCCCGACAACGCAACCTTCCTGCGCCGCGTCCAGCCGACCCTGCCCACGGCCTGAGGACGTCCCGGAATGCGGCATCCGGGTGCTCCGGTGGCCCGTCCGGCCCCGGCAGCGCGCCCGGCGACCCTCCACTTCCTACGTTGATCATATGATCACCGGATTCTCTTGTCGGGCGGTGTCGTCGGCCTGCGCCCTGTGCGTCGCGGGCGTGCTGGCCCTCGCGCCGGCCGCCGCCGCCACCGCACACCGCGCGGGGGATCCCGCACCGCCCGGGCCGCGGGCGGCGGTGCCGAAGCCGTCCCTGCTCTACCGCTCCGGCACCCAGGTCAGACCGCACCGCGGTGCGCCCGAGCTGCCGGACGTCTCCGCGCTGTCCTGGCTGGTCGCCGACGCCGGCACCGGCGAGGTGCTGGCCGCGGGCGACGCCCACCGCAGGCTGCCGCCCGCCAGCACCCTGAAGACCCTGTTCGCGCTCACCGTGCTGCCGCGGCTGCCCGCCACCATGCAGCACACGGTCCGGTACGAGGAACTGGAGGACGTCGGCGAGGGCAGCAGCCTCGTGGGCGTCGAGGAGGGGCACAGCTACCGGGTGTCCGACCTGTGGCGCGGGGTCTTCCTCAGCTCGGGCAACGACGCCGTGCACGTACTCGCCGCCCTGGGCGGCGGCTGGCACGCCACGGCCACCCGGATGCAGACCAGGGCCCGCGCCCTCGGTGCCCTGGACACCCATGTCGTCTCCCCCGACGGCTACGACACCCCCGGCCAGGTGTCCTCGGCGTTCGACCTCGCGGTCTTCGGCCGGGAGGGGCTGCGCAACCCCGACTTCGCCCGCTACTGCTCCACCGCCGAGGCCCAGTTCCCCGGCGACGGGACTCCCTACGCGATCGAGAACACCAACCGCCTGCTGACCGGCGAGGACGGCGTGGCACGTTACCCGGGCCTGATCGGCGTCAAGAACGGCTACACCAGCAACGCGGGCAACACCCTCGTCGCCGCGGCCCGCCGGGCCGGGCGCACCCTCGTGGTGACGGTGATGAATCCTCAGGAGGGCGGTGGCCTCGCCGTGTACGAGGAGGCCCGCGCCCTGCTCGACTGGGGCTTCACGGCCGCCGGTCAGGTGGATCCGGTGGGCTCACTGGACGGGCTGCGCGTCGGGTCGAGACCGGCCTCGACCACGGTCGCGGCGGCCACGTCCCCGGAGCCGGACGACGACGCGGACTGGTCGCCCGCCGCCGTCGCCGGTCTCGCCGGGCTCGGCGCGGGGGCGGTGTGGCTGGGGCTGCGGGCCAAGGGCGACCGGGCCGAGCGCGGCTGACCGGTCGGCAGGCCCAGCAGCAGGCCCAGCGTGACCCAGGTGTAGATGTTGCTGCCGAGGAAGCCGTCGATGCCGGAGGAGTCCTCGAACCAGAGCCACACCACGCTGGTGCACAGCACCGCGTACAGGGCGCCCGCCGGACGCGGGTGCCCGGCGCGCGCCAGCACCGCGAAGCACGGCAGCAGCCACACCAGGTGGTGCACCCAGGTGATCGGGCTGACCAGGCAGGCCGCGGCACCGGTGAGGGCGAAGGCCGCCGTCCAGTCGCCGGCCGCCACCGCCCGGCTCGCCCGCCACCCCCACACGCACAGCACCAGCAGGACCACCGCGGTCCACAGCGCGCGGTCCGGATCACCGAGCCGGGCCAGGACGCCCTGCAGCGACTGGTTCGAGACGTAGTCGAGGCGACCGACCCGGCTGGTGTCCCAGAGCGCCTCGGTCCAGTAGAAACGGGACGCGTCGGGGTCCGCCCAGGCGGCCAGCCCGGTCGCCGCGAGGGCCACGGCCGTGGCCACCCCGGCCGCGCGCCACCGCCGGGCGAGCAGGAGCAGGCCGATGAACAGGGCGGGCGTGAGTTTCACGGCGGCGGCGAGCCCGATCCCGACGCCCGCCCAGCGGTCCCGCCCGGTCGTCAGCAGCCGGGCGTCGCCCAGCACCAGAGCCAGCAGGACCAGGTTCACCTGGCCGAAGCTGAAGGTGTCCCGCAGCGGCTCGAACAGCGCGAGCACACACAGGGCCAGCGACCAGCGGTACCAGCCGTGCCGTCGCCGGCCGGGCCCGGCCAGGATCCGCAGGACCACCGCCAGCGCGGCCAGGTTCACCAGCAGGGAGGCCACGATCGCGGTGTGCCGTCCCATCGGGGCCAGCGGCAGCATGGCGAGCGCGGCGAACGGCGGATAGGTGAAGCCGTACGTCGTCCCAGGCACCCGGTAGTCGTAGATCCGGCCTCCGTGGTGGACCCAGGTGTGCACCGCGCCGTAGTAGACGCGCAGGTCGAAGAAGTCCCGCAGCAGCGGCACGGTCGCCGTGAACGCGGTCACCGCGGTGGCCAGGGCCAGCACGAGCAGCGCGCGGCCCCGGTCCGTGCGTGGCAGCGTCGGCCCCGTCATGCCGTACGTCCCGTCGCCGGGGCCTGGGCCGCCTGGTGGGCCTGCCACAGGACGACCACGCCGAGCAGCCCGCCCGAGACGGCGAGGACCAGCTGGCCGAGGTCGGCCGGGCCGCCGCTGGGCAGCACGGCGAGGGCCAGGACACCGGCGAGGGCGGCGACCCGGTGCCGTACCGAGGTGCTGGGTGCGGCGGCCGCGATGAGGAACAGGCCCCACAGCACGTACCAGGGGCGGATCGCCGGGCCGAAGACGGCCACCGCCAGCAGACTCAGGCCGAGGGCGTACACCGGTCGCAGGCGCAGCCGGAGCCATATCAGGACTATGGCCGCGGCGGTGGCCGCGAGGCCGAGCACATGCCAGGCCGGTACGGCGAGCGGGGCCAGGTCGCTGCCGAGGCGGTCGAGCAGGGCTCCGGTGGCGCGGCCCAGCAGGCTGGTGAGCGCCCAGTTGTGCGGGGAGACGGGCGTGTCCAGGGCGCGGATCCAGCCGTACCCAGTGCCGGCCACGGCGGTCGCGGCGACCGTGGTGGCCGCCGCTGCGGCCGCCGTCGTCAGGGTGGCCCACAGCGGGGTGCGGCGGATGCGGATCTGCAGGACCACGACCGCGAGCAGGCCCAGCGCGGCGGGCGCTTTGACCAGGGCGGCCAGCGTGACGAGCACCGCCCCGAGGACGGGCCACCGGCCGCGGGCGGCGACCAGGCCGAGCCCCAGCAGCCCGAGCATGAGCGCGTCGTTGTGGGCGCCCGCGACCAGGTGCAGCAGGACCAGCGGGTTGAGGGCGCCGAGCCACAGCGCGGCGGCCGGGTCGGCGCCGCTGTGCCGGGCCAGGCGGGGCAGCGCCGCCGCCATGAGGGCCACCCCGAGCACGGCGACCAGGCGCATGCCGATCAGGCCCGCGGGCAGTTCGCCGCGGGTCAGGCCGGACAGCGCGGACGCCAGCCACAGGAAGGCGGGGCCGTACGGGGCCGCCGTGTGCTGCCACACCGGGGCCACCTCGTCCGCCAGCGGGCCGCCGAGCCGGGCGGGGCCCTGGGCGTACACGTCCATGTGGGCGTCGACCATGGCGCCC
Source organism: Streptomyces sp. NPDC001450 (assembly GCF_053597295.1). Classification (NCBI taxonomy): domain Bacteria; kingdom Bacillati; phylum Actinomycetota; class Actinomycetes; order Kitasatosporales; family Streptomycetaceae; genus Streptomyces; species Streptomyces sp. NPDC001450. The sequence goes on from NZ_JBSFHY010000053.1 coordinate 11,669, forward strand.
TGCGCGAGGTAGCTGTAGACGTCCCGGCTGAACAGCGGGGGCGCGAGCAGCAGCGGGGCCGCCCAGACGGCCAGGACCACCAGCAGGGCCCGCTGGGTGGGTGGTTGCGGACCGCGCACCAGGCGGCCGAGGAGCACCCAGGCCGCTATCAGCAGGACGACACCGAAGTAGACCCCGACCAGCCCGAGCGCGGCCCGCGCGGATGCCGGGGCGAGCAGGTCCCGAACGGGCAGGGCACCGGACGTCTCACCGCCCAACGCGAGGAAGGCGGTGCCGGCCAGGCCCAGCACCTGGCAGCGGCGGAGATCGACGGGGAAAGCCATGGCCAACACTGGTTCAGCGTGTCAACGCGGGGTGGCCGGAAGGAGACACTCCACTCACCAACCGGCGGCCTGCACATGACCGGCGCGTGAGACGTGCTGCTCAGTACGGTGCGCGGTGGCCGGGCGGACACTCAGAACACGGACAGTCCGGTCAGCGTCGTGAACCTGTCCAGGGCCGCCACGCCCGCCACCGAGTTGCCGCGCTCGTCCAGCCCCGGGCTCCACACACACAGGGTGCAGCGGCCCGGGACGACCGCGATGATGCCGCCGCCGACGCCGCTCTTGCCGGGCAGGCCGACGCGGTAGGCGAAGTCACCGGCCGCGTCGTACGTCCCGCAGGTCAGCATGATCGCGTTGATCTGCTTGGCCTGGCTGCGGGTGAGCAGCCGGGTGCCGTCGGCGCAGATGCCGTGGCGGGCCAGGAAGGTGGTGGCGAGGGCCAGGTCGGCGCAGGAGGCGGCGATCGAGCACTGGCGGAAGTACTCGAAGAGCAGGGTCGGCACGGCGTTCTCGATGTTGCCGTACGACTTCATGAAGTGCGCCAGCGCCGCGTTGCGGTCGCCGTGCGCGGTCTCGGAGGCGGCGATCTGCTTGTCGAAGTCCAGGTCCGGGTTGCCGCTCTCGGCGCGCAGGAAGGCGAGCAGGGTCGCGGCCGCGTCGGCGGTACGGGTCTGGAGGCGGTCGGTGACGACGAGCGCGCCCGCGTTGATGAAAGGATTCCGCGGGATGCCGTTCTCGTACTCCAGCTGCACCAGGGAGTTGAACGGGTTGCCGGAGGGCTCGCGGCCCACGTGCTCCCAGAGTTCGTCGCCCTCGCGGGCCAGCTCCAGGGCGAGCGTGAAGACCTTGGTGATGGACTGCGTGGAGAACGGCTGCCGCCACTCCCCCACCCCGTACACCGTGCCGTCCAGCTCGGCGACCGCCATGCCGAAGCTGCGCGGATCGCGGGCCGCGAGGGCCGGGATGTAGTCGGCGGGACGCCCGCGGCCGGGCGTGCGCCCTATCTCCTCGGCGATGCGCTCCAGGACCGGCAGGAAGGTGAGGGACGACGTCGTTGTCATGATCACCATTGTGCCTCCCGGCCGGTCCAGGTGCGTAGTCGCTGAAACGTAGCCGCAGGTCAGGCGGCAGGTGCCCCGCTGCCCGCGACGATCTCGGGGCGAAGCAGGTCGGCCAGCCGCTCGGCCGGCAACAGGCCCTTCTCCAGCACGAGTTCGGCCACGCCCCGGCCGGTGGCGAGGGCCTCCTTGGCGATGTCGGTGGCGGCCGTGTACCCGATGTGCGGGTTGAGCGCGGTGACCAGGCCGATGGAGTTCTCGACGGTCGCGCGCAGCACCTCGGTGTTGGCGGTGGTGCCGTCCACGCAGCGCTCGGCCAGGGTGAGGCAGGCGCGCCGCAGGTGCGTGATGCTCTCCGACAGGGAGTGCAGGATGATCGGCTCGAAGGCGTTGAGCTGGAGCTGTCCGGCCTCCGCCGCCATGGTGATGGCGACGTCGTTGCCGATCACCTCGAAGGCGACCTGGTTGACGACCTCGGGGATCACCGGGTTGACCTTGCCCGGCATGATCGACGAACCGGCCTGCACGGGCGGCAGGTTGATCTCGCCGAGGCCCGCGCGCGGACCGGAGGAGAGCAGGCGCAGGTCGTTGCAGCTCTTGGAGAGCTTGACCGCGATCCGCTTGAGCACCCCGGACATCTGGACGAAGGCGCCGCAGTCCTGGGTGGCCTCGACCAGGTTGGCCGCGGTGACCAGGGGCAGCCCGGTGATGGCGGCGAGGTGCCGGCGGGCGGCCTCGGCGTATCCGGCGGGAGCGTTGAGGCCGGTACCGATGGCCGTGGCGCCCAGGTTGATCTCATGGATCAGCTCGACGGCCTCGGCAAGACGGCTCCGGTCCTCCTCGATCATGACGGCGAACGCGGAGAACTCCTGGCCGAGCGTCATCGGCACCGCGTCCTGCAGCTGAGTACGGCCCATCTTGAGCACGTCACGGAACTCGACCGCCTTACGGGCGAAGGAGTCCTGGAGTACGGACATCGCCTTGAGCAGGCCACGGACCGCGAACACCGTCGCGATCTTGACGGCGGTCGGGTAGACGTCGTTGGTGGACTGGCCGAGGTTGACGTCCTCGTTGGGGTGCAGGTACTGGTACTGCCCCTTCGCCTGCCCGAGCAGCTCCAGCGCGCGGTTCGCCACGACCTCGTTGGCGTTCATGTTGGTGGACGTGCCCGCGCCGCCCTGGATGACGTCCACGACGAACTGGTCGTGCAGCTTGCCGTCACGGATCTCACGGCAGGCGGCGACGATCGCGGCGGCCTTCTCGGGCGCCAGGAGGCCCAGCTCCTCGTTGGCGAGGGCGGCGGCCTCCTTGACGGCGGCGAGGGCGTCGATCAGGTGCGGGTAGGTGGAGATCGGGGTGCCGGTGATGGGGAAGTTCTCCGTCGCGCGCAGGGTGTGGACACCCCAGTACGCATCGGCGGGTACGTCGCGGTCGCCGAGCAGATCGTGTTCGCTTCGGGTGGGCGCGGTCATGAGGTACGGGTCCTCTTTCTGAGGTACAGAGGTGATGGCGCCCCGGAAAGGGGCGCGGGGAACTGCGAAGCGCTACGCGCAAGCGGTGAGCGGTACCGGGTCCAGCGCACGTACCGGCCGCACGCAGCCCACCGGCTCCCCGCCACCCAGCAGCGGCTCTCCGGCGAACGCGGTCAGCAGCTCGGGGTCCACGCCCGCGCGAGCGAGCGCCGCCGCGGCGACCGGAACACGCGCCCGGTTCGCCCCGTCGGAGATCTTGACGGCGATCGTACGGCCGTCGGGCAGCGCGGCCACCTGGACGCCCTCGAAGCCGTCCTTGGCGAGCAGTCCGGGCACGGCCCGCATCAGCGCGGCGACATCGCGGCCGGAGCCGGAGGCCATCTCCGGGTGCTCGCGCATCGCGTCGGCGACGCGGGCCTCGGGCGTGCCCGGAGCGGCGGTGGTGATGCGGGCGACGGCGCGGGCGAGGCCGTGCAGGGAGATGGAGAACAGCGGCGCGCCGCAGCCGTCCACCGTCACCTGGGCCACCCGCTGCCCGGTCAGGTCCTCGACGATCTCGGCGATGGCCTGCTGCAGGGGGTGGGCCGGGTCCAGACAGTCCTCCAGGGACCAGCCGTTGAGTTTGGCGGTCCACAGCATCGCCGCGTGCTTGCCGGAGCAGTTCTGGGCGAGGCGGGAGGGCAGCCGGCCCTCGCGGACCCAGGCGTCCCGCACGGCCGGGCCGTACGGCATGTCGGGCACGTTGCGCAGATCGTCCTCGGTGAGACCGGCGAGTTCGAGGATCCGCCGGGTGCCGGCGAGGTGGCGCTCCTCGCCGGAGTGGCTCGCGGCGGCCAGCGAGAGCAGGTCGCCGTCGAGCGGCAGCCCGGCCCGCAGCATGGCCACGGCCTGGACGGGCTTGAGGGCCGAGCGCGGGTAGAACGCGGCCTCGATGTCGCCGAGCTGGAACTGGACCTGGCCGTCGGTGCCGAGGACGACGACGGAGCCGTAGTGGATGCCCTCGACGACCCCGCCGCGGATGAGGTGGGCGACGGGGGCGTGGAGGGGCTCGCGGACGAGGGGTGGGTCCGCAGGGGAACTGCTGTACATCACTGCCTGCTTGTCAGGGAGCGCCGCGTGGGTCACGCATCGGCTCCGGAGGGGGACTTGCGGGATATGCGCCCGCGGATGGCGTACCAGCCCGCGACCAGCGCTGCGACGATCAGCGGCAGGCACAGCACGGTGGTGCGTCCGGCGCCGCCGTCGGCGTACATGAGGACCAGGACGGAGGCGAGGAACGCCAGCGTCACCAGTTCGGTCCAGGGGGAACCCGGCAGCCGGTAGGAGGGCCGGGCCAGTTCGCCCCTCTGGGTCTTCTGCCAGAAGAGCAGGTGACAGAGCATGATCATGCCCCAGGTGGCGAGGATGCCGATCGCCGCGAAGTTCAGGACGATCTCGAAGGCGTTCGCCGGGACGACGTAGTTCAGGCCGACCCCGAGGACGCAGATACCGCTGGTGAGCAGGATCCCGCCGTACGGGACCTGGCTGCGGCTCATCTTCGCGGTGAACTTCGGGGCCGAGCCGCTCACCGCCATGGAGCGCAGGATGCGGCCGGTGGAGTACAGGCCGGAGTTGAGCGAGGACATGGCCGCGGTGAGCACGACCAGGTTCATCACGTCGCCCGCCGCCGGGACGCCGATGTGGGACAGGACGGTCACGAAGGGGCTCTCGCCGGCGCTGTACTTGTTCCAGGGAAGGAGCATCGAGAGCAGGACGACCGAGCCGACGTAGAACAGGCCCACGCGCCACATGATCGAGTTGATCGCCTTGGGCATGATCTTCTCGGGGTTCTCGGTCTCACCGGCGGCGACGCCGACCAGCTCGACGGAGGCGTAGGCGAAGACGACACCCTGGATGATCAGCAGCATGGGCAGCAGGCCGTTCGGGAAGACGCCGCCGTTGTCGGTGATCAGGGACGGGCCCGGGGTGCCGCCGTCCACGGGGTGCTGGGTGACCAGCAGGAAGATACCGATGCACATGAAGACGACCAGCGCGCTGACCTTCACGATCGCGAACCAGAACTCCAGTTCGCCGAAGATCTTCACCGAGATCAGGTTCACCGTGAGGACCACGGCCAGGGCTATCAGCGCGATCACCCACTGCGGTATGTCGGAGAACATGCCCCAGTAGTGGGTGTAGGTGGCCACCGCCGTGATGTCGGCGATGCCGGTGGTCGCCCAGTTGAGGAAGTACATCCAGCCCGCGGTGTAGGCACCCTTCTCGCCCAGGAACTCCCGGGCGTACGACACGAAGGCGCCGGAGGACGGGCGGTACAGCACGAGTTCGCCGAGCGCGCGCACGACGAGGAAGGCGAAGACGCCGCAGACGGCGTACGCGACGAACAGGGAGGGTCCGGCGTCGGCGAGCCGGCCGCCCGCGCCGAGGAAGAGGCCGGTGCCGATGGCACCGCCGATCGCGATCATGTTGACGTGCCGGTGCTTCAGGCTCTTGCTGTAGCCCGCGTCTCCGGCGTCGACATGGGTGGACGAGGGGCGCGTCTCGTCTTTGAGGTGCTGCTCGCTCACGCCTCGGGTCCGCCTTCCGTAGGGAGGTCCGTGCGCCCGGGGCGCACGATGTGGGTGAGGGTCGTCTCGACGCGGTCGAGGTGATGGCTCATGGCCTCGACGGCGTCGTGCTCGGAACCGTCGATCAGTGCCTCGACGATCGCCCGGTGCTCGCGGTTGGACTGCTCGCGGCGCCCGCCCAGCTCGTTGAGGAAGGCCGACTGACGCGCCAGTGCGTCACGGATCTCCTCGATGACCCGGCGGAAGACCGGGTTCTGGGCGGCCTCGGCCACGGCGAGGTGGAAGAGGCTGTCCATCGCGACCCACGCGGTGGTGTCCGTCTCCCGCTCCATGCGGTCCAGGAGGTGGGCCATGTGGTCCAGGTTCTCCGGGGTGCGGCGCAGGGCCGCGTACCCGGCGACCGGGATCTCGATGTGGCGGCGCACCTCGAGCAGGTCGCTGGCCGCGTAGTCACCGAAGGTGGGGTCCTCGACGGCGTTCGCGACGACGAAGGTGCCCTTGCCGGTCCGGGAGACCGTCAGGCCCATCGTCTGCAGGGCGCGCAGCGCCTCGCGGAGCACGGGCCGGGACACCTCGAGGGTGCGGCACAGCTCGGCCTCGGAGGGGAGCTTGTCGCCGATGGCGTACTCGCCGCGTTCGATGGCGCCGCGGAGGTGACCGAGGACGGCTTCCATGGCGCTGACGCGCCGCGGAACCGGGCCACCTGTCTGGCTGTCTGACAGGTTCACGGGAGCGATCCTGCGGGTTGCCGAAGGGAACTGTCAAGGCGTCGCGCAAGAAAACATTCACGGGGCGCGGCGCCTGAATGCAGGCATCCGCGCCCCGTGGGCGGTGCGAGGGTCGCTCAGCTGCTCAGCGTGCCGGTGGCGAGCAGGCCGAGGAGGGCGACGCCGATGACGACCCGGTAGATCACGAAGGCGTTGAAGGAGTGCTTGGCGACGAACTTCAGCAGCCAGGCGATGGAGGCGTAGGCGACCACGAAGGACACGATCGTGCCGACGGCCAGCGGGGCGGCGCCGACGCCCGCGCCGAGCGCGTCCTTGAGCTCGTAGATGCCGGCGCCGGTGAGGGCCGGGATGCCGAGGAAGAAGGAGAGGCGGGTGGCGGCGACGCGGTCCAGGTCGAGGATGAGCGCGGTGGACATGGTGGCGCCGGAGCGGGAGAAGCCGGGGAAGAGCAGGGCGAGGATCTGGGAGCAGCCGACCAGCATCGCGTCCTTGAAGGAGGTGTCGTCCTCACCGCGCTTGTGGCGGCCCATCTGGTCCGCGGCCCACATCACACCGGAGCCGACGATCAGGGAGCCGGCGACCACCCAGAGCGAGGCGAGCGGGCCGTCGATCAGCGGCTTCGCGGCCAGGCCCACGGCAACGATCGGGACGGTGGCGGCGATCACCCACCAGGCGAACTTGTAGTCGTGGTGGTAGCGCTCCTCGGGCTTGGCCAGGCCGCGGAACCAGGCGGAGACGATCCGCTTGATGTCCTTGAAGAAGTACACGAGCACGGCGGCGATGGCGCCGACCTGGATGACGGCGGAGAACCCGACGACGGACTTGTCGTCGACCGGGATGTCCATGAGCCCCTCGGCGATCTTGAGGTGGCCGGTGGAGGACACGGGGAGGAACTCGGTCACCCCCTCGACTACTCCGAGGACGACGGCCTGACCGACGGAGATGGCGCTCATGGGATCCAGTTCTGAGGAGAGTTGGTCGACAGTGCTGTAGACAGTACTTACTATGCCCGGCCGTACGCCAAGCGCCTAGGCCCACAGAGCCTCGGCGAGGGAGACACCCGCGAAGGCCGCTGCGAGCCCCGCCGCCACGCTCGCGACGGCATTGGCGGCAGCGTAGAGCCCCGCACCGGCCTCGGTCAGCCGCAGGGTCTCGTAGGAGAAGGTCGAGTACGTCGTCAGCGCCCCGCACAGCCCGGTGCCGATCAGCAGCTGCAGGTGCGGACCTGCGGCTCCGGCGGACACGGCGCCCGTGAGCAGGCCCAGGATCAGACAGCCGGTGACGTTCACCACGAAGGTGCCCCAGGGGAAGAGTGAGTCGTGCCTGGCCTGGACGGCCCGGTCGGTGAGATAGCGCAGGGGCGCGCCGACCACGGCCCCCAGGACGACCAGCAGCCAGTTCACAACGACTTCTTACCCTTCGACTCCGGTCCGTCCGGGCCGGGCCCGCGCCCCACGTACCGGACGACCTCGCACTCCTCCAGGGTCACGAGACCTTCGCCGACCAGCTCGTCCAGCTGCGGCAGGAAGGCCCTGACCCGCTCCTCGGTGTCCACCACGACGATCGCCACGGGCAGGTCCTCGCTCAGGGACAGCAGCCGGGTGGTGTGGATGCGGGAGGAGGCGCCGAACCCCTCGATCCCCCGGAAGACACTGGCCCCGGCCAGCCCGGCGGCGTGGGCGCGGTGCACGATCTCGGAGTAGAGGGGCTTGTGGTGCCAGGTGTCGTCCTCGCCGATGTAGACGGTCAGCCGTACGGCCCGGCCGGTGAGTGAGGTCATCGCTGCCTCCGGGTGAGCACCAGGCGGGCGGCGACCGAGGCCAGCCACACCGCCGCGAGGGCCGCGAACAGGGTCGCGGCGAGATAGGCCAGCCCCGTGCGGGGGTGGCCGGCGTCGACCAGTCTGCGGATGTCGGCGGCGTAGGTGGAGAAGGTGGTGAAGCCGCCGAGCACGCCGGTACCGAAGAAGGGGCGTACGAGACGGTGGGCGGCCCACACGTCGGTGATCAGCACCATGAACACGCCGATCACGGCGCAGCCGATGACGTTGGTCCAGAAGGTCGCCCAGGGGAATCCGCCCAGGGGCGTGGGCCAGGCCAGGGTCAGCGCGTAGCGGGCCGTCGCACCGAGGGCACCGCCCACGGCGACCACGGCGACGACGGGGGCCTGGGTACGCCACTGCGACCGCCGCGCGGGTGCGGGGCGGGCCTGCAGGCTCTCGGCTTCCGGGGCTGTCATGCTCGTGCTTCTCCTACTCGCCGGGGCCCGGGGCACACGGGCGCCATGCCGTCGCAAGTAGGGACCGTTGGCGGCGCCTTCACCGCGGTTCGGGTACGGCGGGCCCCACCGCCGCGCCGCGCAGGATGATCGCGGCCGCGGACCAGGGTAACGCCGGCGGCGCCCCGACCGCACACGCGGCCGCGGCGGGCGGCCGCCGAGCACCTCGGAGTGACTCAGTGTGCGGGCTCGGGCAGGGCGCAGACCGCGATGCCCCGCTCCCACACGCTGCCCAGGATCAGGTGACCGGAGGCCTCGCAGACGCTGGTGGCCATGCGGTAGCCGGAGCGGCGACGGGTGAGGTGCTCCAGGACGCGGCCGTCGTCGTCGACGGCGAGGACGCCGACGGTACCGGCGGGCCGGTAGGGCGCGCGGACGGCTGCTCGGGCGGCGGCGCGGCGCAGCGCCGCGGGGCCGCGGTGCAGCAGGTCGAGCGGGGGTACGCGCGGGCCGGCCAGGGCCACCCGGATCGGGCCGGCCCGGCCGGCGCGCCAGAGGTTGTCGGGCATGCCGGGCAGGTCGTCGGCGAAGGGGTCGCGCCGCCCGGACTTCGGCCCGGTCAGCCAGTAGCGGGTCAGCCGGTATGCGCTGGTCTCGGCGACGACCAGGAAGGACTCGTCGGCGGCGGGTACGAGGCCGTTGGCGAACTGGAGCCCGTCCAGCAGTACTTCGGGCCGGTCGCTGCCCGGCGCGAGGCGCAACAGGCGGCCGGTGCCGGTGTGTTCGACCACGTCCCCGATCCACTGTTCCAGCGGGTAGCGGCGGCTGGAGACGGTGAAGTACACGCTGCCGTCGGACAGGGCGACGGCGTTGCTGCAGAACCGCAGCCGCTCCCCCGCGGCCGCCTCGGCGAGCACCTGGACGCGGCCGTCGTCCAGGCCCACGCGCAGCAGTCCGCGGTCGGCGTCGCACACCAAGAGGGTCCCGTCCGGCAGGAGTTCGAGGCCCAGCGGCCGCCCGCCGGTCTCGGCGAGCACCTCGACACGGGTGGCCGTGGGGTCCGCGATGCCGTCGATGCGCAGGATCCGGCCGTCCGCCACGCCGGTGAGCACCCGGCCGCGGGAGTCGGCGACGACGTCCTCGGGACCCTCGCCGCCGACGGCGACGTACCGGTGGACGACCAGAGGAGTGGGAGAGGTCATGGGCGCCTGCCCTTCGAGGTCGACGGTGCTCCATCGTCCCAGCGTCTGCCGCATGCCGGGGGCTGTCGGCGAAATCACCGCCTACGACGTCGCCCCCGGTTCACCAGCCCTTCTCGAACATCCTGGCCACCTCGGCGATGCGGATCTCGTCGCGGCGGTAGTGGGTGCGGCAGCGGATCCGGCGGGTGCGGAGCAGGCCGATGCTGCTGAGGAGGTCGAGGTGGGCGGCGGCGGTCCGGCGGGAGACACCGAGCTTGGCGGCCACCGCCCGCGCGGTGACACCGGTCTCGGCGAGGTCGCCGTGGTGGCGCCCTGACGGGAAGTGGGCGGCCGGGTCCTTGAGCCAGTCCAGGATGTCCTGCCGCATGCCGCCCGAAGGGTTCCTCATCATCCGTCTCGCCTCCGTTCCCGGCCTCCCCGTGCGCCGTGTTCCCACTGTCGCGCAGCCGAAGCCGTCCCGTACGGGACTCCGCCACCCTTGTCCGGAATCGAACGACCGTTCCCGACAGACCTGTTCGAGGAAACGGGAAGGGGCCCGGCCGTCCCCTTACGACCGGGCCCCCGTCAGGGGTGGTTCAGCGGTGGCTGAACCACGACACGGAGGAGAGCGCCTTGTCGTCGTAGCCGAACAGGGCCTGGTTCTCCCAGCCGTTGCCGGAGGTGGCGTCGGTCGGGTCCCAGCCGTTGCCGGTGACCGCGGTCCAGGTCGCCTCCCAGTAGAAGACGCCGAGGCCGCGGCCGTTCGGGACGGCCTCCACGATGCTCGCCACGTCGTTCATCCACTTGGTCTGGCCGGCCACGGTCGCGGGGTAGCCGGAGACCAGCTCGCCGGTGGTGTCGATCTGGTTGACCAGCGAGTCGTCACTGTCCAGCCGGAAGGGGTAGGCCGTCTCGGCGACGAACACCGGCTTGCCGTAGCGGGAGGCCGCGTCGTCCAGAGTGGTCTGGAAGTCGGAGAGCGGGCCGTGCCAGTAGCCGTAGTACGACAGGCCGATCGCGTCGAACTTCACGCCGCCCGCGACCGCGTTGTCGAACCACCACTCCGTTCCGGCCTTGTCACCGCCCTTGGCCAGGTGCAGCGCCACGACCGTTGACGAGTTGACCGCCTTGACGGCGTCGTAGCCCGAGTTGATCAACCCTGCGAGCCGGCTCCAGTTGTCCGTCGATCCCTCGGACCACAGCATGCCGCCGTTGATCTCGTTGCCCACCTGGACCATGTCGGCGGTGGTGCCCTGGGCCTTCAACGCGTTCAACACGTCGTACGTGTGGTTGTACACGTCCGTCTTGAGCTGGCTGTACGAGTGCCCCGCCCAGGCGGCCGGCTTGGTCTGGGCGCCCGGGTCGGCCCAGGTGTCCGAGTAGTGGAAGTCGACCAGCAGCTTCATGCCGGCCGCCTTGACGCGCTTGGCCATGGCCAGGACATGAGCCCTGTCGTTGAAGCCGTCGGCCGGGTTCACCCAGACCTTCAGCCGCGCGTAGTTCATGCCGGCGTTCTTCAGGATGGTGACGGCGTCGCCGGTGGTGCCGGAGCTGGTCCTGTACACCCCGCCCTTGGCCTCGCTCTTGGCGAGGGAGAGGGAGGAGATGTCGGCGCCATGGATGGACGTCCTCGTGGTGCCGGACGTGAAGGTCAGGTCGTCGACATTGATCCAGTTGCCCGCGTTCGCGTCACTGTTGATGCTGATGGTGCACTGGTTGCTGGTCACATTGATCGGCGTGACGATACGGATCCACCCACTGGACGAGATCGGCAGATCAGTGCGCTGCTCGGCGCTCCCGCAGTTCTTGAGCGCTATGTAGGCCGAGTTCTGCCCGCCGCTGGAGCGGACCCACGCGGTCAGTGTGTAGTTGCCGTTGGTCAGCCCGGAAAGGTACTGGTACGTCTCCACCTTGTACGCGGAGGACGAGTAGTGGGTCAGGCGGTAACTCCCGCCGTGGCCGCCGGACTCGGTGTACGAGGCGCCCGTGTCGCCGTACTCGGACCAGCCGGTGGGCACGGCCACGCCGGAACCGTCGGACTCGAGGCCGCCGTTGGTCAGGGAGCTCGCGGCCTGGGCACTCTGGGCGGGCAGGGCGGTGAGGGCGAGCCCGGCCGCGAGCGGCAGCAGCAGGACCCTGATGGTGCGTCTGGGATGGAACATCGTCGTCCGTCGTCCCTTCGACGTAACTGGGTTGGGGGTGTCCTCCGGTGGGGGCCGGAGGACAGCCCCTCCGCCCGCGGCTCTCGTGGCACACGCGGACGGAGGGGAGCCTGCTCAGCCGTCGAGTCGTACGACCCGCACGGCCCCCGCCGGGACCGCCAGCCGGCCCGCTGCGCGCTCGCCCGTCAGCAGCTCGGTGCCGGGCGTGTCCAGCGGCACCTTGGCGTCGCCGGCGGTGTGGTTGATCGCGAAGAGGTAGGTCCCCGACTCCCCGCTGCGGCGCACGACCTCGACGTCGCGGGGCAGGTCGGCGCGCGGGGCGAGCCCGGCGTCGTCGGCGGCCCAGCCGATGAGCGCGTCCAGGCCGTGGGTGTCGAGGCGGGTGGAGACGTACCAGGCGGTGCCCTCGCCGAGCCGGTGCCGGGTCACGGCCGGGCGGCCGGCGGTGAGCCCGTCGGCATACGTCCACACGGGGTCGGCGCCGCGCGGCACCACGAACTCCGTCCACACGTCCCCGGTCAGCTCGGAGCCGTCGGGCCCGGTCAGGCGCACCCGCTCGTCGCGCAGCAGCGGCGAGAACTCCTCCACGGTCAGGCCGAGGACGTCGCGCAGCGCGCCCGGGTAGGCGCCGTCGTGCACGGCGTCGTGCTCGTCGACGATGCCGGAGAAGTACGACACCACGAGCGTGCCGCCGTTCTCGACGTGGTCCCGGACGTTGTTCCCGGCCGCCTCCGTCATCAGGTACAGGGCCGGTACGACGACAAGGGGATACCTCGACAAGTCGGCTTCCGGGTGGACGAAGTCGACCGTGAGGTGGCGGTCGTACAGGGCCTCGTAGAAGGAGTCGGCGCGTTCGCGCGGGTCGTGGTCCTCGCTGGGCCGCCAGGAGAGGTTCTGCGCCCACCAGGACTGCCAGTCCCACAGCATGGCCACGTCGGCCTCGGTGCGGGTACCGCGTACGGTGCTCAACGAGTCCACGGACGCGCCGAGTTCGACCACCTCGCGCCACACGCGCGTCTGCGTGCCGCCGTGCGGGAGCATCGCCGAGTGGAACTTCTCGGCGCCGCGCCGGGACTGGCGCCACTGGAAGAACATCGCTCCGTCGGAGCCGCGGGCCACGTGGGCGAGGGAGTTGCGGGCCATCTGGCCGGGGGCCTTGGCGGGGTTGCGAGGCTGCCAGTTGACGCCTGAGGTGGAGTGTTCGAGCAGCAGCCAGGGGGTGCCGCCGGCCACGGAGCGGGTGATGTCCGCCGCCATGGCGAGGTTGACGTGGGTGCGGCGACCGTCGGTGATCAGGTAGTGGTCGTTGGTGACGAGGTCGACCTCGCGGCCCCAGGCCCAGTAGTCCATGGAGTCGCACTGGCTGAGGGCGGTCATGAAGTTGGTGGTCACCGGGACGCCCGGCGAGAGGCGGTGCAGGATGTCCCGCTCGGCGCGGAAGTTCTCGCGGATGGTGGCATCGGCGAACCGCCTGTAGTCCAGCGCCTGACCCGGGTTGCCGACGGTCGGTGTCGCGCGCGGCGGGTTGATCTGCTCGAAGCTCGCGTAGCACTGGCCCCAGAAGGCGGCGCCCCAGGCCTCGTTGACGCCCTCGACGGTCCCGTAGGTGTCCGCGAGCCAGCGGCGGAAGTGGGCGGCGCAGGAGTCGCAGTAACAGGCCGAGACGGGGACGCCGTACTCGTTGTGCACGTGCCACAGGGCGAGCGCGGGGTGGTCGCCGTAGCGCTCGGCGAGCTTCGTGGTGATGCTCGCCGCGGCGGAGCGGTAGGCGGCGTTGCTGTGGCAGATCGCGCCGCGCGAGCCGAACTCGTAGCGCACGCCCTCCGCGGTCACCGGCAGCGCCTCAAGGTGCTCCCGGTAGAACCAGGCGGGCGGCACCACGGTGGGCGTGCCCAGGTCGACGCGGATGCCGTTGTCGTGCAGCAGGCCGATGACCCGGTCCAGCCAGCCGAAGTCGTACTCACCGGGTGAGGGCTCCAGCAGGGCCCAGGAGAAGATCCCGACGCTGACCATCGTGACGCCGGCCTCACGCATCAGCCGGACGTCCTCCTGCCAGACGCTTTCCGGCCACTGCTCGGGGTTGTAATCCCCACCGAAGGCGAGCCCGGTGAGGCCCCTGGGGCTGGTGTCCGGCATAGATCTCTCCCGTGAAATCGACCATTTGGGAACGTGCACACACAGCGGCGGTAGTGCGAGCCCAACATAACCGCACAGCAACAACCATTGACAAGTGTCTGGGATGTTTCTCTACTGTGAACGCTCACAGAAGCATGGCAGGGGGTTTGCGGCATGCGAACAACCCCGTGTCATGTGAACGTGCACATCTGCATGGCAGGTCCCCGCAGCAGGCGGGGACCCAGGTCAGGGGAGAGATCCATGCCGCACACGAAGCGCCTTCGCCTCGTGACATCCGCCGTCGCCGTCGCGCTGGGCGCCACCGCCCTCACCGCCTGCGGCTCCGGGGACGACAGCCAGGCCGAGTCCGGCCCGGTTTCACTGACGTACTGGACCTGGACACCCGGCATGGACAAGGTCGTCGACCTGTGGAACAAGGGGCCGGGCAAGAAGGACAAGATCACCGTCACGGTGAGGAAGCAGGCGTCCGGCGACACCCTGGTCACCAAGATCCTCACCGCGCACAAGGCGAAGAAGGCGCCCGACCTGGTGCAGGCCGAGTACCAGGCGCTGCCGACCTTGGTCAGCAACGACGCGCTGGCCGACATATCCAAGGAGGTCGGCGACGCCAGGAGCAAGTTCGCCGACGGCGTCTGGCAGCAGACCACTCTGGGCACGGACGCGGTGTACGCGGTGCCGCAGGACATCGGCCCGATGATGTTCTACTACCGCGAGGACCTGTTCAAGAAGTACGGCCTCCAGGTCCCCACCACCTGGGAGCAGTTCGCCGAGACTGCCCGCGCGCTGAAGAAGAAGGCGCCGGACAAGTCCCTGACCACCTTCTCCGCCAACGACTCCGGCCTCTTCGCCGGTCTCGCCCAGCAGGCCGGCGCCAAGTGGTGGACCACTTCCGGCGACAAGTGGAAGGTCGCCATCAACGACGCGGCCACCCAGAAGGTCGCCAAGTTCTGGGGTGGGCTGGTCAAGGAAGGTGTCATCGACAACCAGCCGATGTACCAGCCGGCCTGGAACAAGGCGCTCAACACCGGCAAGGAGATCGCCTGGGTCAGCGCCGTGTGGGCGCCGGGCACGCTGACCACGGCCGCGCCGGACACCAAGGGCAAGTGGGCCATGGCCCCGCTCCCCCAGTGGTCGCTCGACCAGGACGTCACCGGCAGCTGGGGCGGCTCCTCCACCGCCGTCACCACCGACTCCCAGCACCAGGCCGCCGCCGCGAAGTTCGCCGCCTGGCTGAACACCGACGGTGACGCCCTGAACGCGCTGGCGAAGCAGGGCGGCATCTACCCGGCCTCCACGTCCGCCCAGCTCAGCGGCGCCTTCTCCAACCCGCCGGCGTTCTTCTCCAACCAGCCGGACTTCTACACCAAGGCCGCCGCCATCGCGAAGACCACGGCGCCGTCTGCGTGGGGCCCGAACGTGAACGTCGCCTACGCGACCTTCAACGACGCGTTCGGTGCCGCCGCGAAGAACAAGTCGGGCTTCGGCGCCGCCCTGGACAAGATGCAGGACGCCACTGTCGCCGACATGAAGAAGCAGGGCTTCGGGGTTTCTCAGTGACCAGCACCGCAAGCCGGAAGTCGTACGGGGTCGAGGGGGCCCCGTACGCCCTCCCGTCTCCCGCCACCACCCTCGAACGAGCGCGAAGCGCCCCCTATGTCTTCCTTCTCCCCGCCACGATCCTCTTCGCGCTCTTCTTCGCGCTGCCCATCGGCTACGCGGTCTGGCTCAGCTTCCGCAAGGTGCACGTCTCGGGCCTCGGCCTGGGCCCGGGCGCCCGCAACGAGGTCTGGGCCGGCTTCGAGAACTACACCGAGGCCTTCCAGGACAGCGAGCTGCTGCACGGCGCGCTGCGCGTGCTCGGCTACGGCTGCATCGTCGTCCCGGTGATGCTCGGCCTCGCGCTGCTGTTCGCGCTGATGCTGGACACCGACCGGGTGCGGCTCGCCCCGTTCACCCGGCTCGCGATCTTCCTGCCGTACGCCGTCCCCGGCGTGGTGGCCGCGCTGATGTGGGGCTTCCTGTACCTGCCGGACGTCAGCCCGTTCTACTACGTGCTCGACAAGCTGGGCCTGCCCCAGCCGGACCTGCTCGACGGCGGCCCGCTGTACCTCGCCCTGTCGAACATCGCGGTCTGGGGCGGCACCGGCTTCAACATGATCGTCATCTACACCTCGCTGCGGTCCATCCCGGCCGAGGTGTACGAGGCGGCGAAGCTGGACGGCGCCACCCCGCTGCAGACCGCGCTGCGGATCAAGATCCCGATGGTGGCGCCCTCGCTGGTGCTGACCTTCTTCTTCTCGATCATCGCGACGCTCCAGGTGTTCAACGAGCCGACCACCCTGAAGCCGCTGACCAACTCCGTCAACACGAGCTGGAGCCCGCTGATGAAGGTGTACCAGGACGCCTTCCACCGCGGCGACATCTACTCGGCCGCCGCCGAGGCGACCCTGATCGCGCTCGCCACCCTGGTGCTCTCCTTCGGGTTCCTGCGGGCGGCGAACCGCCGGAACAAGCGGGACGCCAGTCAAGGAGCCGCACGATGAGTTCTCTTGCCCTCAGCAAGACGGAGCCGGCCGCGGGCGTCACTCCGGGTTCGGCCTCGGGCCCGCCGCTGCGCCGCCGGATCGCGCTGATACCGACGGTCACGCTCCTGTTCGGCGCGGTGTACACGCTGTTGCCGGTGGCCTGGGTGGTGATCGCGTCCACCAAGTCCGGGCACGAGCTGTTCTCCACCTTCACCTTCCTGCCCGGCACCGGTTTCACCGGCAACATCAACGACCTCAACGCCTACCGCGGCGGCATCTACTGGCAGTGGATGGCCAACTCCGCCCTGTACTCCGGTCTCGGCGCCCTGCTGTCGACCGTCGTCTCGGCGTTCAGCGGCTACGCGCTCGCGACCTACCGCTTCCGGGGCCGGGAGACGATCTTCAACGTCCTGCTCGCGGGCGTCCTGATGCCGCCGGTGATCCTCGCCATCCCGCAGTACCTGCTGCTGGCGAAGGCCAACCTCACGGACTCCTACCTGTCCGTGCTGCTGCCGCAGATCCTCTCCCCGTACGGCGTCTACCTGTCCCGGATCTACGCGGCCGCCGCCGTCCCCGCCGACGTGGTGGAGGCCGGGCGGATGGACGGGGCGAGCGAGTGGCGGATCTTCACCCGGATCGCGCTGCCGATGATGATCCCCGGCATGGTCACGGTGTTCCTGTTCCAGTTCGTGGCCGTGTGGAACAACTTCCTGCTGCCGTTCATCATGCTCAGCGACGACGAGCGGTTCCCGCTCACGCTGGGTCTGTACACGTTGCTGGAGCAGGGCTCCAACACCCCGGCGCTGTACACGCTGGTGATCACGGGCGCGTTCCTCGCGGTCCTCCCGCTGATCGCGCTGTTCCTGGTCATCCAGCGGTTCTGGAGCCTTGATCTCCTCTCCGGAGCCGTAAAGTCATGACCATGAGCAATTCGGGGGGCCGGCGCAAACCGCCGACGATCCACGACGTGGCGCGCGAGGCAGGGGTCTCACGGGGCACCGTCTCGCGCGTGCTCAACGGCGGGCACTACGTCAGTCCCGCCGCGCAGGAGGCGGTCAACGCCGCCATCCGCAGGACCGGGTACGTCGTGAACCGGCACGCCCGCTCGTTGATCACGGGACGCTCCGACTCGGTCGGCTTCCTGCTGACCGAGCCGCAGGAGCGGTTCTTCGAAGATCCCAACTTCAACGTGCTGCTGAGCGGTTGCACCCAGGCGCTGGCCGCGCACGACATCCCGCTGCTGCTGATGCTGGCGGGCACGAAGGACGAACGGCGGCGCATAGCGCGCTACATCACGGCCGGGCACGTCGACGGGGTGCTGCTGGTCTCCAGCCACTCCGGCGATCCGGTCGCGGAGGAGCTGCGGGAGGCGGGTGTGCCTCTGGTCGCCTGCGGCAAGCCGATCGGCCTCGGCTCGAAGGTCAGTTATGTGGCCGCCGACGACCGCGACGGCGCCCGGGACATGGTCCGGCACCTGCTGTCGCTGGGCCGCCGCCGGATCGGTGTGGTCACCGGCCCGCTGGACACCCCGGGCGGGGTGGAGCGGCTCGCCGGGTACAAGGAGGTGCTCGCCGAGGCGGGCGTCGAGGTGGACGAGCGGCTGATCGTCTCCGGCGACTACAGCCGGGCCAGCGGCGAGGCGGGCGCGGAGCGGCTGCTCGCGCAGGCCCCGGACATGGACGCCGTGTTCGTCGCCTCCGACCTGATGGCGCAGGGCGTGCTGGCGGTGCTGCAGCGGGCGGGCAGGCGGGTGCCGGAGGACATCGCTGTCGGCGGTTTCGACGACTCCCCCGCGGCGACCGCCGTCACCCCGGCACTCACCACCATCCGCCAGCCGTGGGACCGGATCAGCTCCGAGATGGTGCGGGTGCTGCTCGCCCAGATAGGCGGCGAGGACCCGGCCGCGGTGATCCTCCCGACGGAACTGGTGCGCCGCGAGTCGACGTGAGCCCCCGCGCCCCGAAGGGGCGCGGGGAACTGCGCGACCAGCCACGACGGCGCTGCGGCCGACCAGCGGCGCATCCCGGCACTTCCGGCGGAGCGCTACCGCTTCCCGGGTCTGACCAGCCCCGTCTCATAGGCGAGAACGACCGCCTGGGCGCGGTCGCGCAGCCCCAGCTTGGCGAAGATCCGGGCCACATGGGACTTGACCGTGGCCTCGCTGAGGGTCAGCTCGGCGGCCAGTTCGGTGTTGGACAGGCCGCGTCCCATCAGGGCCAGCACCTCCCGTTCGCGGGGTGTGAGGGCGGCCAGGTCGGTGGGGACGGCCTGGGCCGTCCGCTCGGCCTCGGCCGCGTACCGCTCCACCAGGCGCCGGGTGATCTGCGGCGCCAGCAGGGCGTCGCCGGTGCCGACGAGTCGTACGGCCGCTGCCAGGTGCTCCGGCGTGACGTCCTTCAGCAGGAAGCCGCTGGCCCCGAGCGACAGGGCCGTGTACACGTACCGGTCCAGGTCGAAGGTGGTCAGCATCAGCACCCGGCAGTCCGGGGTCTGCTCCAGGATGCGCCAGGTGGCCTCCAGGCCGTCCATGGTCGGCATCCGGATGTCCATGAGCACGACGTCCGGCGAGAGTTCACGGGCGGCGGCGACCGCCTCGACGCCGTCGGCGGCCTCGCCCACCACCTCGATGCCCCGGGCCGTGAGGATCAGCCGGAAGCCGGTCCGGATGAGCGTCTGGTCGTCGGCGATCAGGACGCGGGGCGCCCCTTCGGGCGACGGCGCCGTCACGGGCGGTCCAGGGGTATGCGGGCGCGGACGCGGTAGCCCCCGCCGAGTCTGCGCCGGGCGTCCAGGTCCCCGCCGTAGACGGCGACCCGCTCGCGCAGTCCGAGCAGACCGCGCCCGGTGCCCGCCGCGTGCGGTTTCGGTGCGGCCGGGCCGGTGCCGGTCAGCACGCTGGGGCCGGTGTTGAGCACCTCGACGCGCAGGGCGTGGTCGGCGTAGCGCACGGTCACGTCCGCCTTACCGCCGTCGCCGTGCCGGAGCGCGTTGGTCAGGGCCTCCTGGATGATGCGGTAGGCGGTCACGTCGACTCCCTGGGGCAGCGGGCGCGGCTCGCCCGAGATGTGGACCTCGACCGGCAGGCCGGCGAACGATATCCGGTCCACCAGATGACCGAGCCGGTCGAGGCCGGGCTGCGGGGCGAGGGGCGTGCCGGGGACGTCGGCGCGGGCCGGGCCCGGGTCGGTGTCCTCGCCGTTCTGCGCGGGCGCCAGCAGCCCCAGCAGGTGTCTGAGGTCGGTCATGGCGCCCCGCCCGGCGTCCTCGACGGCGCGCAGGGCGGTCGCGGCCTCGTCGGGCATGGTGCCGAGCACCTCGCGGGCGGCGCTCGCCTGGACGACCATGAGGCTGACGTTGTGGCTGACGATGTCGTGCAACTCGCGGGCGATCCGGTCGCGTTCGGCCGCGATCGCGGCCTCGGCGGCGCTCTCCCGCTCCCGCTCCAGCAGCCAGCCCCGCTCCCCGACCGCGGCCTGCCACCGGCGCCGAGTGCGCGCCCATGCGACCGTCAGCATCACGACGGCCGCGCACGCCACCGCGAGCGCCGCCGCCAACACGTCGTACTCCCCCATGGCCCAACTCTCGCAGACGGCACTGACATCCGCATCGACCTGTGGATTCAGCGCCCTGCATCTGTGGGATGAGTCCCGCCGCGGGGTGCGATCCGGGGAGGGATGCCCAGGTCCCCGTCGGCCCTCTAGCGTCCTGTCCATGGTCACTGAGGTGAGAACGGGAGACACCGTCGTACGGCTCGACGGGGTGCGCAAGGAGTACGGCGAGACGGTCGCCCTCGACGGGGTCTCGCTGGAGATCCGGGCCGGGGAGGCGGTCGCGGTGATGGGGCCCTCGGGATGCGGCAAGTCCACGCTGCTCAACATGATCGCCGGTCTCGACCGGCCGTCGGCCGGCACGGTCGTCGTACACGGCGAGAGCGTCGGGGAGTTGAGCGAGAAGGGGCTCGCGCTGTACCGGCGGCGCCGGATCGGCATGATCTTCCAGTTCTTCAACCTCATCGACGATTTGTCGGCGCTCGACAACGTGGCCCTGGCCGCCCAGTTGACCGGGACACCGGCCCGGCAGGCCCGGCGGCGGGCGCTGGAGCTGTTCGGGGAACTCGGCATCGCCGACCGCCGCAACGCCTACCCCGCGGTGCTCAGCGGCGGTGAGCGGCAACGGGTCGCCGTGGCAAGGGCGTTGATGAACCGTCCCGCGCTGCTGCTGGCCGACGAGCCGACCGGCGCGCTGGACAGCAGGGCCGGGGAGCAGGTGATGGATCTGCTGCTGGACCTGAACCAGATCGGCCAGACCCTGGTCATCGTGACGCACGACCAGCATCTCGCGCGGCGCTGCGCGAGCCGACTGGTGGAGGTCGCCGACGGCCGGGTGACCGGCGAGCACACCCTGGAGCCGTCCGCATGAGGGCGGTGTGGAAGGCCGCGCGGGCGGCCGTACGCCGGCGCAGACTTCAGACGCTGGTCATCTGGCTGGTCACGCTGGTGTCGACGGGGTCGCTGGTGGTCGCGTTGGGCCTGGTCGACGGGGCGTCCGCGCCCTTCGACCACGTCTTCGGGAAACAGCGCGGGCCGCATGTCATCGCCGCGTTCGACTCGGCCGAGGTGTCGGACGCCCAACTGGCGCACGCGGCCCGGCAGCCCGGGGTCGAGGCGGTGGCCGGACCGTTCCGGCAGGCCTCGGTGGACCTGCCGCGCGGTGCGGGGGACTTCGGTCTCGGCGGCGAGATCACGGTCGTAGGCAGGCCCGGTCCCGGTGGCCCGGTGGACCGGGTGAACCTGTGGGCGGGCCGGTGGCCCACCCGGCCGGGGGAGATCGTCCTGAACCGGCAGTCCGACTGGACCGCCGACGACATGGGCAAGAAGTTCCGCGTGCCGTCGGGCCCCACGCTCACGATCGTCGGGTTCGCCTTCGACCTGAGTCACACGGCGGACGCCTGGGTCGTCCCGGACCAGATCACTGCCCTGCACCCGACCGGCACCCAGATGCTGTTCCGGTTCCGGGACGCGTCGTCGGAGCGCGCGCTGCGCGCGGCAATGGCCGACGTGACCGAGGACCTGCCGAAGGGCGCCCTCGCCGGATCGGAGACGTATCTGGCACTGAAGCACCGAGTCGGCAGCACCGCGCGCGCGTACGCGCCGTACCTGATGGCGTTCGGTGTCCTGGGCATCCTGGTGGCGGTGCTGATCGTCGCCAACGTGGTCGGCGGGGCGGTGGTCTCCGGGTTCCGGCACATCGGCATCCTCAAGGCGCTGGGGTTCACGCCGGGGCAGGTGCTGGGCGTCTACCTCGTGATGATCTCCGTACCGTCCGTCCTGGGCTGTGCGCTCGGCACACTCGCCGGCAACCTGCTGGCGCACCCCTTCTTCCAGTTCGTGTTCTCCGGGCCGAACTCGGGGGTGCTGCACGACAGCGTCGGTATCGAGCCCTGGGTGAACGCGCTCGCCCTGCTCGGCATGCCGCTCGTGTGCGTGCTCGCGGCCCTGGGACCCTCGCTGCGGGCGCGCCGGATGTCGGCGTCGCGGGCGATCAGTGCGGGAAGTGCGCCACGTGCCGGACGGGCGCTGGGCATCCAACGGCGCCTGGCGGGTGCCCGGTTGCCCCGGTCGGTGAGCCTGGGCGTGGGGCTGTCGTTCGCCCGGCCGGCGCGCAGCGCGCTCACGCTGTCAGCCGTGGCCCTCGGCGTGACGACGGTGACGTTCGCGACCGGTCTGGCGGCGACGCTGACCGACTTCGGGCATGCGGGGCAGCGCGCGTTCGACGTCACCGTGTATGTCGGCAACCACCGGCACGGCAAGGAGGTGCGGCCGGTGCACAGCGACCGGCAGCTCCAGGCGATGCTGGAGTCGTTGCCGGGAGCGACCCGGGTCACGGCGCGGTCGGACGAAGAGGCGCTACTCGTCGGCTCCACCCAGGTCGTCATGTTCGAGGGCCGACGCGGGGACGTGCCCCTGGACAGCACCCTCATCCGGGGCCGCTGGACGCACCGCACCGGGGAGGTCGTGGCCGGCACGGCGTTCCTGCACCGGACCGGCACGCACGTCGGAGATCACCTGCGACTGCGCAAGGGCGGCCGCGAGGAGCGGTTGACCATCGTCGGCGAGACCATGCTGGACGACGACCGGCTGGTCGTCGGCGCCTGGCCGACGGTCACAGCCCTGATGCCGGACGTGAAACCCATCGCCTACCACGTCAGACTCCGCGAGGGCGCCGATCAGCAGGCGTACGCGCGCGCGGCGCGGGCGGCCGACCCGGGTCTGTCCCTCCAGCTGAGCGGTCCGAACAACGTCACCCGCACCATCGTCGGCTCCGCGACCGCGCTCACCCTGATGCTGGCCCTGGTCTCCTCGCTCGGCGTGTTCAACACGGCCGTCCTCAACACCCACGACCGGCGCCGCGACCTCGGCATGCTCAAGTCGATCGGCATGACCCCGCGCCAGGTCACGGTGATGACGATGACCTCCATGGCCGTGCTCGGCGCGGTGGGCTCCCTGCTCGGGATCCCGCTGGGGATCGTCAGCTACGAGCTGGTGATCCCGCGGATGGCGGCGGGAGTCGACATCACCCTGCCCTCGTACATGACGGACGTCTGGCACACCCCGACGTTGGCCGGTCTGGCCCTGGCGGGGCTCGTGATCGCGGTCCTGGGCGCGTTCGTCCCGGCCCGGCGGGCCGCCCGCCTGACCGTCGCGGAGGTGCTGCACAGCGAGTGACCACCCGGCCCGGGGAGCCCGCCGCCGCAACCGGTCAGGATCGGAGAAGCGGCGCCGGGCTCCCCCGCCCTAGCGTGAGAGCACCGACGGAAGCCCGTCGGCCCACGCACCTCGAAGGAGTGAGTTCCATGACCGCCGGCCTGCAGACGATCATCTACCCCGTCAAGGACAAGGACCGGTCCAAGGCCCTGTTCACCGCCCTGCTGGGCGTCGAGCCGTTCGCCGACGAGCCCTACTACGTCGGATTCAAGGCCGCCGGACAGGACGTCGGCCTCGACCCGAACGGGCACGCGCAGGGGCTGACCGGACCGGTGCCGTTCTGGCATGTCACCGATCTCCGGGAGCGGCTCGCCGCGCTGCTGGCGGCGGGCGCGGAACTGCTCCAGGACGTGCGGGACGTCGGCAACGGCAGGCTGGTCGCCTCGGTGAAGGACCCCGACGGCAATCTGGTGGGGCTCCTCCAGGACCCGGCCGCCTGAGGCCCGTAGGAGTGCTTGCACCCGCACTAGTTGCACACTCAATAATTGGCCGAATGGGTGCTACGGTGCGGGTATGGCAGTCAAGACGGCCGATGCCCGCCTCGAGGAGCGGTGGCGGGACATCCTCACGCTCCACGCGCACACGATGTGCGAGATCGACCGTGCCCTGCACCCGCACGGGCTGGGCGCGAGCGACTTCGAGGTGCTGGACATCCTCGCCACCGCGGCGCCCGAGGAGGGCGACCAGTGCCGGGTGCAGAACCTGGTCGGACGGGTCCATCTCAGCCAGAGCGCGCTGTCCCGGCTGATCGGCCGCCTGGAGAAGGAGGGCCTGGTCGAGCGCTCGGTGTGCGCGGAGGACCGGCGCGGGGTGTGGGTCGCGCTCACGGACAAGGGCCGCGCCCTGTACGCCGAGGTACTGCCACTGCAGCGGGCCGTGCTGGAGCGGATGCTGGCCGAACGGGCCGGCTAGAGCGTCAGTTCCGCCCCGTCCGGCAGGACCTCGACCCCCTGCTCGGCCACGCGCGCGCGTGCCCGTGAGGCGGGGTCGAGCAGCGGGTTGGTGTTGTTCAGGTGGGTGTAGATCCGGCGCGGGCCGGGGTGGCGGGCCAGTGCCTCCAGTGAGCCGTGCGGACCCGTGACCGGCAGGTGTCCCATGGCGGCCTGCCCGGCACCGGTCCGCACCGCGCTGCCCATCTCGTCGGCCGCGAAGAAGGTGCCGTCCAGCAGCACGCAGTCGGCCGACGCGCACAGCTCGTCCAGGACGGGGCTCCAGGCGCCGACGCAGGGCGCGTACACCAGCACTCCCCCGCTGGCCAGGTCCTCGACGCGGTACGCCGTCACCCAGGGCCCGCCGGTCTCGGGCGCCTGTGCCGGTACGTACTTCGGGATCTTGGTGCCCACCGGATGGGCCGTGACGACCAGTCCGCCGGACAGCACGAAGCCGCCGTCGGCCAGGCTGTCGGTCCACTCCCAGGAGGCGTAGCGGTCCAGGGCGGCGCGGGCGGGAGTGAGGACGGCGCGGACCGGCGGGGCCGCGTAGACCTTCAGGCCCGCCGCTCCGCGCAGCTCGGTCAGACCGGTGACGTGGTCCACCTCCGCGTCGGTGAGCAGGACCCCGCGCAGCGGGGTGTCCCGGGGCCCGGGACCGGGCCGGAGGGCTGGGGCGGCGGTGAGCTGGGTGCGCAGATCGGGCGACGCGTTGAGCAGCCACCAGTCCCGGCCGTTGCCGGTGACGGCGGCGCACTCCTGGGTCCGGGAGGGCAGTTTCCCGTCCCGGGCGGCCGCGCACAGCGCGCAGGCGCAGTTCCACTGCGGGAAGCCGCCTCCGGCGGCGGTACCCAGCAGGACGACCCTCACGACCATCGGCTCCTTCGCGTGCGGCAGGCCTTCCGGTGGGATCTTCCCGCCGGAGGGCGGGGTGACTACTCGGAGACGGGGGGCAGTTCCGGCCGTCCTGCGCCGGGCCGCCGATCCACCGGGCGCTGCGGCGGGATGGGCCCGCCGGAGAAGTCGCGGGGGCCGGTCCACAGGCCCGGCACCGCGTCGCAGCGGCGGCACAGCTCGTACGCGACCGTCTCGTAGTTGACCCGCCAGCCCTGGAAGTGCGGCCAGGCCTCCTTCGGGCTGCGTTCCGCGCGGAAACCGGCCGCCCCCAGCATGGCCACCGCCTCGGCGAACTCCTCGAAGGCCAGCCGGATCGGACTGCCCGGCGAGGGATCCGGATCGAAGGGGATGCGCACCACCCGGGCGATGTCGCGTAGGGCGGTGAACCCGGCGCGCAGCACCAGACGGGCCTCCGGCGGGGCGAGCCGCGGGTCCAGCGCGAGCTGCAGGGCCGCCGCGTCCATGACGGCGACAAGCCCGACCAGCCAGCTGCGGTGCGGGCGCGGGGAGCGGAAGGTCAGCAGGATCGGATACGTGGAGTGGCTCTCACCCATGTCCGAGGCGAGGCGCTCCCAGGATCGGTACAGCGCGGGCAGCGCGGTCTCGGTCTCGACCAGCCACTGCCGGGCGAGGATCTCCGGTCCCCAGGCGGGCTCGCCGGCCCGCGCCTGGAGCAGGGTGACCTCCAGTTCGCGGCGGTTGTAGGCGGCGTAGAGGGTCGGCAGGTAGGCGATCTGGAGGGCGATCAGGACGGGTCCGGTGGCCGCGGCGACGAAGTCGAGCACGGACAGTCTCAGCCGGGCGTCGCTCGCGAAGCCGAGCGTGAACAGGCTGGATCCCGCCTCGCGGAAAGCGGTCGTCCAGGACAGCGGGGACGCCGCGTACAGCAGGAGGCCGAAGCCGAGCAGGGCCCCGCCGAGCCAGGTGACGAGCATGCCGATCAGCATCAGCGGGGCGAGCCAGGTCTGGGCGCGATCGATGGCGTGGTAGCCGCCACGCGGGGCGGTGAGCCTGAGGAGCCTGCGCAGCAGCCACCACAGGCGGAACACCAGCGCGGAGTAGAGGCCTCGGGGGACCACGAGGGTGCGGAGGATGCTGGTCAGGACCAGCACCAGTACCAGGCCGCCTGCTGCTCCGGAGATCCATTGCATGCGGTTATTCTGGCGCGCGAGAGGGCGGGCCCCAGGGTGCGTGCGCGCCTGCGGGTGCTTCGTGGCTTGTCGCGCGGATCCCCGCGCCCCTTGTGTTGCTTGTGTTTCACCGTGCCAGAAGCGTCCGTACTCCCTGTGACGTGAGGGTCAGGCCGTGGGTCGAATTGCCGTCTATGGCCAGGGAGAGGCCGTCGTCGGGCCAATGGGCGGCCAGTGTGCCGAGCGGTACCAGGTGGTAGCGGGAGACGAAGGGCAGCAGGGCGGCCATCGTTCCCTCCGAGGTGAACACGGGGACGACGGGATCGCCCCCGGCCTGTTCCATGACGGGCAGGGCGATCGTCGAGTCGTTGTCCTCGCCGTCCACCGCGTCGTCCGGCACGGGGACGAGCACGTCGCTGTGGGCGAGGGTGTCCAGGGCGGCTTGGTCCTCGGCGTTCACGGCCAGCGCGTCCAGCGCCTGCTGGGCCGGCGTCGGAAGGTCGTCGTGTGCGGGTGTTTCCATGGCAGATCCCCAGGTAGCGGCGGTCGTACGGCCACGCGTGCGGGCAGGCGCCCGGGCGTGCTCCGCTCGCGTACCCCGTGCGGCCCGGGGCATGCGTGCGGATTCCGGGGAGGGCGGGTGGAGACCCGCCGCTCTCCGTGGTCGGGCCGTAGCACGGCGCGCAGCAGCTCCTCGGTGAGCGAGTCCTGGCCGCGCCCCCGGGCGGGCAGCTCCCGGATCACGGACACGGGTGGCAGGTAGCTGCGCTCGTACGACACCACGGTGCCGTCCGCGACCAGCTCCCGGGTCCGCTGCACGCACACGAACGCGTTCTTCTCCAGGCCGAGTTCCCCGGCGAGGCCGCTGTCGTGCGTCTCGTGTACGGCGAGGGTGCACAGCCGGCTCCCGACGCCCTGGCGGGCCGACGCGCGGGCCCGGCCGAGCCGGTCGTCCGGCGGGCGGCCGTCGCGGAGGACCTAGGAGCCCTTGCCGCTGCGCGTGGTGATCAGCCCCTCCTCCGTCAGTTCGGCGAGGGCCGCGCGGACCGTCGTACGGCTGGCGCCGAACCGTTGGGCGAGGGCGTGTTCGCCGGGCAGCTGCTCCCCCGGCGGGCGGCGGCCGCTGCGGATCTCCCGGGCGAGGATCCGGCTGACCCGCTGGTGCTTGAGCGGGACGCCGGTCACGGCCGGGCCTCGGCGAGCAGGTCGTCGATGGTGGTGACCCGGATCAGCGGCCGGTAGAGGTCCAGCACCTGCAGGGTCTTGACGTGGGAGTCGTCGTCCACGCCCGCGCAGGCGTCCGCGACCACCAGGACCTCCGTGCCGGCGTCGGCGGCGGCCAGGGCGGTGGACAGCACGCAGCAGTCGGTGCTGACGCCGGCCAGGACCAGGCGGCCGTCCGGGCCGACGCGCTCGGCGAGTTCCGGGGTCCACTTGCCGAAGGTGGTGGCGTCCACGATGTGGCCGGCGTGATCGGCGAACTCGTCCACCAGTTCCCACAGTTCGGCGTCCGGCGGCTGGCGGGCGAACGGCCACCGGGCGTAGTAGGCGCGCCAGGCACCGGTGGGCTGCTCCGGTGCCAGGAAGCGGGTGAAGGCGACACGGTCGCCGAAGGCCGGCAGCAGACGTCGTACGCCCGCGGCCGCGTCGGCGAAACGGGAGGTGGCCCAGGGGCCGGCCGGGTCGGCGAAGACGCGCTGCATGTCGATGACGGCCAGCAGGCCGGGGGCGGAGGTCATGTGCTGTACACCCCCTCGTTCGGCGACGGGCTCGGCGCCTGGGCCTCCTGCTCGCGCACCCGGTCCCGGCCCAGCAGCAGGGTGCCGAGGAAGGCGAGCGCGAGGGCGACCAGGACGCCGAGGTTGGCGTACGCCCAGGCGCCGGTCCTGCCGCCCAGGCCGAGCGGCTCGAGGAGGTAGCCCTGCCAGGTCAGCCAGCTCGCGAAAGTGTTGGTGACCAGGCCCCAGCCGACGGCGGTGGCGCCGAGGGTGAGCAGCAGCGGCAGCAGGGGTATGTCGCCGTAGCGGCCGTGCGGGCGGTACAGGTCGCCCTCGCCGTAGTCGCGGCGGCGCAGCGCGAGGTCGGCGAGCATGATGCCGCACCAGGCGGCGATGGGCACGCCGAGCGTGGTGAGGAAGCCCATGAACTGGGCGAGGAAGCTGTCGGCGAAGAAGACGACGTAGACGGAGCCGGCGATCATCAGGATGCCGTCGAAGAGGGCGGCCAGAAAGCGGGGCACGCGCAGGCCCGCGGAGAGCAGGGCCAGGCCGGAGGAGTAGATGTCGAGGACGGCGCCGCCCACCAGACCGAGGACGGCGACCACCGCGAACGGCACCAGGAACCAGGTCGGCAGGATCGTGGTCAGCGCGCCGATCGGGTCGGCCGCGATCGCCTTGCTCAGCGTGGCGGACGAGCCGGCCAGCAGGAGGCCGAAGACCAGCAGGAGCAGCGGGGCGGCGGAGGCGCCGAAGGTGGTCCAGCCGATCACGCCCCGGCTGGACGAACCGCGGGGCAGATAGCGGGAGTAGTCCGCTGCGGCGTTGACCCAGCCGAGCCCGAAGCCGGTCATCATGAAGACCAGCGCGCCGATGAACTCCTGGGCGGAGCCCGCCGGGATCGCGCTGACCGTGCTCCAGTGGATGTGGTCGGCGACCAGGCCGACGTAGACGACGGTGAGCACGCCCGTGATCACGGTGATCCAGGTCTGCAGACGCATGATCAGGTCGAAGCCCATGACGCCGCCGACCACGGTCAGCGCGGCCACCACGACGAGGGCGACCACCTTGGTCTCCGTGCCGCCGCCCCAGCCCAGCCGGCTGAAGACGGTGGCGGTGGCCATGGTGGCGAGGGCGGTGAGGACGGTCTCCCAGCCGACGGTGAGCATCCAGGAGATCACGGACGGCAGGCGGTTGCCGCGCACTCCGTAGGCGGCCCGGCTGAGCACCATCGTGGGCGCCGAACCACGCTTGCCGGCGACCGCGATGAAGCCGCAGAGCAGGAACGAGACGACGATGCCGAGCACGCCGGCGGCGAGGGCCTGCCAGAAGGAGATACCGAAGCCGAGGGCGAAGGCACCGTAACTGAGGCCCAGAACCGAGACGTTCGCACCGAACCAGGGCCAGAACAGCGTGCGCGGGGTGCCCTTGCGCTCCGCGTCCCCGATCACGTCGAGTCCGTGCGTCTCCAACTGGATCTGCCGGCCGGTGGATCTGCTGCCGAGGGAGTCCTGCGGATGCGTCATCGCCGACCAACCTGTCCTGCCTGTCCAGACGTGTCCGGTCGAGGCTAGGTCGGTGCGTGGCGGGGCGCAAGGGAAGCCGCAGCGGGACGGGACGGCCGGTTCAACCGTTCGGTTGAACCGACCGCACGACGCGCGGCCACGGTGTGCCGGGGCTTCATCGACCTCATGCAGGAGACGGACCGTTGCCGCTGCCCGAGCGCACGGCGGGCATGGCCAGGTCGACCGGTCCCGACGGGCCCGCGCTCTTGCAGGAGTCGTGGCAGTCCTTCTCCAGGCTGCAGCACAGCGAGCAGATCGCGCCCTGGTGGAAGGGGCAGCCCGCCATGTCCGGCCGCTCGAACTCGGTCGTGCACACCGAACAGGTCAGCGTGGCCGCCGAGGGCAGTCCGTCGGCGCCCAGCAGCGGTTCGTCCAGGTCGTCGACGCGGGCGATGTAGTAGCGCCCCTTCGTGAGCACCGCGAACAACGGCGAGAGCACCATCGCCAGGAACAGCGCGATGAACGGCGAGAACGCCTTGCCGTACGCGCCGAACGCCTCGAAGTAGGCGGCGATGGACACCGCGGAGGCGATCAGCATCGAGCCGAAGCCGACCGGGTTGAAGTGGTAGAGGTGGGCCCGCTTGAACTCGATGTACGAAGGACTCAGCTTCAGCGGCTTGTTGATCACCAGGTCGGCGACGACCGCGCCGATCCAGGCGATGGCCACGTTGGAGTAGAACCCGAGGACGGTGTTGAGGAAGCCGAAGACCCCGCCCTCCATGAGGGCCAGCGCGATGCCGACGTTGAGGAAGATGTAGACCACGCGGCCCGGGTGACGGTGCGTCAGCCGGGAAAAGAAGTTGGACCAGGACAGCGAACCGGAGTAAGCGTTGGTGGAGTTGATCTTTATCTGGGAGAGGATGACGAAGAACGTGGCCAGGCCCAGCGCGACGGGAGCGGCGAAGGTCCCGAACCCGTGGACGTACTGCTGGATCGGCTCGTTGGCCTTGGACAGCCCGACGCTGCCGGCGATGAAGAAGGCCAGGAAGGCGCCGCCGATCTGCTTCAGCGCGCCCAGGACCACCCACCCGGGCCCGGCGCCCAGCACCGCGGCCCACCACCGCTTGCCGTTCTCAGGCGTCTTGTCGGGCATGAAGCGCAGGTAGTCGACCTGTTCACCGATCTGCGCGATCAGCGACAGCGCGACACCCGCACCCGCCCCGACACCGAGCATGCTGATGCTCGACCCGGTGGGCGAGTCGCCCGCGAAGTGGGTGAACTCCGAGAACTTTCCGGGCTCCTGGATCGCGATGGACACGAACGGCGCGACCATCAGCACCAGCCAGACCGGCTGGGTCCACACCTGCATCCTGGACAGCGCGGTCATGCCGTAGACGACCAGCGGCAGGATGATCAGCGAGCAGATGACGTACCCGACGGCCAGCGGGATGTGCAGGCCCAGCTCCAGGGCCTGCGCCATGATCGACCCTTCGAGGGCGAAGAAGATGAAGGTGAAGCTGGCGTAGATCACCGAGGTGAGGGTCGAGCCCAGGTAGCCGAAGCCCGCACCGCGGGTCAACAGGTCCATGTCGATGGAGTACTTGGCCGAGTAGTACGAGATCGGTATGCCGGTGAGGAAGATGACCACGGCCGCCGCCAGGATCGCCACCATGGCGCTGGAGAAGCCGTGGGAGAGGGCGATGGAGCCGCCGATGGCGAAGTCCGCGAGATAGGCGATGCCGCCCAGTGCTGTCGTGGCCACCACGTACGGCGTCCAGCGGCGGAAGGACTTGGGCGCGTAGCGCAGCGAGTAGTCCTCGAGCGTGTCGTTCTGGGTCCAGCCGTTGTAGGTACGGCTGCCGGGCGGGGCTGGTGGTGCCTGCTTGTCGATGGTCTCCGTCACGGCTCTTCCCTCTTCCGCAGGGGCAGTTCTTCCGCTGGGGCGGTTCGAGGGAAGGTTGGCGCCGACGTGTTTCCCGCCAGTTTCGAGGCCTTTAAAAGCCTTGATACTTCCTGACGAAAGTATTTCTGCTCGGGGTAGTGTCCACGGACAGCCGAGGGGAGTCAGAGTTGGGCGACGACGTCGAAGGCGAAGGCGTCCGCTCTGGCCAGGTAGAGCCGCTGCTCGAGGTGGTTGCCGCGCAGCCGCACGGGACCGCGCGGGCCCTCGTAGGCGACCTCGTCAGCTGCCGCGCGCATCGCCCGTACGTCCAGCGTCCGGGCCCGTGCCGCCAGGGCGGCGAGCAGTCGGAGCCCCTCGAAGCACGACTCGCCGAGGCTGCCGACCACCGGCGCCTCCACCCCGAACCGCCGTGCGTAGCGCCGCCCGAAGTCCAGGCTCTCCGCGGTGGCCAGCGTCTCGAAGAAGCCGGCCGCCGCCCACAGCCCCTCGGTGGCGTCGGCGCCCGCCGCCAGGAGC
Source organism: Streptomyces sp. NPDC001450 (assembly GCF_053597295.1). Classification (NCBI taxonomy): domain Bacteria; kingdom Bacillati; phylum Actinomycetota; class Actinomycetes; order Kitasatosporales; family Streptomycetaceae; genus Streptomyces; species Streptomyces sp. NPDC001450. The sequence continues at coordinate 43,394 of NZ_JBSFHY010000053.1, forward strand.
ATGTTCTCGTCCAGGTGCGTGCTGAGCCGCTGGCAGCGGGCGGGAAGCCCGTAGGAGGCGAAGGCCCGGCTGAAGCGCACCGCGTCCTCTCCGACCAGCAGCATCAGTACCGCGTCCGCCGCGCACCGCTCGATGCGGCGCAGCACCGGCCCGAACTCCTCGGTGCCCAGCGGTACGAAGGCCTCCGCGAGCACCCGGCCTCCGACGGCGCGGGCACAGCGCCGTGCCGCGCGCGCCGTCACCCGGGGCCAGACGTAGTCGTTGCCCACGGTGCACCAGCGCCGCGCGCCCGTCGCCTCGGCCAACAGCCGCATGGACGGCAGCAGTTGGGCGGTGTCGGTCTCCCCCGTCAGGAACACCCCGGGCGTGTGCTCGCCGCCCTCGTACTGCGCGGTGTAGACGTAGGGGACCCGGTCGGCGATGCGGGGCGCGAGTGCGCGGCGGACCGCGGAGATGTGCCAGCCCACCACCGCGTCGACCGCGCCCAGCGACACCAACGCCTCGACCTCGGCCGCCACGTGCCGTGGCGGTGCCCCGCCGTCCACCACGAGGAGCCGAACCTCCCGGCCCAGGATGCCGCCCGCCGCGTTGAGTTCGTCGACGGCCAGCAGCGCCGACGTCTCGCACGACGGCCCGAAGATGCCCGCGGGGCCGCGCAGCGGCACGACGAGGCAGACGGTGAGCGTGTCCTCCGCGCTCCCGGTGCGCCACGACGGCCTGGAACCCATGACATCGACCTCCCCGAGGGCTGGTGGAGGACGCACATCGCCTCCCCCGGCCCCGGCACCCTCGCGGAGGCCCGTAATCTGCCCGCACAGTAGACCGACCGGAAGGACACCGGCAATGCCTTCGGACCCGTCGCCGGACCTCGCCCACCTGCTGAGCCACGCCGAGCGGCGGCTGGCCCGGCGCCTGGCCGCCCTGCTCGCCGAGGAGGGCTGTTCCCTGGAGCGGTGGCGCGTGCTGTCCCTGACGGCCGACGGCCGGGGCCACCCGATGACGGAGATCGCCGACCACGCACTCATGCCGGCCCCGAGCCTCACCAAGCTTGTGGATCGTATGGTCGCCGACAACCTCGTCCACCGCCGCCCCGACCCGGCCGACCGCCGGCGCGTCCTGCTGCACCTCTCGGCCCGCGGTCGCATCCTTCATGACCGCGCGGCCCACCGGGTCGCCACGGAGGAGGCCCGCCTGCTCACCGCCATCGACGACGACGGAACTCTCGCCGGCGCCCTGTTCCGGCTCACAGCCGCGCTGGACCAAGGCGTCGTGGCACAGGTGAATATGACGGAGCGCCAGGTGACGAGCTGAGGTATCACGCCGGGTAGGGCGCCGCCTCGCGTGCCGACCGGAGCGCGCCCGCCCACCAGGCCAGCTGGTCGAGCAGCGTCTTGGCGTACCCGGGGGCCTCGGGGTCGAGTGGACGGCCCTCCTCCCAGGCGGTGAAGTAGTTCGGGAAGGCGAGACCGTCGCGGATCGTCACCGCGTGCAGCTCGGTCAGGACGTTCTCCAGGTGCAGGACCGCGTGCCGGCCGCCTGCCGCGCCGCCGTAGCTGACGAAGGCGACGGGCTTGGCCGTCCACTGGGAGAAGTGCCAGTCGATGGCCGCCTTCAGCGAGGCGGGGTAGCTGTGGTTGTACTCCGGCGTGACCACGAGGAACGCGTCGGCGTCCGCCAGCGCCGAGGTGAGCGCCGCCATCCCGGCCGGACGGGGGTAGTCGTCGCCGGCGTGCTTCGGCGATGCCGCGGGCAGGGACAGCGGGATGTCGATCTCGGCGAGATCGACGACGTCCACGTCGAAACCCCCGTGCTGACGCGCCTGTTCGGCGACCCAGGACGCCGCGACCGGACCGAAGCGTCCGTCGCGGACGCTGCCGACGATGATCACGAGCTTGTGTGTGTTCTCCATGCCCACCACGATCGGCCCGGCCTCACCACCGCAGCCAGACCCTGCTCAGGCTGGCCCCCGCAGGGCCACGCTGAGCAGCGGGGCGCGCCCTATCCTCGGGGCATGGGAACGCCACTGGGGGACTTCGTCCGGGCCAAGCGCGACAGCATCCAACCGGAGTCACTGGGGCTGCCGGACCGCGGCCGCCGCAGGTCACCGGGGCTGCGGCGGCTGGATCTCGCCACGCGGGCCGGGATCAGCGTCGAGTACCTGACCCGCATCGAGCAGGGCCGCGACCGCAATCCCTCGGTGGCGGTGGTGAACGCTCTCGCCGACGCCCTCAGCCTCGACCCCGCCGAGCGCAGCCACCTGCGCTACCTCGCGAAGATCACCGGCGGCGAGTGCTCCGCCCACGCCCTACGGCCCGCTCCGGCGTGCCGGGACGTACGAGCGGCCGTCCTTCAGACGCTCCGTCTGCTCGAGCCGGGCATCGCCATGGTGACCAACCGGCTCGGCGACATCCTCGCCCACACCAGCGCGTTCGAGGCGGTGACGAGCGCGGGCGGGCTGCTCGACGCCGAGGCGCCGAACCTCACCCGCTACGTCTTCACCGACTCCCGCGCCCGGTCGTTCTTCGTGGACTGGGACGACGTCGCGGACGAGCAGGCCTTCGACCTGTGGCTCGGTCCGGGCATCGAGACCACCGAGTGGCTCACCGCGGAACTCGCGCCCGTCGCGGGCCCCGACTTCACCCGGCGGCTGAACCGCCACGTGGTCCCGGAACGAGGGGTCCTCCGGCTCCGCCACCCCTCCGGGTGCGCACTCCGACTGTTCCGCGAGACGCTCGACCTCTCCTCGGACGCACAGCAACTGGTCGTCTTCCTTCCCGCGGACGAGGCGACGACCCAGGCCGTCGACCGCCTCCGCGAGCGGGCGCACGGCCGGCTCCGGGCCATCTCCTGACGCCCCGCCGTGACTCCGGCCCGTGTCAGGCCGGATCCCGCAGGGTCGTGCGGAGCTGCTCGAAGGCGGTGGGCCGCGGTCGGGCCGGCAGGAAGTCGCGGATGCGCAGGGCGCATTCCTCCGGGGAGAGCAGGCTGGTGTCCACGTCGAGGTCGTGGACGCCGTGCGAGTGCACCTGGTCGTACTGCATGGCGGCCAGCCCCGGCTGCCGGTCGCCCCGTTCGCGCTCGCGGCGTTCCAGTTCGGGCAGCGGGCAGCGGACCCCGATCAGGACGGTCTCCTCGGGCACCAGCAGATCGAGGAGGTCGAGCAGCCGCCAGCGGCGGGAGAGCGGATGGTCCACGACCACGTTGTTGCCGCCCGCGGCCATCCCGGCGACGGCACGGTGGAAGCCCTTGGCGGTGCGGTCGATCTCGGCCTGGAGGTCCCCGTCGGCTATGGGCTTGTCGCAGCGCATGGAGTGGAACGCGTCGACGGGCATGTGGAACCACGTGCCGTCGAGCAGGTCGAGGAGCGCCCGGGCGATGCTGGACTTGCCGGAGCTGGACGTGCCGTTGAGCAGGATGACCGTGCCCCCGGCGGGGGTGCCGGGGATGCGGGCGTGCTCCGGGTCGGCCGTGGCCTGGGCCGCCTCGGTCGCCATGATGTGCTCCTTCCGTACGCAGGGATCCTCAGCCGGTGTGCTCCGTGATCATCGCATGGGGTCACTCCGTCGTGCCCTGCGAGCAAGTCGCCCCCGGTCGGCGGTGGTTGGGCCGGGCGGCACGGAGTCGGGTTCGGGCAGGGCGCGGAACAGGACCCAGCTCAGCGCCGGCATGAGGATCAGGGGTGCCAGCGCGGTCCGCAGGGAGGTCGCATCGGCGAGGTGGCCGATGAGGGGGCTGGCCAGGCCGCCGATGCTGACCGTCAGGCCGAGGGTGATCCCGCTGGCGGTGCCCACCCGCGAGGGAAGGTAGTCCTGGCCGAGCGTCACCTGGAGCGAGAACGGTACGTACAGGCCGGCCGAGGTCAGCGCCACGAACAGGTACAGGGCCGGGCCCGGCACGAACACCACGCCCGCGACCGCCGCGGCCGAGACCAGGTACGACCGGCGGGCGGCCGTCACCCGACCCCAGCGGTTGGCCAGCGCGCCGCCGAGCACGGAGCCCACCGCGCCGCCGAGGTAGAGCACGAACAGCGCCGCGGTGCCCGCCGCGGTGCTGCCGCCCAGGCGCTCCTTGGCGTACAGCGAGATGAAGGTGCTCAGTCCGACGAAGACGATCGAGCGGCACACCACAGCCAGGGACAACTTGACGAACGCCGCCCTGTCGTCACCCCGGGCCGCGAGCGCCGTACCGGTGCCGGCGTACGGCTGCTGCCGCAGTGCGCGCAGCACGGGCAGGCACAGCAGGGTGCCGACGAGTGCCGGCAGCACCAGCAACGGCGTCAGACGCAGTCCGCCGGCGGCAACGACGGCGGAGACCAGGAGCGGAGCCAGCGCGAAACCGAGGTTGCCGCCCAGCGAGAACCAGCTCATGGCGCTGTGGCTGCCCCGGCTCGCGAGCCGCGCGATGCGGGCGGACTCGGGGTGGTAGGCGGCCACGCCGATACCGGACACCGCCATGAACATCAGGGTGAGCCCGTACGAGCCGACCGGTCCGCTCACGGCGATGCCCAGTCCGCCCAGCAGCGTGCTGACCGGCAGCAGCCAGGGCACCGCCCAGCGGTCGGTGAGGAGACCGAACAGCGGCTGCGCCACCGACGACAGCAGGGACGCCGCCAACACGATGCCGGAGACGGCGGCATAGCCGTAGGCGCGCTCGGCGACGAAGAACGGGACGAGGGAGGCCACCGCGCCCTGGTAGATGTCGACGCAGGCGTGCCCGACGGACAGCAGAGTGATCGATGCATTCCTTGGCACCGAGTCAGGATCCGCGACCGGTGCCGTGTCGGGCTTCCGATAACCTGCCAACCGATGACGAAGATCCGCCACGAGCCGATCGCCCCCACCCGCACCCGGCGGCTGGCGCCCGGCGCCGCCATAGACGCCCACCGGCACGACGACCACCAGATCGTCTACGCCGGACGGGGAGTACTGGCCGTCACCACCGGCGCCGGTTCCTGGATCGCCCCGGGCACCCGCGCCATCTGGGTGCCGGCCGGTACCGTGCACGCCCACCAGGCCCACGGCGAACTCGAACTGCACCTGGTGGGACTGCCCGCGACCGAGAACCCGCTCGCCCTGGACACCCCGACCGTGCTCGCCGTGGGCCCGCTGCTGCGCGAACTGATCGTCGCCTACACCCGCACCCCGGACGACGACAGCCCCGAACGGGCCCGGCTGCGCGCGGTGTTGCTCGACCAGCTGCGCGCTTCGCCCCAGCAGCCGCTGCACCTGCCGGCGCCGGCCTCGCCGGTGCTGCGGACGCTCTGCGACCTTCTGCGCGCCGACCCGTCCGACAGCCGCACCCTCACCGAGCTGGGGCGGGAGGTCGGGGCGAGCGACCGCACCCTGTCCCGGCTGTTCCGCAGCGACCTCGGCATGACGTTCCCGCAGTGGCGCACCCAGCTGCGGCTGCACCACGCGCTGGTCCTGCTGGCCGAGAAGACGCCGGTGACCACGGTGGCGCATCTGTGCGGCTGGTCGTCGGCCAGCGCGTTCATCGACGTCTTCCGGCGCACGTTCGGCCACACGCCGGGTTCCCACCCGACGGGCTGACGGACACGTCCCGGCTCAGCCGCAGCCGAGTGTTCGTCAACTCGCGTGGGCGCACTCGGCGCGCTGAGGCTCGTCGTGGCGGTGCCGGCGAGCGCCGCAGAACGCCGACGGCCTGGAACAGACCTTCTCCCCCGCCTACGACCTACGCCCAACTGGCCGACGCCAACACCTACTCACGCGAGAAGTGCAACAAAGGCTGGTGCGCGGTGATGTACGCCAGCTACTTCGAGAAGGACCAGGCGACGCACCCGAAGATCGTCTACCACAAGGACGGAGCGTCCACCCACGACTTCCGCTTCGCCAACACCGGCGACGAGCCTCCGGAGAACGTGACCGGCGGCTGGTTCCTCCCCCGCCCGGCGGGCTACCGCGACAAGCTATTGAGCGCCGACTTCGGCACCGCCACCATCAAGATCAAGGACGGCGACTTCCCGTACGCGCTGGCGCACTCCATGCCGTCCGGAATCCCCTTCGCCCCCGACGCCTGACGACTCCTTCGCTCCGGGAACCGGTGGCGCGCGAGCGATTACCCTGGTCATCGTGCCTGTCTCCCGCCTGCGTCGCGTCGCCGTCCTCGTCCTCGAGGGTGCGAAGCCGCTCGACGTCGGCATTCCGGCGCAGGTGTTCACGACCCGCGCGAGCATGCCGTACGAGGTGCGGGTGTGCGGCGCGGCGCCGGGTCTGGTGGCCGGCGGCGACGGTCTGTCGTACCACGCCGCCCACGGCCTCGACGCGCTCGGGTGGGCCGACATCGTGTTCATCCCCGGCTACCGGTTCCCGGACCGCGAAGACCCCCCGCGGACGGTCGTCGAGGGGCTGATCGCCGCCCACGAGCGCGGCGCGCGGCTCGCCGCCATCTCGACGGGAGCCTTCGCGCTCGCCGCCACGGGCCTGCTCGACGGCAAGCGCGCCACGACGCACTGGCACTACGCACGGGCGCTCGCGGCGAGGCATCCGCTCGTCCGGGTCGACGAGAACGTGCTGTTCGTCGACGAGGGCAGCGTACTCACGTCGGCCGGGGCCGCCTCCGGGATCGACCTGTGCCTGCACATGCTGCGCGGCGACCTCGGTGTGGCCGCCTCGAACCACGCGGCCCGGCGCCTGGTCGCGGCCCCCTACCGCAGCGGCGGTCAGGCGCAGTACGTGCCGCGCAGTGTGCCCGAGCCCCTCGGCGAGCGGTTCGCCGCCACCCGCGAGTGGGCGCTGCACCGGCTCGCCGAGCCGCTCACCCTGGAGGCGCTCGCCCGGCACGCGGCGGTCTCGCCGCGCACCTTCTCCCGGCGCTTCGCCGAGGACACCGGGTACACGCCCATGCAGTGGGTCATGCGCGCCCGGATCGACCTGGCCCGTGAGCTGCTGGAACGTTCGGAGCGGAGCGTGGAGAAGATCGCCGCCGATGTCGGTCTCGGCACCGGCGCGAATCTGCGGCTGCACTTCCAGCGCATCCTCGGCACCACGCCGAGCGAGTACCGGCGCACCTTCACCAAGGGCGAGTAGTCGATCACCACCTGGCGCGATCCTTTCGAACCATGGCGATCGCGCCGCTGTCCCGGTCGGCCGCGTACCGAGACCCTGGTGGCGAACCGAAGGGACATGACTGATGACTCGCATCGCCATCAACGGATTCGGCCGCATCGGACGCAACGTGCTGCGCGCGCTGCTGGAGCGCGACAGCGATCTCGAGGTCGTCGCCGTCAACGACCTCACGGAGCCCGCCACCCTCGCCCGGCTCCTCGCCTACGACACGACGGCCGGCCGGCTCGGCCGCCCGGTGACCGTCGACGGGGACACCCTCGTCGTGGACGGCCGTCGCATCAAGGTGCTCGCCGAGCGCGACCCGGGTCGGCTGCCGTGGGCCGAACTCGGTGTCGACATCGCCCTGGAGTCGACCGGCCGTTTCACCTCGGCGAAGGCCGCCCGCGCCCACCTCGACGCGGGCGCGAAGAAGGTGCTCGTCAGCGCGCCGTCGGACGGCGCCGACGTCACGCTCGCGTTCGGCGTCAACACCGACGCGTACGACCCGGCCCTGCACACGATCGTCTCGAACGCCTCGTGCACGACCAACGCGCTCGCCCCGCTGGCCGCGGTGCTCGACGTACTCGCCGGCATCGAGCACGGGTTCATGACCACGGTGCACGCCTACACGCAGGAGCAGAACCTGCAGGACGGTCCGCACCGCGACGCGCGCCGTGCCCGTGCCGCCGCGGTCAACATCGTGCCGACCACGACGGGTGCCGCGAAGGCGATCGGCCTGGTGCTGCCGAACCTCGACGGCAAGCTGTCGGGCGACTCGATCCGCGTGCCGGTTCCGGTCGGCTCGATCGTCGAGCTCAACACGACGGTCTCCCGTGACGTGACCCTCGACGACGTGCTGGCGGCGTACCGCACCGCGGCCGAGGGCCCGCTCGCCGGCGTCCTCGAGTACTCGGACGACCCGCTGGTGTCGGCCGACATCGTGGGCAACCCGGCCTCGTCGATCTTCGACTCGGCCCTCACCCGCGTCGACGGCCGCCACATCAAGGTGGTCGCCTGGTACGACAACGAGTGGGGCTTCTCGAACCGGGTGATCGACACCCTCGAACTGCTCGCCACCCGCTGACCCGGCCACGGGGCGGTCCCACATCTGGGACCGCCCCCTTTTCAGTGCGGAGCCGGAGAAGGCCAGCAGGGCCTTGCCCCACGCCGGTGCAGGTCAGCGGGAGGCTGCCGCCGATACGGGAGGGCAGCTGCACCGTCGGCTTCGGCAGGCCGGTCCGCTCCGAAAGTTCCGACCGACGAAACAGCCTGCAGTAGCGACGTGCGGGTGAACTCCTTGTCCGAGGCCGATGCGGCGGGTCGGCAGCGGGTATGCCGCATCACGTAATCCTGCATGATTTCGCCGCTCAGGAAAGGATCTCAAAGGTGCGAAAGACAGTCGTCTGGGCTGCCACGCTGGCTGCCGCTTTCTCTCTCGCTACCCCCGCGGCTGCCGCGCAACGTCACCCGGACAATGATCGCCCCTGCGATATTTCCAATCGGTCGAATGAGCAGGACTGCCTCCTGCAGTTCGAGCTTCGGGCCGCACAGGAAGATTCCCTTCCGGGGAAGACCGGCTCGGTAACGATCCAGAGCCTGGACGCGTCTCAGAACGGGGCCGCGATCGGAACCGTGACCGGAATTATGTCGAACTTCACCGCAGGGCCAGGTGAAGGAATCTACACCTTTCGACTGTCCAATGGGCAAGGGCAGGTGGGCGTTCAGTTCGCTCAGCCGGGCAACAACCAGCAGACAACACCCCTCATCGTCACAGGGGGCAGTGGAGTATTCGACTGCGCCACGGGCTCCGGCACCGCGGAGGGCGGTGGCGATGACTCCCCCATCCTCGTCAAGCTACACCTCAGGTTTGTGTGCAAGCCCCGCTGACGAATTGCCACATGCACGGCCCGAGGGCGCGGACTGCTTCGAGACCGTCTCCGACGGGCGCCGGTTGTCAGGGCACAGGGTGGTGCCACAGGGCCTTGGGACACTCGCCGGTCAC
>NZ_JBSFHY010000054.1:0-48875 GCF_053597295.1 Streptomyces sp. NPDC001450
CAGCTTCCCCGAGCGTCCCGTGAGCCTCGGATCGTCCTCCTTGAGGAACTGCGCCGGGTGGTTGCAGATCTGCTTCAGCCCGGTCAGCAGCTTCAGCCTGACGAGCAGGGCCCGCAGGCCGTTGACGGAGCGCGCGCGGTGCAACTCCTGCAGGGGCAGCTCCACTTGGTAGTGCTTCTCGACCTGGGCGACGACCTCGATCAGGTTGAGGGAGTCCGCCCGGTAGAAGTCGATGAAGTCCTGGTCGTCCTCGATGCCGTCCGGATCCAGGTCCAGAACGCCGGCGACGATCGATCGGATGTGTACGGCCGAGTGGTCGATGTCCTGCATGTTCCGTCTTTCGGTCGGGGTCGGTCGTGGGGTTCGGGGCGCGGTCTCAGGCGGGGGAGGGGCCGGGCAGCGAGGCGACCAGCAGGGAGCCGATGTCGAGCACGGTGTCGCCCCGCACATGGGACCGGCCCGTGAACTCGCAGGCGGTGCTGGAGCTGTGCACGAGCCGGACCTGGTGTTCCAGGACGTCACCCGGCAGCGGCGACGAGTGGAACGCCAGGTCGCTCACCGCCACCAGCACGGGGATGCGGTCCGGCGGGCCGAGACCGGCCGACGTCCACAGCACGGAGCACGCCTGACCGAACGACTCCACCATGAGCGCCTGCGGGTACGCGAAGCCGGTCAGGGGCATGCCGTGCGCGAGGTCCCGGTAACAGCCTTCGGAACCGGTGATCGCCTTCGTGGCGACGAGCGAGGTCGGCGAGACCTGCCCGACGGTGTCGAGCAGGATCATCGGCGGGCGCTGCCGCAGCAGGCCGCGCACCTGCGCATGGTCAAGCATGGGTCACCAACGGTTCGAAGGTGGCGTCGAGTTCGACGGCCGGCCGGCGGTCCGAGCGCACGATCCGGGCCTCGGCGACGATCCCCGCGTCATCGGTCCCCGCACGGTCCGGTTCGCGGGGGCGTATCCGGACGGTGAGTTCCAGTACGTCGCCGGGGAGCAGGGGCCGCACGAAGCGTGCCCGGTCGATGCGGCGCAGCCGCAGGCCGCCGCCGTGCAGGCTGTCGACGGCCTGCAGCACCCAGTCCATGACGACCACTCCCGGCAGAATCGGGTAGCCGGGGTAGTGGCCGGCCATGTGCTCGGCGCCGAGATCCACCGCGAGCCGCAGGACGCCGTGTGTGCCGTCGGACGCCCGCTCGCTCCACGCCAAGGGCACGGGCAGGGCGGACATGGTCGCTTTCGGCGCTGAGACGGGCACGATGGTCCTCAGCCCAGGTCCGGGTGCGTCAGCAGCCGTTGGGCGAGCTCCTCCACGTACTCGGTGGTCGTGAAGTCGTGGTCGAGGTACGGGATCAGCTCCCGGGTCCGCTCGTACAGGACGCGGGTGGCCGAGGACAGGCCGTCGGTGCCGCGGATGTCGATGGCCTGGCAGGCGCACAGGAGCTCGAACGCCACCACGTGGGCCACGTTGTCCAGCACCTCCCGGGCGCGGCGGGCCGCGACGAAGCCGAACGAGACGATGTCCTGGAAGTCCGCGGTGCTGGTCAGGGACTGGATGGACATGGGCATCGCCATCGCCCGGGTCTCCGCGGTCAGTGACGCGGTCATGAACTGCCCGCCCATCAAGCCGAGGCGCAGACCCGGGTCCTCCCGGCACAGGAAGGGCGGCAGGCCGTTGCTGTTGCTCTTGTCCAGGTACCGGTCGATCCGGCGGTTGGAGAGGTTCATCAGGGTCGTCATGGCGATCACCAGATGGTCCATCGCCATGGACACGTACTGACCGTGGAAGTGCCCGTTGTGGAAGACCTCCGCCTCGTCGGGGTTGACGAGCGGATTGTCGTTGGAGGAGTTCAGCTCGTCCTCGACGGTGCGCTCGATCGTGGCCAGACTGTCCAGGACCGGTCCGAGGATCTGGGGCGTGCACCGCACGGAGTAGGCGTCCTCGATCGACTGGGACCCGGCCTTCGCGGTGTCCGCGATCTCGTCCGCGAGCAACTGCTCGATGTCGAGTTCGTCGACCGCGAGCCGGGAGTCGCCCAGCGTCCGCCACAGGAAGTCCGCGACCTCCTGCTGGCCGCGATGCGGCTTGAGCGCGTGGACCCGCGGGTCGAACGGCTTGGTCTTGCCTCCCAGCGCCTCCACGGAGAGCGCGGAGACGAGCAGGTACGACTGCATGAGCCGGCGCGCCCGTTGCACGTTGAGGGAGCCGAGGCCGACCATCCCCGACGTGCCGTTGATGAGGGCGAGGCCCTCTTTGTAGCTGAGCTCCATCGGTTCGATGCCGGCTCGGCGCAGCGCCTCGGCACCCGGCAGGACCTCGCCGCCCAGCCGGGCCTTCCACTGGCCTATGCAGACCAGCGCGATGGCGGCGAGCGGGCCGAGGTCGCCGCTGGTGCCGAGCGAGCCCTTCTCCGGTACGAGGGGGACGATTCCCGCGTTCACCACCGCGATGAACTTGTCCAGGTTGGCCAGGGAGATGGCCGAGTTGCCGCGGGACAGGGACGCTATGCGGGACACCATGATCGCGCGGACGGTGACGTCGTCCAGGCGCTCGCCCACGTTGGTCGCCACCGCGTTGAGCAGGTTCTCCTGCAACTGGCGTGCCATGGAAACAGGGACGAGCCAGTCGACGAACCCGCCCATGCTGGTGGTGACGCCGTAGATGATCCGGCCGCCCTCCACGAACTTCTCCAGCGTGCGCCGGGAGGCGTCGACCCGCTCGCGCACGGCGCCGTCCACAGCCAGCCCGGGGCCCTGCGCGGCGGCGATCGACTCGATGTCCGCCAGCCGTACGCGGCGGTCCAGGGACAGGGTGTACGTCATGCGGGGCTCCTCGGTGTCGCATCGATGTCAGTGGGCCCCTCGTGAACGGCGCTGGTCACAAGGCGTGCGAGCAGCGCCCGGTCGACCTTGCCGTTCTCGGTCAGGGGCAGGTCGGCCAGGGGCCGGATCCGGCGCGGCCGCATGTAGGCGGACAGCTCCTCGGCGCAGAAGGCGAGCGCCGCGTCCTCGTCGAACGGGGCCGCGGTGTCGTCGAGCACGACCCCCGCCATCAGTACGTTGTCGCTGCCGCGCGGCACGATGGTGGCCGCGGCCGACGCCACCGCGGGAAGCCGGGTCAACACGCTTTCCACATCGCCCAGTTCGACCCGGTTGCCCCTGATCTGCACCTGGGTGTCGGCGCGGCCGACGAAGTACAGCTCGTTCCGCTCGTCCAGGTAGGCCAGATCGCCGGTGCGCAGCACCTTCTGCCCGTGCCGCGGGTCCAGCGGGTCGGGCACCAGCACCTGGGCGGTGGCCCGGGGATCGTCCCAGTAACCGCTGAACAACGCGGGGCTGCGCAGGTGGATCTCGCCGACCACCCCCGGCCGCGTCACCACACGTCCGGCCGTGTCCACCAGGGTCATCTCGGCTCCGGAGTGCGCGTGCCCGATCGACAGCGCCCGCTGGTCCGCGGGCAGCGGGTCGGGCACGTCGGTGAACGAGGCCGCCATCGACTCGGTCGCGCCGTAGCCGTTGACCAGGCGGGTACCGGCCAACAGCTCCTGGAGCCGGCGCAGTTCGGCAAGAGGGAAGGCCTCGCCGGCGAAGACCACCGAGCGCACCGTCTCAAGACGCTTCAGCAGCTCCGGATCGTGGCGCAGGACCGGACGCCACAGCGAGGGCACCCCGTGGACCTGGGTGACGCCGGCGTCCCGGAGACAGGTGACCATGCGCCGCGGCGAGTCGAGATACTCGCGTCCGACCGGCACCAGCGTCGCGCCGCTCCCCAGAGCGATCCCGATCCCGAAGAGCGCGAAGTCGAACTGGAGCGGAGAGGTGCCGGCGACCCGGTCGGTGGCACCGACCAGCCCGTCCGCGATCACCGCCCGCAAGAACGTGACGATCGCCCGGTGACTCATCACCACGCCTTTGGGACGGCCCGTCGACCCGGAGGTGAAGATGATGTAGGCCGTGTCGACGCCGAGTACGCGCCGGCGCCGCCGCGTCCGGCTCGCCCGCGCGACGTCCGCCATCAGCCCGCCGCGCCCGAAGCTCGCGGTGCCACCGGCCCACGGCAGGTCACGCCGGGCGACGCCGTCCGCCCGGGCGTGGAGCGCCGGCTCGACCGACCGCAAGATCGCCAGGAGGCGGTTGTCGGGGGTCTGCGGACTGACCGGGACGAACGGCAGGCCCAGCCTGGAGCAGGCCAGCAGCAGCGCCACCGCCGACGCGGAGGTGTGGGCCTCCACGACGACCCGGTCGCCGACATCGAGGCCCAGTGGCTCAAGGGCCCGGGTGTACTCCTCCACGAGCGCGGCGAGTTGCCGGTACGAGACCTCGGTGAGCGCCCCGGTCGCGTCGGGCTCCACCACGGCGGCCTTGTCCGGGGTACGAGCGGCGGGAGCCAGGAGGTACTGGCAGAGGTTGTCCGCCGTGGGCTCAGGACGTTCCACAGTCTCTCCCTGCCGTGTGCCGTCGGTGAGATGCGCGGCTCACCGCGGGACGCCCTTCAGCACGGCGACGGCCAACAGGCCGTCAGGGTCCGCCGCGACGACCACGGCAGGCACTCTCGCCTCGTCCAGGAGCCCCGCGAGCTGGAGCAGCGCGTGGGCGCTGTAGCAGTCCCCGATCCGCTGCTCGTCGGTGACCTGAGCCGCCTCGGGAAACGCCTCGGCAAGTGCGCTGCGCTGGGCCTCGTCCACCGCGTCGACCCCGGTGCGGCGGAAGGCCACCGCCGAGACCTCCGGTGCGCGCACGCCCGCCTCGCCCAGGGCTCGGTCGAGCGAGCCGGTGAACTGCTCGGCCGGGAAGCCGGTCACCGCCCGCACGTGCACGGCGGCGACCGTGGCGAGCGCTTTGCGCCCGGCGGCCCGGGCGCAGTCCCCGCTCTCCAGCAGGAAGGCGGCCGCGCCCTCGCCCTGGGGCCGCGGACCGCGGGCCGCCCGGGCGAGCCAGGAAGTGGGCCCGGTGAACTCCTCCGCGGCGCCCGCGACCACCGCGTCGGCGTGCCCGGCCCGCAGCATGACCACCGCATGGCGCAGCACGGCGAGGCCGGTCGCCGGTCCGCAGGCGACCGTCGCGTTGGCGCCCCGCAGGCCATGGGCGATGGCCACGGCTCCGGCCGGCGCGCTGAGCACGCAGTGGGAGGACTTGGCGGCGGCCACCATGTGCGGACGCGGCTGGGAGAAGGTGTCCGTGCCGAACTCGGCCATGCCGGTGACGCTGCCCGCTGCCGTGCCCAGCGTGACGCCGATGCGGTCACGGTTCTCGTCGGTCACTCGCAGGCCCGCGTCATCGAGCGCCCGGCCGCAGGCGACCATCGCCAACTGGGCGCTGCGATGGTTGTATTGGGCGGTTCTGCGCCCGAGCAGCGCCTCCGCGTCGAAGGAACCGACGGTGAAGGCCGGCCCGGACGGCGGGGTGTGCGGCTGGGGGACGGGATCCGGCCGGACGCTTCCCCGGCCCGAGATCACGATGTGCATGGGGCGCTCCCGAAGACGACGATGGCGTTGTTGCCGCCGAAGCCGAAGGCGTTGTTCTGGGCCACGCGAACGGTCGCCTCCCGGGCGGTGCCGGCGACGGGATCGATGCCGGCCAGCTGCGGATCCGGGTGGCGATGGTTGATGGTCGGCGGGATGAAACCCCGGCTCACCGCCAGGGCGCAGGCGATGCTGCCGAAGCCGCTGGCCGCCCCCATGGTGTGCCCCAGCATGGACTTGAGGGAGCTGACCGGCGGCGCCGCGTCGCCGTACACACCGCGGACGGCCTGTGCCTCCACCCGGTCGTTGAGCCGCGTGCCGGTACCGTGCGCGCAGATGTAGTCGACCTCGTCCGGTGTCACACCGGAGCGCCGCAGCGCGCTCTCCATGGTCCGCGCGATGCTCTGCGGCTCCGGCGCCGACGGATGGTAGGCATCGCAGCTGACCGCGTACCCGAGCACTTCGGCATAGATGCGGGCACCTCGTGCGACCGCGCCGTCCAGGGTCTCGAGCACCAGCGCCGCACCGCCCTCCGCCGTCAGCATGCCGTCCCGTTCCCGGTCGAAGGGCCGGCAGGTGTCCTTCGCGAGGGCGCCGAGGCGGTTGAACGCGGCATGGGTGAACCGGCTCACCGCGTCGGCGCCGCCCGCCACGGCGACCGGCACCTCGCCCGAGGAGACAAGGTCGTACGCGTATCCGATCGCGCAGTTGGCCGCCGCGCACGCGGCCGAGAACGTCATCGTCTCGCCCGTGGCACCGATCTCCTGAGCGGCGGCCAGGCCCAGGCGGCCGGCCGGCAGTTGTGCGGCGAGCGTCGGGTCGGGGGTCGCGGGACCGTTCAGATGCCAGGACTCGGTCATCGCCACGACGTGCGGAATCTCGCCCGACGTCGTTCCCATGAGGACGGCGGCGTCATCGCCGAAGTCCCGGAGGCCGGCGTCGTCGGCCGCAAGGCGGGCGGCGGCCGCGGCGAAGAGCGAGGCGCGCCCCCAGTCGGCGGCGTCGAGCCGGGTGACCAGCTGCGCGGCGTCGAAGTCCGCCACCTCACCGGCCATCTGATGCTCGAACCCCGACACGTCGAACGAGGAGATCCGTGAGATCCCGCTCTTCCCCGCCCGCACGGCATGGCAGAAGTCGTCCGTTCCGGTGCCGATGCTCGACACCGGCCCTAGACCGGTGATGACCACGCGGTGCACGGCGACTACCATCCGGCCGCGTCGGCCACGACTTTGTACGTGGAGGGCAGATCGGTCATCTTCTCCAGGTCGTTCGCGTCGATCATGACGCCGTACCGCTGCTCGATACGGCTCAGCAGCTCGACGGCCAGCAGTGAGTCCGCGCCCAGGTCGTCGGCGAAACTGGTGGCCCGCTCCACTTCTTCGGGCTCCACGGTGAAGATGTCCGCTGCCATGTCCCGCAGCTCCGCCATTCGATCCGACAGCATGGTGATGTTCCTCCTGGGTGCCGAGAGCAGGACGAGACCGGTTCAGTGGGAGCGATGGCGTGCCGCGAGCTTCTCCAGTTCGGGCACAAGGTCGCTGGGCGTGGGCCGCGTCGCCTGTTCCCTGCGCAGCCTGTCGGCGCCTTCTTGGAACGCCGGCTCCTCCAGCAGCCGCACCAGGCACTCCCTGACCCGCTCCCCGGACAGGTGCGGCCTTGATATGTAGAGGCCTCCCCGGGCCTCCTCCAACAGCGGGGCGCGCAGGTCGATGTCGCCGACGACCCGGCCGACCATCAATTGCGGAACGCCGTTGGCGACCGATTCCAGGAACGCGGGAATCCCGCCGTGATGGATCACAGCTGAGCACGTGGGAATCACCGCGTGCAAGGGGACGAACTCCGCCAGCCGCGCATTGGCGGGAATCCGCTTCAGGTGTTTCCGGACCTTTTCCGGTGCCGTCACCACCAGTTCGATGTCCAGATCGGCCAGGGAATCGAGTACCTGCTGCAACTGAGCGACGGAGACCGCCTGGTATTCCCGCCCCTTTTTCTGGCTGATCCCGAAGGTGGCCAGAACGCGCCGCTTCCTCGGGGCGCGACGGGCCCACGCGGGTACGACGGCGGGCCCGTGGTAGGAGACATAGCGCAGCGGTACGTGCGGCACATCCGAATCGATCCGCATGGAATCCAGCATGTGCTCGATGGTGAAATGACCGGTCACCATCTCCTCGGAGTACGACGTCCCGAACTTCTCCGCCCAGTTCCCCAGCCAGTCGGCCAGCGCGTCCTCGCGCTCCTCGGGGGCCTGCTGTTCGCGCAGCCGCAGGAACTCGCGCCGGGACCAGGCGTCGACATCGATCTCCGAGCGGATGCGTGCGCTGGCCGCGCCGGTCACGCGGGCCACGATCGCGCCCGCGTGGCTCATCCACTCCCAGATCACCAGGTCCGGCTTCCACCAGCGGCAGTAGTCGACCAGCTCCTCGACCATCGAGTCGTTGACGCCCTTGAGGATCTCCGTGAAGTACCGCGTCCTCAGCCGCAGCCGGTCCCAGGTCAGTGCCTCCTCGGAGTCCGCGGCGAAGTCGAAGAAGAAGTCGTCGCGCGATCCGAGCTGCTCCAGGGTCCTTACGAGTTCCACCTGTTCCTCGGTGAACTGCTCGTACAGCCTCTTGAGCACATCGGGCGGGCCGACCGGAACCGCCATCAGGCCCGACGAGGTCAGTGATTCGGTCAGGTCCGGGCTGCTGGCGACCCGCACCTCGTGCCCCGCGGCCTGCAGCGCCCAGCCCAACGGGACCATCGGTTGGAAGTGAGTCCTCCAGGGCCAGGACACGATGAGGACGCGCACAGCACCAACTCCTCCATCGACAGCGGGATGCCGAGAACCCTCGGCGGACTGTCTAAAGCCGGCCTTGGGCCGCTCTTGCCCGGCCACCGGGGGGGGGGACCGCCGCCGCCCGGCTCCGCAAGGGCGGGCCTAGATCGGCCCAAGCCGCGGTGCCCACACTCGCCGCAGTGCAGACCGATGCCGACGGCATCATCGACAGGGTGAGGAGCCGGCGTTGCAGAGTGTGATGGACAGTCAGGCCCGGGCACGGCTCACGGATCGCGCGGATGCCGTGCTGTCCGAGCGCATCACGCGGTCCGCGGCCGCACGGCGCGGCGAGTCCGTGGCGGACATCACCGCCTGGGTGCAACGGCGCCGCAGGGAAGTCGACTTCACGGTGCGGCGCATCCCGTTCGATGAGCTCGACGGCTGGTCCTTCTCACCGGAGACCGGCAACCTCGTGCACCGCAGCGGGCGGTTCTTCACCGTGCAGGGGCTGCGCGTCAGCACGGGCGAGCACCCCGACCGCCGGAGCTGGCACCAGCCGATCATCGCCCAGCCCGAGGTCGGCATCCTGGGTGTTCTCGCGCGGGAGTTCGACGGGGCCCTGCACTTTCTGATGCAGGCCAAGATGGAGCCGGGCAATCCCGGCCTGGTGCAGATCTCGCCCACCGTGCAGGCCACGTACAGCAACTACACCAAGATCCACAAAGGGGCGGACGTCCGCTACCTGGAGTACTTCACCGACAGCTCCCGCGGCCGCATCCTCTCGGACGTGCTGCAGAGCGAGCACGGCTCGTGGTTCCGCCGCAAACGCAACCGCAACATGGTCGTGGAGGTGACGGACCCGGTCCCCGAGCACGAGGACTTCCGCTGGCTCACCCTGGGGCAGATCCATGAACTGCTGGGCCACGACAACACGGTGAACTTCGACGCCCGCTCGGCCCTGGCCGGCCTGTACCGGGGCGGGGGTTCCCGCGCCCTGCACTCCGACACGGAACTGCTGTCGTGGCTCGCGGAGCGGCGGTCGGTGACCCCCATCACCGGGGTGCCGGTCTCGCTCGCCGACATCCCGGGCTGGACGCGCGACGCGTACTCCATCCACCGTGACGACGAACGGTACTTCCGCGTCATGGCGGTGTCGGTGCGGGCGGGCAACCGGGAGGTGGGCGCGTGGACCCAGCCGCTGCTCGAACCGAACGACCAGGGCCTCGTCGCCTTCCTGACGCGCACCTTCGACGGCGTGCCGCACGTCCTGGTCAGCGCCCGCGCGGAAGCCGGCTTCCCCGACGCCGAGTTCGGCCCCACGGTGCAGTGCGTGCCGCGCAACCACGCGCACCTGCCCGCGGGGGAGCAGCCGCCCTTCCTCGACCTGGTGAGGTCCGCCCCGCCGTCGCGCATCCGCTACTCGGCGCTGCACTCGGAGGAGGGGGGCCGCTTCCTCGACGCGGTGAGCCGGTACCTCGTCGTCGAGGCCACGCAGAGCGAGGCGCCGGTGCAGGAACCGCCCGGGTTCCGCTGGGTCTCCCACGATCAGCTCGCCGCGTTCACCCGCTACAGCCACTACGTCAGCGCCCAGGCCCGCACCCTGCTCCTGTGCCTGAACACGCTCGCGGCATAGGGGGAAACCGCTTCGGCGCTACGCGGAGACCCGCACCAGGAGGACCTTCGCGACGCCCAGAGCGACCGTCGGCGGGTTCTCGGGATCGACGCTCAGAGTTCCATCCGGGGAAGCTTCGTCCACCAGCGCCGGCAGCTTCTCGATCGCCTGGGCCACGACATCGTCGACCGTGATTCCGGACGCCTCGGCGATGGCTTCCAGATTGTCCCGGCCGATGCCGTTGACCACGTCCTGAGGCAGGAGCGGCGTGTTGTCGCCCGTTGAAACCCAGGACTTCGCTTGGTACACCTGTGCCAGCGGAATCATGAGCCCCTGGGATTCGGCTCGGGCAAACGCCTCTTCACTCGTATCCGTGATGCCCGGTTCGGGTATCACGGTGACGCAGTAATAGCCGTCGAGATTCTCGGTCACGTAGACTCCATGGAGTTCGAAATGGGCGGTCCGGAGAAAATGGCCAGCCTGTTGATCGGCCGCTGAACCGCCCGGCAATGTTCCCATTCAGACCCTTGCCGGACAAGGCTGCTGTCACGCCGTGCGCGCGTTCCGGAGTAATTCTTTGACAGTCAGGGATGTCCTGGCGACCGGACATCGGGAGAGAAATGGCGGAGAACAATCGTGACCACCCTGACCGTTGAGCGCGCCGACCTCACCGACCCGCGTACCTTCCTCGCGCCCGACGCCGAACTCGTGGAGATGTGGCGCCGGTTCCGGTCGCAGAGCCCGGTCCACTGGCACGAGGTGGAGGGCCGCGCCGTACCCGGCTTCTGGGTGCTCTCGCGCCACGAGGACGTGATGGAGGTCTACCGGGACAACAAGCGCTTCACCTCCGAGTACGGCAATGTGCTGGCGACGTTGCTGGCGGGCGGGGACTCGGCGGCAGGCAGGATGCTCGCTGTCACGGACGGCAGGCGCCACCGTGAACTGCGTAACTTGATGCTGAAGGCGTTCGCGCCCCGGGTCCTCGAACCGGTCGTCGCCGGAGTGCGCGAACGTGCGGACCGGCTGGTGCGCAGCGCGGTCGAGGCCGGGGACTGCGACTTCGCCAAGGACGTCGCCGAGCACATACCGATGGCCACCATCGCCGACCTGCTGGGGGTTCCCGCCGCCGACCGCGACGATCTGCTGGTCCTGACGAAGGAGGCGCTCAGCACCGAGGACGAGAGCAGCTCCGCGGACGAGGCGATCGTCGCACGCAACGAACTGCTCTTCTACTTCGCGGAGTTGGCCGCGGTGCGCCGCAAGGACCCGCGCGACGACGTACTGAGCATCCTGACGACCAGCACGATCGACGGTGAGCCGCTCACCGAGCAGGAGATCATCTTCAACTGCTACAGCATCATCATCGGCGGCGACGAGACCAGCAGGCTCTCGATGATCAGCGGCATGCGCGCGCTGATGGAGCACCCGGCGCAGTGGCGGCGCCTCAAGTCCGGGGACGTCACGGTGGAGAGCGCGGTGGAAGAGGTGCTGCGCTGGGTCAGCCCCGCCATGCACTTCGGCCGGCGGGTCCGCGAGGACGTCGAGATCGGGGGCCGGCTGTTGCGCGCCGACGACGTCGTCACGCTCTGGAACAGTTCGGCCAACTACGACGAGAGTCTCTTCGCCGACCCCGGCACCTTCGACCTGGGCCGTACCCCCAACAAGCATGTGGCGTTCGGCTACGGACCGCACTTCTGCCCCGGCGCCTACCTGGGCCGGGCAGAGATCGCCGCCATGCTGTCCGCCCTGCGCACCCATGTCGCAAAAGCCGTGCCCAACGGTCCGGCCAGGCCGATCCACTCCAACTTCCTGCACGGGTACAGCAGTCTGCCGGTCTCGTTGAGCTCAGCCAGGTAGCCCTCGATCCCCTCATGCCGTCCCGAGACTCTGGAGAATTCGTGAGCGACCCCCGAGGATCGTCCGCTGACGCGCCGTTCGCCGGGACGGGTGTTGCTTCGGCAACCTTCACCGAGCTGTTCCAGGCACGCGTACGGGAGACGCCGCACAACCCGGCCGTCGAGAGCGCGGGCACCGTCTGGACGTACCAGGAACTGAACGCGACGGCGAACAGGTTCGCGCACTGGCTGATCGGCCGCGGGATCGGCCCGGAGCAGACCGTGGCCGTGGCGATGCCACGTTCGGCCGAGCAGATCGCGGCGCTGCTCGGGGTCATGAAGGCCGGCGCGGCCTATCTGCCCTGGGACCTGGGCCATCCGCAGCAGCGCATCGCGTACATGGCGGCCGATGCCGCCCCCGCGGCCGTGCTCACCACCCGAGCCGCCGCCCCGCGGCTGCCCGCGGACCTCGCGGCGGACGTGCTGGTCGTGGACGCGCCGGACCTGGCGGCGGCCCGGCGCGCCGCGCCGGAGTCGGACCCGTCCGACGCGGACCGGGTCGCGCCGCAGAGCGTGGCCAACGCCGCCTACGTCATCTACACCTCGGGCTCCACGGGCCGGCCCAAGGGGGTGACAGTGACCCATTCGGGGCTCGCCGCGCTCCGGGCCGAGGCCGTGCGCGTAGGGGAACTCGACACCGGTACGGGCGCCCGCGTGCTGCAGTACGCGGTGCTCAGCTTCGACATGTCCGTGTGGGACCTGGTGACGGCACTGACCACGGGGGCCCTGCTCGTCCTGCCGCCGCAGGAACAACTGGTGGGCGAGGAGCTTGCCGCATTCCTCGCGGAGCGCGAGGTGACGCATGCGACGCTGCCGCCGAGCGTCCTGGCCACCCTGCCCGCAGGCACCGCCGCGTCCCTGCGCCACCTGCGGGTCCTCGTGGTCGGAGGAGAGGCCAGCACCCCTGCCCTGGTGGCCGAATGGGGCGCAGGTCGGCGGCTGTTCAACGCCTACGGTCCGACCGAGGCCACCGTGTGGGCCACGTTCGCCGGACCGCTCGGCGACAGCGCGGCGCCGATCGGCACCGCGATGACGGGCACCCGCGCATATCTGCTCGGCGACGACCTCCTGCCGGTCGCCGACGGACAGGCCGGCGACCTGTACCTGGCGGGACCGGGGCTGGCCCGCGGATACCTGGGGCGCCCGGCCCAGACCGCGACGCGCTTCCTGGCCGATCCGCAGGGCACCGCGGGCGGGCGGATGTACCGCACCGGCGACCTGGCCCGTGTCGGGCCCGACGGCCGCCTCGAGTATCTGGGCCGCAGCGACGACCAGGTGAAGCTGCGGGGGCAGCGGATCGAACTGGGCGAGGTGGAGGCGGTCCTCGCGACGCACCCGAGGGTCCGTCAGGCCGCCGTCGTGGTCCACGACAACGCGACCGGCGGGCAGCAGCTCGTCGGCTTCGTGGTGCCCGCGTCCGCTGCGGGGACCCAGGAGGCCGAACCCTCCGGCGGGGCCGGGCAGCTCACCCTGGGGCCCGGACTCGGCGCCGCCGAGCTGCGGGCGTTCCTGGCCCGGCGGCTGCCGGAGGCCATGGTGCCCACGACCATCACGGTCGTCGACGAGATGCCGCTGACGCCCAACGGCAAGGCGGACCGGGCGGCACTGCCCCGGCCGCAGTTCCGCGCGGCCGACTACCGTGCGCCCCGCTCCCCGGCCGAAGAGGTGCTCACCGGCTGTTTCGCCGAGGTGCTCAGCCTCGCCCGGGTCGGCATCGACGACGACTTCCTGTCGCTGGGCGGCGACAGCATCCAGGCCATGCGGGTCGCCTCGCGGGCCCGGGCACGAGGAGTGGCGGTCTCCTTCCGGCAGATCTTCGAGTCCCGCACGGTGGCCGCCCTCGCCGACGCGATCGGCGCGGCAGCGCCCGCCCCCGCCGCGGAACCCGCCGACGCGGCAGCGGGGCGACCGCCGCACCTCCCGGCGACCTGCCTCCTGCACGACCTCGGGCCCGGCGCCGCACAACACTGCCAGGCGATGCTCCTGAACCTTCCCGAAGGCCTGGACCGGGCCAAACTTGCCGCCGTCCTGGCCGCGCTGATCGACCGTCACGACCTGCTCCGGGTCCGCGTGCCGGCAGCCGGCGCGGGCGGGCTCGTCGTGGCCCCGCCGGGCTCGGTCGCCGCGGACCCGCTGATCCACCGGGTCGCCGCGGACGCCCCGTGGCAGGCCGCGGCGGGCACCGACCGGGCCGAGGAGTGGAACCGTCAGGTGCGGGCCGAACTCCAGGACGCCGCAGCCCGGTTGGACCCGGCGGCCGGCCCGGTGGCGCAGTTCACCTGGTTCGACGCGGGCAGCCGCACGGCGGGGCGGCTGCTGATGGTCCTGCCCCACCTCCTGGTGGACGCCCACTCCTGGCGTGTCCTCGTCGCCGACCTCGCCGCGGCCGGGGAACAGCTCCGGGCCGGCCACGCCCTCGAACTGCCCCCGGTCACCGCGCCGTTGCCGACAGTGGCCCGCGCCCTGACCGAAGAGGCGCACCGGCCCGCGCGCGTGGCCGAGACGGACATGTGGCTGGCCGCCACCGACGGGCCCGACCCGGCTGCCGGCCCGCGTCGCGGCCACCACGCCGACGGCGCGGACCGCACACCGGTCGACACGCGGCTCCTGCTCCCGGCCTCCCTCACCGACACCCTCCTGAACGCTCTCCCGGCCGCCTTCCGCTGCGGAGTCGAGGACGGTCTGCTGACGGCGCTCGCGATGGCCCTGGCGAAGCGGCGCCCACAGTCCGGTGCCGACGCGCCGTCCGTGCTGGTCAGCCTGGACGAGTACGGCCGGGCGGCGGTCGAGGTGGCCGGGGCGGACCTGTCCAGGACCGTCGGCCGGCTGACCGGTACCACCCCGGTACGCCTGGACGTGACCGGAGCCGACCTGGACGAGGCGTTCGCGGGCGGACCCGCCGCGGGCGCCGCGGTCAAGGCCGTCAAGGAGCGGCTGCGCGCCCTGCCCGACCGGGGGATCGGCCACGGCCTCCTGCGCCACCTCAACTCCCGCACCGCCGCCGCCCTCGAGCGGTCGGCGAGCGGCCGGATCTCCTTCGCGTACCTGGGCAGGTTCCCGGCCCCGGCCGTGGCGGGGCCCGGCGCGGGATTCACCCCGGCCCAGGGGTGGGCCGTGCCCGTGGCACCGGACCCCGGTGCGGAGGTCGACCTCGCCGTGCGCACCGCCGTGATCGACACCCCCCAAGGCCCGCGCCTCGAAGCCGCGTTCACCGGCTCCGGGGCGGTTCTCGGCGCCGCGCAGACGCGGGAACTGGCGGACCTGTGGGAACGGGCGCTCGACGCGATCTCCCGGCATGCCGTGCGGACCGGCGCGGGCGGCCTGACACCGTCGGACGTGCTCCTGTCCGGCGTCACCCAGCAGGAACTCGACGACTGGCAGCAGCACTGGCCGGGCCTGTCCGACGTCTGGCCGCTCGCGCCGCTCCCGCAGGGGCTGCTGGTGCACTCGCAGATGGAGCACGAGACGTCCGCCGAGGTCGACACCTACCAGGTCCAGTACACCCTGCGGCTGTCCGGGCCGGTCGACCCCGCACGGCTGCGCGCCGCGGCCCAGGCCCTGCTCGACCGGCACCCCGGACTGCGGTCCGCCTACGCGCCGGGACCCGACGGCACCCTCGTCCAGTTCGTCGTCGACGGCGTCGAGCTGCCCTGGCAGTACCTCGATCTGAGCGGCCTCGGCGACGCCATGCGAGAGGGCGCCCAACGGCAGTTCCTGGAAAGCGACTTGGCGGTCCACTTCGACCTCGCGGTGCCACCGGTGCTGCGCATGTCGCTGCTGACCCTGGCCGAGGACCGTCATGTGCTGATCCTGTCGGCGCACCACGCCACCCTCGACGGCTGGTGCCTGCCGCTGCTGGCACAGGACCTGATGCGCCTCTACGCAGATCAGGGCGCCGCCGCGCTGCCACCGGCCCCCAGCTACCGCGACTACCTCGCCTGGCTCGGCCGGCAGGACACGGCGCAGGCGGCCCGCGCCTGGGCGGCGGAGCTGGCGGGCCTGACGGAGCCGACCCTGCTCACGGCCGGCGCCGCCGCCGGTTCGGCGGGCGGCAGCGACCGTGCCGACGTACCCCTGTCGACGGCCGCGGCCCTCGCGCTGGTGGACCGGGCCGCCGACATCGGGGTCACCCTCAACACCGTGGTGCAGGGGGCCTGGGCCGTCGTCCTCGGCCATCTGACCGGCCGCCAGGACGTGGTGTTCGGAGCCGCGGTGGCGGGGCGGCCCGCCGAACTGCCCGACGCGGACCGCATGGTCGGAACGTTCATCAACACCGTGCCGGTACGGGTGCGATGCGACCCGGGGGAGAGCGCCGCCGAGCTGCTGGAGCGGCTGCAGCGACGGCAGGGCACCCTGCTGGGCCGCCCGCCCTGCGGACTCGGCGAGATCCAGAGCGCCGCCGGGCTGCCGACCCTGTTCGACACCGTCATCGGCTTCGAGTCCTTCCCGCTCGACAGGGAAGCCGCGGCGGAGGCGGCCGAGGCCGCGGGCTTCGCCGTCACCGGCATCGGCCTGCACTCCCTCAGCCAATTCCCGGTGACGGTGTTCGCCCATCCCGACGGCGACCGGCTGCGGCTGAACCTGCAGTTTCAGCGGCAACTGCTTCAGCAGGAGGACGCGCACGAGGTCGCCGCACTGTACGGGCGCGTACTCGAACGGCTCGCCGCGGACGTACGGGCGCCGCTGGGGGACCTGGTCGCCGTGGAACCGGCGGCACGGCCGGCGTCCGACGACCACGCCGGGCTCTCCGTCCGCAGCCGGACCCTCGGCCCCCTCGTCGGCGAACGCATCCGCCGGTGCGCCGAGCAGCTGCGGACCGGACCGGCGGCGCTCTTCCACGCGGGCTGGGCCCTCGCGGTGTCGATGTTCAGCGGACGCGCGGACGTGACGTTCCACAGCACCGCGGCCGGCGAGACCCGGCCGGTGCGGATCGACCTGACCGGGATGAGCGTGCGGGACCTGGTGCACACCATGGACCGGGAACCGCGCGGCTCCGGCCGTTCCGCCCACCCCACGCGATACGAGGCGACCCTCGACTTCCGCGGCCCGCACGCGCACGGGAGCACCACGGACGACGAGCGCACCGAACCCCTGGCGGTGTCGGTCAGCGACCGGGACGGACGCTTCACCGTCGAGGGGCGGGCCGCACTGCCCCACGACCCGGAGTCCGTCATCGACTACCTGGTGACCGCGGTGACGCGACTCGTCGACGCCCTCCACCGCGACCGGGCCGACCAGTGCCCCGCCCTCGAACTGCCCGTCCTGGGCGACGAGCTACGCCGCCGGGTCCTGGCGGAGCGGAACGAGGCACCGGCGACGCCGGCACCGGACCGGTGCGTCCACGCATGGTTCGAGGACGTGGCGGCCGCCACCCCCGACGCGGTCGCCGTCACCGTCGGCGGCCGCAGCCTGACGTACCGGGAGCTGAACGCACGCGCCAACCGCCTGGCCCGCCATCTGCGCGGCCTGGGCATCGGGCCGGAGGTCCCGGTCGCGCTGCGCCTAGACCGGACCGAGCAGCTGGTGATCGCCGTGCTCGCCGTGCTCAAGGCCGGGGGCACGTACGTGCCGATCGACCCGGCATCCCCCGCCGCCCGGACGGCCCTCGTGCTGCGCGACAGCGCGCCGCGCCTGCTGCTGACCGATGTGCCCTGGGACCCGGACCCCGCCGCACCGCCGGTCCCGGTCGTCGACGTGCGCGCGGACGCCGACCGGTGGAGCGGACTGCCGGCCGAGGATCTGCCGGACACCGGAGTGCGGCCCGACCACGGGGCCTACGTCATCTACACGTCGGGTTCGACGGGCACCCCGAAGGGCGTCACGGTCGAACACCGCAGCGTCGTGCGGCTGTTCACCACCACGCGGGAGTACTTCGGATTCGGCGCGCAGGACGTGTGGGCGCTGCTGCACTCCTTCGCCTTCGACTTCTCGGTGTGGGAGATGTGGGGCGCGCTGCTGCACGGCGGCGCCCTGGTCGTGGTGCCGCAGGACGTCGCGCGCAGCCCCAAGGACCTGTACCAGCTGCTGTGCGCCTCGCGGGTGACGGTGCTCAACCAGACACCGACCGCCTTCCACCAGCTGATCGCGGCCCAGGGCGAGGACGGCGCGGAACACGCCGTGCGGGTGGTGGTGTTCGGCGGCGAGGCACTCAACCCGACACTGCTCAAGCCATGGCTGCGGCGCGCGGTCAACCGGGACACCCGGCTGGTGAACATGTACGGCATCACGGAGACCACGGTGCACACCACCTACCACCCCCTGACCGGGACCGACCCGGACCGGGCCGTCAGCCCGGTCGGCCGGCGCCTGCCTGATCTGCGTACCTATGTGCTCGACCGGTACCTGCGGCCCGTGCCGGCCGGTGTCGTCGGCGAGCTCTACGTCGGTGGCGCGGGCGTGGCCCGCGGCTATCTGAACCGGCCGGGACTGTCCGCCCAGCGCTTCCTCGCGGACCCGTTCGCCGCGGAGCCCGGCGCACGGATGTACCGGTCGGGGGACCTCGTCCGGCGGCTGCCCGACGACACCCTCACCTACCTGGGGCGCAACGACGATCAGGTGAAGGTCCGCGGGTTCCGGATCGAGCTCGGCGAGATCGAGGCCAGGCTCACCGAACACCCGGCGGTCCAGGACGCGAGGGTCGTGGTGCGCGACCACGGCGACAGCGACAAGCGCCTGGCGGCCTACCTCGTGCCCGCCGCGGACCACGCACCAGCGGTACGCGCACTGCTGCGCCTGGAACGCACCGAGGGCGAGGCCCGCCCGCCGGTCCGCGAACTGCCCAATGGCATGGCGGTGTTCCACCACAACCCGAGCGAGACGGACTTCGTCTACGACGAGATATTCACGCGCGAGGAGTATCTGCGCGGCGGCATCACCATCGACAACGGCGACACGATCGTCGACGTGGGCGCCAACATCGGCCTGTTCACCCTGTTCGCCTCGAGCCGCAATCCGGACGGCCGCCTCTACGCCTTCGAACCGCTGCCGCCGCTGCACGACTCGCTGCGCCGCAACGTCGAGCTCCACGGCCTCGGCGCCCGGCTGTTCGACTGCGGCCTGGGGGCGGAGGCGCACGAGGAGACCTTCACCTTCTATCCGCACAACACCGTCAACTCCACCCGTGCCGCGACTGCGCCACAGGCGCGCGATCTGGTGCGCGCCTACCTGCGCAACAAGGCGAAGCCGGCCGACGACACGCGGCCCGGCCCCGGCGCGCAGGACATGATCGACGAGATCGTCGAGTCCCGCCTGGAGAGCCGCTCGTTCACCTGCCGCGTGCGCACCTTCTCGGAGATCATCGAGGAGGAGGGCATGGACCGGATCGACCTGATGAAGATCGACGTGGAGGGCGCCGAGCACGAGGTCCTCAAGGGCATCCGCCCGGAGCACTGGCCGCGGATCCGGCAGCTCGCCATCGAACTCCACGACGTCGACGGCAGGTTGGCGGAGGTCGAGGCACTCCTCAAGGGGCACGGCTTCGAGGTCGTGTGCGAACAGGGCGGCAGCCTGCTGCACGACACGGTCCTCTACAACGTCTACGCCCGGCGCGACGACGGCCGCCGCGCGGACCCGGGTCCCGGGGCCGCCCCGGCACCGGCGCCGCGCCGCTGGTCCGGCCCGACCGCCCTCGTCGACGACGTGCGTGAGCGTCTGCGGGACGCTCTGCCGCACTACATGCTGCCGTCCGCCTACACTCTGCTGGAGGCGCTTCCGCTCAATCAGAACGGCAAGCTGGACCGGGACGCACTGCCCGAGCCCGTGATCGGACGCGCGGACTCCACCCCGCCGCGCACCCGGACGGAACAGGAACTGTGCGCCCTGATCGCGGATGTCCTGCACATCTCCCAGGTGGGCATCGGCGACAACTTCTTCGATCTGGGCGGCGATTCCCTGCTGGCATCCGGCCTCACCGGCCGGATCAGCAGAAAACTGGGGGTCAGAGTGCTCATCAACCAGGTGTACGCGGCCCCCGACGTCGCGGCGCTGGCGCACATCGTCGACACTGCCCCGAAGGCCCGCACGCCGCGATTGCGCAGGCGGGACACGAGGGACGAGAGCTGATTCGTCCGATCGTGCCACACGGGCCCGGGGCGGCCCGCGGACCGCCTGTCGTGAGATCCTGCCTTCGGAATCACGCAGGCGATTCACGCAGGCAATTCACCGATGTGACATGGGAGTTGACGACTTGGCTTCCCGGCCGAAGGACCCGAACACACTCATCGACGACGATGACCGAGACCGCGCCACACAGTTATTGAAGGACGCGTACGGCAAAGGGCAGCTCACCCACCAGCAGTTGGACCAGTGTCTCGACCAGGTGCTGCGCGCCAGGACGCAGGGCCAGCTCGATGTGGCCGTGGCCGGGCTCCCGGCGCGGAACCCGGACGACCGGTTCACGATCGCCACGGTGGGCAAGCTGATCCTGCGGCGCGGCCGATGGCGGGTGCCCGCGGAGCTCACGGTCGCGACACCCCTCGCGAGGGTGTATCTGGACCTGTCCCGGGCGGACCTCGAAAGCCCGGTCGTCGACCTCGAACTCAGGGTCGGCGTGGGACGCGTCAGGATCGTCGTGCCGCGCAACGCGTCCGTCGACCTCAAGGACATGGAGACCGGGCTGAAGGGGCTGTCCTACAAGCCCGGACGATCTTCCGGTTCCGGTGGGCCGCGGATCCGGATCCACGGGAGCGTCGGCTTGCGGAAACTGACCGTCCGTCACGCGTGGTTCCGCTGATCCACCGCATGCGTTGTCGAGCCGAAGGGGGTGAGCAACGTGCAGATCATCGGCAACGGCTTTCTCGCCCGGTCCCTGTCGGAGGCCTTCGCGGACCGGTTCCCGCAGGTCACCGCGATCGCGGCAGGCGTCTCCAGCCATGCGACCGTCGCACCCGAGGAGTTCGTCCGGGAGGCCCGCCTCGTGCATGAGGTCCTGCGCGAGTGCAGGCAGCGGCACCGCACGGTGCTGTTCTTCTCCTCGGCTTCGTTCGCGGTGTACGGGGCCACCGGTGCCCTGTGCGCCGAGGAGGACCATCTGGCGGCTCCGCCGTCGGGCTACGGCAGGAACAAGCTGGCGCTGGAGTCGGCGGTCCGCGAGTCGGGACTGCCTCATCTGATCCTGCGCCTGAGCCACCTGGTGGGCCGGCACCAGCGTGCCCATCAGCTGCTGCCCGGACTGACGCGGCAGGTACGAGAGGGTGCCGTGCGCGTGCGGCAGGGCGTTCACCGGGACCTGCTGGACGTGAAGGATCTCGTCGAGGTCATCGGGCGGCTGTTCGGCCAGGGGGTGCGTGACGAGGTCCTCAACGCGGCGTCCGGCTTGCCGCAGCCTGTCGAGGCGATCGTGGACGGCATCGAGAAACGGCTGGGCACGAGCGCGGTGCGGACCCACGTTCCCGGCGCCACGGCCGTCACCCGCGTCTCGATCAGCCGCCTGCAGAGCCATGTTCCGGACTTCCGCCCCGGGCTGCACAGCGCGGAGAGCTACCTGGACGACCTCCTGGACACCTATGTGCCGTAGTACGCGCAGGGGCCGGCCACAGACGGCTGACACCATGCGCGCCGCCACGCGAACGAGGGGACGGCGCGAGGGACGGATCCACGGATCCGAACCTCACGCCGTCCCCTCAGCCATGGGTTGACGGACCGTCAGGAAGTGGCGGTGCGCCGGTACTTCCGCACGGCCAAGGTACGAAAGACGACGATGATGATGACCGAGTAGATCAGCGAGGCCTCGACCGGGTGCTGCATCGGCCATGCGCTTCTCGCGCCGGTACCCGGGTTGCCGAACAGCGTGCGGGCGGCCTGCACGGTGGCGCTGAACGGATTCCATTCGGCCATGTACCGCAAGGGCGTCGACATCCGAGTGGGGTCCACGAAGGCGTTGGAGATGAACGACACCGGCAGGATCCACAGCATGGGCGCCGAAGAGGCCGCCTCCGGGGAGCGTGCGGCCAGTCCGGTCAGCGCGCCGACCCAGGTGAAGGCGTATCCCAGCAGGAACATCAGCGCGAAGCCGGCCAGCATCTTGGGAATGCCCTCGTGGAAGCGCCAGCCGACCGCCGCTCCGACGCAGCCCAGCACGACCAGGATGAGAGCGATCGTCACCGCGTCGGACAGAGTGCGCCCGGTGAGCACCGCACCGCGTGCCATCGGCAGCGAGCGGAACCGGTCGACGAGTCCCTTGCGCATGTCGTCGGCGACGCCCGCGGCGGTCGCGATGACCGAGAAGATGACGGTCTGGGCCATGATGCCGACCACGTTGAACTCACGGAAGGCCGCGCGGTCCGTGGTGCCGCCGATGTTGACCGAGCCGGCGAACACGAAGGTGAACATCACGATGAAGATCGTCGGCTGGATCAGCATGAACAAGATCATGCCCGGCGCACGCTTGACGCGGAGTAGCCCGCTGCCGGCGATGATGAACGAGTCACGGATGGATTGGCCGATGGCGCCCGCCCTGGGCGGCCGGACAGCGGGCGGCGGGGGCAGGACGGTCACTTCACGGACTCCTTCACTCGAACATCCTCGGCTGACTCACCGGTGTCGGCGGAGCGACCGGTGAGGGTGATGAATACGTCGTCCAGGGTCGGACGGCGCAGGGCGATGTCATCGAAGGGGACGCCCAGTTCGTCCAGCCTGCGAATGATGCCGCCGAGCGAGCGGGAACCGTCGGTGACCGGCACGATCAGCTTGCGGGCCCGCTCTTCGATGGACACGTCGCCCTGGCCCTCCGAGGCCATCACCAGGCTGGCGCCCGTGAGGTCCTCACCCTCGGGCAGGACCAGCTCGACCCGCTCGCTGCCGACGCGCGCCTTGAGTTCGTCGCCGGTGCCGTAGGCGATCACCCGGCCGTGGTCGATGACGCAGATCGAGTCCGCGAGCTGGTCGGCCTCTTCCAGGTACTGCGTGGTCAGCAGGAGCGTCGTACCGTCGGCGACCATTGCGCGGATGATGTCCCACAGCACCTGGCGGCTGGTGGGGTCCAGGCCCGAGGTGGGCTCGTCGAGGACCATCACCGGCGGCTTCATGAGCATGGCCGCCGCGAGATCCAGACGGCGCCGCATGCCGCCGGAGTAGGTCTTGGCGGGCCGGTCGGCGGCGTCGGTGAGGTCCAGCAGCGTCAGCAGCTCCGCGGCCCGGTCGGCGGCGTCGCGCTTCCTCAACTGGTAGAGCCGGCCGATCAGTTGGAGATTCTCCCGCCCCGTCAGGTACTCGTCGACCGCGGCGAACTGCCCCGCCATGCCCAGCGAGCGGCGTACGGCGTCCGGGTCCTTGACGACATCCGCCCCGAGTACGGTCGCGTGCCCGGCGTCCGGCATGAGCAGCGTGGTCAGGATCCGTACGGTGGTGCTTTTGCCCGCGCCGTTGGGGCCCAGCAGGCCGAGCACGCTTCCTTGCGGGACGACCAGGTCGACACCGTCCACCGCCCGTACGTCGCCGAAGTGTTTCACCAGGCCCTCGGCATGGATGGCTTCCGGCATAGAGCACTCCTGTGGTCTGAGGATCGCGGACATGTGAGGGCACTCGGCGACGCAGGCTGGACCTGCGGCCGGACCCTGACTCGGACTGTGACATGCGATATAACGCGTGTCAATCATCGAGATATGTCTTGATCGGTCGAGAGTTCCCCGGCGCCCAGCGGTCGACATGGGCCCTAATGCCTGATTTGTCCTTACGTTTGTTCGGTGGCGGCACCGCTCGGTGGTGCGGCGGACGCCCTGGAGGCGACGGTTCCGGCCAAGAGCGCGGCCGGGCTTTCAGACGAGCGGGTGGCGCACCGCGCGCCGCGACACGAAAGCGGACACGTCCCGCAGAATGCTCTGGGCCACGTTCCGCACCTGGTCTTCGACGTAGAAATGGCCGCCTTCGAAGATCTGCGCGGTGAATTCCGCAGTCGTGTGCTCGGCCCATCGCAGAAAGCCGTCCTGCGGTACATGCGGATCGCGATCGCCCACATAGCCGCTGATGGGGCACGCGACCGAGCTGCCTTCGGGGTGGCGGTAGCTCTCCAGCGCCGTGAAGTCGCCGCGCAGCGCGGGCACCACGGTGGCCAGGAGCTCCTTGTCCGCCAGCACGGCCGGCGGCGTGCCCGCGAGCTCCGACATCCACGCCATCAGCTGTTCGTCGTCCATCAGATGGATGCCCTGGTCCCGCTCGACGGACGGCGCCATGTTGCCCGAGACGATGAGCCCGGCCGGGCCGGGCCCCGGTCCCCGCTCCAGCCGTCGCGCGACCTCATAGGCCACGACGGACCCCATGCTGTGCCCGAACAACGTCAACGCGCGGTCCGACCAAGGCGCCAGAGCCGCGACGGCTCCGTCCGCCAGCTCCCCCAGATCGTTCAGGGCGGACTCGTCCAGGCGGTCCTGCCGTCCGGGGTACTGCACGATCAGCACCTCGGCTCCCTCGGACAGGGCGGCCGACAGGGCGAAGTACGCGGAGGCGGAACCTCCCGCGTGCGGGAAGCAGACCAGCGTCGGGGCATCCCCCCTCGGAGAGTGGTACCGGCGTATCCAGCCGCCGCGGCTGCGCGTGCTCGTCACTGCGTGCTCCTTCTTCTCCGTCGATGCATTCGGCTCGTTGCACAGTTCTCAACGTCACGTGAACGAGAGGCACTTGGTCTCCCGGCGCCCCCGGGCCGGCCCTGTCCTGGCGACCAGACAATCACTAGAGGCCCCCGAGCGCGGCTGCAAACTCCCTCCGCGAACCCGGGATCGCGCGGGGAGGATCCGTCCCGACCCCCGGTCGAGGAACCACACGGTCCGTCTGCGCGTTGCTGAAACTGCGGCGCTCCGGCGCGGTTCCACGGGTAAAGAAAGGTGGTGCAGGTCATGCGGATGGGGCTCGTGTGGTGTCTGCCCGTGGCGGCCGATCCTGCCCGGGAACCGCGCCCGGCGATGGCAAGGCAACCCTTGGATGTATTTGTGCATTGAATTAAGATGACACGCCAGGCTGGACCGCGTTGAATCGTTCGTTCTGGTGCAACACGGACTTACCTGACTCGCACGTGACCCGTAACACGTCCTACAGGGGGAAATGTGGCTACAGCACGGTCCGAGAAAAGAACTCCATTACATCGCCCGAATGGTGTCGAGACGGACGTGGGGCATCATAGGGCTCCCGCTGAAAGCCCGCATCGCAGCCAGGTGTTGACGACGAACGTCGGCCTTCAAATCCCTTCCGGTCTGTCTTTCGAGAATTGGGAGAACACGGGAAGGAAGCTTTCCGGAATCCTGAACTCGTCTTCCTGGTGGCTCGGTGACTGGCTGATATACGGGAAGGACCACTACTGCGATCGTTACGAGCGGGGGATTCGCGCTGTCGGCCTCCGGTATCAGACGCTGCGTAACTACGCCTGGGTCTCCCGCCGTTTCGCCATAGACCGGCGCAGGGCCTCGCTCAGCTTTCAGCACCACGCCGAGGTCGCCTCGCTGTCGGTAGCGGAGCAGGAGCACTGGCTCGACCAGTGCGAGGCCCACGAGTGGAGCACCAAGCAGTTACGCAAAGCGGTACGCCTTGCGCAGGACGACGAGATCGCCGACGAGGGGCAGGGCACCGAACCGACCCAGCGGCTCGCCGTTCCGATCGGCCGTATGCGGCGGTGGCGCAGTGCCGCATCGCACGCGGGGATCGATCTCGACGAGTGGGTGCTCGTCACGCTCGACAGCGCGGCCGAGGAGATCCTGACGGGGTAGCCGCCGCACCGGCGTCGGCACGGGGTCCGCGGGCAGCAGGTGCGGTCATGCGGGCAGACCGCCCAGCGGCCCCGTGGCCGGCGCCGGTGCGCGCTCTCACGCGGGCTGCCGGCGCTTGAGGGGCTCCCACCAGTCCCGGTTGTCGCGATACCAGGCGAAGGTCTCGGCCAGCCCGGACTCGAAGTCGTGCCGCGGACTGTAGCCCAACTCGGTCCGCAACCTGGTGCAGTCGATCGCATAGCGCCTGTCGTGGCCCTTGCGGTCCGGTACATGCCGTACGCGCGCCCAGGTCGCGCCGACTGCCGCGAGCAGCCGCGCGGTCAGTTCCCGGTTGCTCAGCTCGATACCGCCGCTGATGTTGTAGACACGGCCCGCGACACCGCCGGCGCGGACCAGCTCGATGGCCGCGCAGTGGTCCTCGACGTGCAGCCAGTCGCGCCGGTTGAGCCCGTCGCCGTACAGCGGGACGTCACCACCGTCGAGCAGCGTCGTGAGGAACAGCGGGATGATCTTCTCGGGGAACTGCCGCGGCCCGTAGTTGTTGCTGCACCGGGTGACCCGCACGTCGAGGCCGTGGGTGCGGTGGTACGACAGGGCCAGAAGGTCCGAGGCCGCCTTGGAGGCGGCGTAGGGGGAGTTGGGGTCGAGGGGGTCCTGCTCGGTGCGGGAGCCGCTCTCCACCGAGCCGTAGACCTCGTCCGTGGACACGTGCACGAAGCGGTCGACGCCGTGCCGCAGCGCGGCGTCGAGCAGGGTCTGGGTGCCCGTGACGTTGGTGCGCACGAAAGCGTCGGCGGAGGCGATCGAGCGGTCCACATGGGACTCGGCGGCGAAGTGCACCACCTGGTCGGCCTGTTGCATCAGCTTGTCGACGAGGGGGGCGTCGCAGATGTCGCCCCGGACGAACGTCAGCCGGGGATCGCCGAGATCGAGATTGTCCAGGCTCCCGGCGTAGGTCAGGCTGTCCAGCACCGTGACCTGGGACACCCCGCTGCGCTGTGCGGTGTCGCCCGCGAGCAGCATCCGTACATAAGCGGAGCCGATGAAACCGGCGGCGCCGGTGACCAGCAGATTCACAGCCCCTCCGAAGGAAGCGGAGGCAGCACGCCCGCCTTGCACAGGCGCGCCCGCTCCATGACGTACTCGCCGTAGGGCGAGTTGCCCATGCTCGCACCCAGCGCTTGGCAGTCGTCCGGGTCGATGTATCCCATGTGCATGGCGATCTCCTCGATGCAGCCGAGGCGGGTGCCCTGCCGGCGCTGCGTGTCCCTCACGAAAGTGCCCGCTTCGAGCAGGGATTCGTGAGTGCCGGTGTCCAGCCACGTGACGCCCCTGCCGAGCCACACCAGTTCGGCGGTGCCCATCTTCAGGTAGACGCGCAGCAAGTCGGTGATCTCCAGCTCGCCCCGGGGGGACGGCTCCAGGTCTCTGGCGATGTCCGTGACCTGGGCGTCGAAGAAGTAGATCCCCGGGATGGCGAGCTTCGAGCGCGGGTTGAGGGGCTTCTCCTCGATGGAGACGAGTTCGCCCTGCGTGTCGATCTCGGCGACTCCGAACCGCTCCGGGTCGGCCACCTCGTGGCCGAACAGCACACAGCCGCCCATCTTGAGCGCGGTACGCCGCAGCATGGTGGGCAGGTTGGCGCCGTGGAAGAGATTGTCGCCGAGGATCAGCGCGCACTGCTCGCCGCGGATGTGGTTCTCCCCCACGAGGAAGGCGTCGGCGATGCCGCGCGGCTCGTCCTGCGTGGCGTAGTCGAGGGACAGCCCCAGCTGCCGGCCGTCGCCCAGAAGTGCCTGGAACGCGGGGAGGTCGGCAGGACGCGTGATGATGAGGATGTCCTGGATGCCCGCCAGCATGAGCACGGAGAGCGGGTAGTAGATCATCGGCTTGTCGTAGACCGGCGCGAGTTGTTTGGAACTCGCGAAGGTGAGGGGCTGCAGGCGGGTGCCGTTGCCGCCCGCCAGAATGATCCCCTTCATGCGCTCCACGCCCCCTCGTGATCGGTGTTTCCGCATCGTCGGGGGCCCGTCCTAAGCCGTTCTAATGCGCGTCTTGGGGAGCGGGGCCGACGACGAGCGCGGGGGATTTCGAGCGGGCCGCCGGACCCGGGACATCAAGAGCGGGCCAAGACCGGCCCAAGGTGGCCGGGTGAGGGTCGCTGCGTCCGGCTGGGGCGGAGTTTCTGAAGGAGCTGATCGGCTTGAGAATCCTGTTCACCTGTATTCCCTGGCGGTCGCACTTCCAGGCGCTTGTGCCGCTGGCCTGGGCGCTGCAGGC
The DNA here is from genome assembly GCF_053597295.1 of Streptomyces sp. NPDC001450. Classification (NCBI taxonomy): domain Bacteria; kingdom Bacillati; phylum Actinomycetota; class Actinomycetes; order Kitasatosporales; family Streptomycetaceae; genus Streptomyces; species Streptomyces sp. NPDC001450. The sequence goes on from NZ_JBSFHY010000054.1 coordinate 27,691, forward strand.
GGCGGGGCACGAGGTCCGCGTCGCGAGCGGCCCGGAGCTGACGGACGCCGTCACCGCATCGGGGCTGCCGGCCGTTCCCGTCGGCTCCGACGAGCCGGTCATGGCCAAGCTCGACGCGCTGCTGGTCCCGGAGGTGCTGGCGAAGGTCCAGGAACTCGCGGAGCGCGGCGACCTGCTGACCGACCTGTCGGAGAACCGCGAGGAGGAGCTCACCTGGGAGCGCCTGCGGTGGGCGTACCGGATGACGCACCGGACCCAGGCGGCCATGAACGACGCGATGGTCGAGGAGCTGGTGGAGTACTGCCGTTGGTGGCAGCCGGATCTGGTGCTGTGGGACTGGCTCAGTCACGCGGGCGCGGTCGCGGCCACGGCGATCGGCGCCCCCCACGGGCGCATGCTGACCGAACTCGACGTGGTGGGCCGGATGCGCCGGCACTTCCTGCGGGTGCGTCAGGAGCAGCGGCCCGAGGCTCGCGAGGACCCGTTGGCGGACTGGCTGGGCCAGTGGGCGCGGAAGTTCGGGGGCGAGTTCGGTGAGGAGATGGTCACGGGGCAGTTCGTGATCGAGCAGATGGTCGGGTCGATGCGGCTGGCATCGCCGTTGCCGCATCTGCCGTTGCGTTACGTTCCCTACAACGGGCCGTCGGTCGTGCCCGACTGGGCCCGGCGCGACCCCGGCAGGCGGCGGGTGCTCGCCACCTTCGGCCTCAGCCTGGAGCAGGCGGACAGGCACCAGGCCGTTCCTCTGGAACAGATGCAGGGGATGCTGGACGCGCTGGCCGATGTGGACATCGAGCTGGTGGTGACGCTGCCCGAGCGGTTCCAGCGGGAGCTGGAGCGGGTGCCCGGCAATGTCAGGCTGGTGGAGTTCGTCCCCATGCACGCCGTCGTCCCGTCGTGCTCGGCCGTGATCCACCACGGCGGTGTGCCCGGCTTCCTGGAGGCGATCGCGCACGGGGTGCCGCAGCTGGTGATCGGCCGCGCCGTCCCCGACATCGGCGAGCGCGGCCCGCGGCTGGAGCGGTCCGGGGCCGGCCTGTGGATCCGGGGGGATGCTCCGGAAGACATGGACGGCAGCCGGGTGCGGGAACAGTTGGTGCGGCTGCTGGAGGAGCCGTCGTTCAAGGAGGCCGCCGCACGGCTCGGCGAGGAACTGGCGGCCCAGCCCTCGCCCGCCGACGTCGTCCGCGACCTGGAACAGATCGTGGCCCGCTCCGGTTCGCGCTGACGGGTGCCCCGCAAATGCCGCGGGTGACAGCCCCTCAGCGGCCGTTGTCCATCAGGATCGAACGCTGGATGTCCTTCAGCGCGGGACCGGGTTCGACGCCCAGCTGTTCCCGCAGGGTCCGGCAGGCGTGATGGTAGGCGAGCAGGGCGTCGCCCCGGCAGTCGCTGCGATGGAGCGCCAGCATGAGCTGCCGGTGGAACACCTCGCGCAGCGGGTGCTCGGTGCTGAGGAGATAGAGGTCACTGACGAGCTCGCGGTGGTGCCCGAGAGCCATCCGCGCCTCCATCTGGCCTTCCCTGCACTCCAGTTGGATCTCGTCGAACCACGCCTGGAAACCTTGCAGGATGGGGCCGCGCGCCGCGGTGGGCAGCGGCCCCCGGCACAGTGCGAGCGCCTCTTCGAAGCTGCGGACCGCGTCCTCGTGCGCGCCGTTCCTGAGCTGGACCCGGGCTTCTTTCACCAGGCGGGTCAGGTCGTGGAGGTCGAGTTCGCCCGGCCCCAGCGTCAGCATGTACCCGGAAGGGTTGGTGACGACGGGGCTCGCCGCCGCCCCGGGTCTGCGGAGAAGTTTCCGCACCTGGGAGACGTAGACGTACAGGCTCCCGATGGCGCTGCGCGGTGGTTCGTCGCCCCAGATCTCGGTGATGAGCTGGTCGACGCTGACCACCTGGCCGGAGCGGATGGCAAGAGTCGCGAGCAGAATCTCGACCTTCTGCGCCCCTATTACCTCGACGGAATTCCCGTTAGCGACACGGACCGGCCCTAAGATATCAAGCCGCATGCTGTGAACTCCTATTTTTTTGAAACGGTGAAAGGAGTACAAAGGTTAGTGGAAGGCGGTGCGGCGGAATGTGCTGGAGATGTGCCGAACATACCTCACATCCCCGGGCGGTGAGTCAACGGAAACCCGGACTTCGGTGTCCTGTTGGCGGGACATCTTCGCCCTCCAGCGGCCAGCCCGGCCACGGTTGACACGTTATTAGGTCGACGTGGTTACCTAATGTGTGTTCCATTGGGTCGCAAACGAGTGCCGGCGATTTCCGCCGAAGCGGCCGCGGCGGAGGATTGAACCGCCCCAGGCCGTGCCGGATCCGAGCAGCCGCAAAAGATGTTCGCATGCGCAATCAGTGGTGAATCGATCATGCTCATCGATCATGCCCGTGGACAGGACAAACAGGAGTGCTGAGTGATGATCCCCTTGTCTTTCGCGCAGCGGCGCCTGTGGTTCATCGACAGGATCGAGGGGCCGTCGGCGATATACACCGTGCCGTTCCTCATCCGGCTCACGGGAGGGGTCGACACCGCGGCACTCACCGCCGCCGTGCGCGCCGTGGTGGCGCGCCACGAGAGTCTGCGGACCCTGATCGTGGAGAGCACCGACGGCGTCCCCGCCCAACAGGTGGTGCCGGCCGAGGACGTACGGCTGGACATCGAGCTGATCGACGTCGCCGCGGACGAGCTGGACGAAGCGGTGCGCAAGGCCTCCGCGGTCACCATCACACCGTTCGAACAGATCCCGGTACGCGCGGTCCTCTTCCGGACGGGCGCCGAGGAACACCATCTGCTGTTGCTGATCCACCACATGGCCTGCGACGGCGAGTCCATCGCCCCGCTCGTCCGGGACCTGACCGCCGCCTACACCGCACAGGTCGAGGGCCGCGCCCCGGACTGGCCCGAACTGGCCGTCCAGTACGCCGACTACACCCTCTGGCAGCGCGAACTGCTGGGCGACGAGAACGACCCCGACAGCGTCCTGGCCACCCAACTCAACTACTGGCGCGGCGCGTTGGCGGGCCTGCCGCAGCCGACCCGGCTGCCCATGGACCGGCCGCGGGGCCCGCTGCCGAGCCGTCGCGGCGATGTCGTGGCAGGCACCGTCGGCCAGGAGCTGCTGTCCAGGGCGGAGGAAGCGGCCAGGCGCACCGGGTCGTCGGTGCCGATGGTGTTCCAGGCCGCCCTCGCCGTACTGCTGCACCAGCTGGGCGCGGGCGAGGACATCGCGCTCGGGTCCACCGTCGCCGGCCGCCAGGACCCGGATCTGGCCGACCTGGTGGGCTTCTTCGCCAACACCTGGGTGCTGCGCACCGATCTGTCGGGCCGACCGACCTTCGACCGGCTCCTCGCACAGGTGCGGCACAAGGCACTGACGGCGTACGACAACCAGGACGCGCCGTTCGAGCGCGTCGTGGAGGCCCTCAACCCGGAGCGCTCCAGCGCCTACCACCCGCTGTTCCAGGTGATGTTCACCTGGTCGACCGGCGCCCGCCTGGAGTTCGCCCTGCCGGGCGGCGTGCGGGCGCGCATCGCCCCCCTGTGGACGTCGTTGGCCAAGTTCGACCTGGAGTTCAGCTTCTTCAACGAGCCCGGCACACCGGGCCTGTCCATCTATCTCGAATACGCGACGGACCACTTCGACCGGAGCACGGCGCAGGGATTCTTGGACCGCCTGGTGCGCCTGGTCGGCGATCTGCTCGACGAGCCGTCCCGTGCCGTCGCGCTGGCGGACGTGCTGACGGACGGCGAACGGAAGACGGCCCTGCGCGCCGTCGAGGGCACGGCCGCCGACACCCCCGAGCTGACCGTCGCCGCGCTGATCGAGCGTCAGGTGACGGCGACCCCGGACGCGACAGCCGTGGTCGACGGCGAGCAGCAGCTCAGCTACGCCGAGCTCGACGCGCGGGCCGGGCGCCTGGCACGGGAGCTGACCGCCCGCGGGATCGGGCCGGAGCGCCTGGTGGGTCTGGCACTGCCGCGCTCGGCCGCCCTGATCGTGGCCATGCTCGCGATCTGGAAGGCCGGCGCCGCCTACCTGCCGATCGACCCCCGCTACCCCGGAGCACGCCTGGGCCACATCCTGTCCGACGCGGGCCCGGACCTGGTGCTGACCGACACCGCCCACGCGAAGGCGCTGCCGGCGGCGGACATCCCCCGCCTGTGCGTCGACGAGGTGGACTTCGACGCGGCCGGCCCCGCGGTGCAACCGGCCGCCGGCCTGCCCGCGCACGCCGCGTACGTGATGTACACCTCGGGGTCGACCGGCACCCCGAAGGGCGTGGTCATCACCCACCGGGATGTCGTCAACGGTGTGCTGCGGCTGGCCGACATCGTCGGCATCGGCGCGGGCACCCGCGTTCTCGCCGGTACGTCGGTCAACTTCGACGTGTCCGTCTTCGAAACCGTGACCACCCTGGCCAAGGGCAGCGTCCTGGAGGTGGTCCGCGACCTCCTCGTCATCGGCGAACGGGGCGGCTGGTCCGGCGGCGTCATCAGCACGGTTCCCTCGGTCTTCGCCGAACTCCTCGACCAGACAGGGGAGACGATCAGGGCCGAGACGGTGGTCTTCGCCGGCGAGGCCCTGCCCGCAGCGCTGGTCAAGCGGGTCCAGGACGCCATTCCGGGCGTGCGGGTGATCAACGCCTACGGCCAGACGGAGTCGTTCTACGCCACCGCCTTCACCGCCGACGAGACCTGGGCGGCTCCGGCGGCCACCGCACCCATCGGCGTCCCGCTGGCCAACATGGGCGCGTACGTTCTCGGCCCCGGCCTCCAGCCGCTCCCCCCGGGCGTCGTCGGGGAGCTGTACGTCGCGGGAAACGTGGCCCGCGGATACCTCGGCAGGGCCCGGCTCACCGCGGAACGGTTCACGGCCGACCCCTTCGGCCCGGCCGGCGCCCGCATGTACCGCACCGGCGATCTCGCCCGCTGGGGCGCCGACGGCCAACTGGAGTGCGTCGGCCGTGCCGACGAGCAGGTCAAGGTGCGCGGCTTCCGCATCGAGCCGGGCGAGGTGGAGACCGCGCTGACCGCGCACCCCGCGGTGGCCCAGGCCCTGGTGACCACCTGCCGGCACGAAGGCCGTGACCACCTGGTGGGCTACGTGGTGTCGACCGCCGGACGGGAGCCGGGGCCGTCGGCGGTGGCGAGCCTGGGCGACCTCGACATCGACCTCACGGCCACCGTCTCGCCTCGCGACCTGCGCACGTTCGTGTCCGCCAGGCTTCCCGAGTTCATGGTGCCGTCGGTCTTCGTCATGCTGGACCGGCTGCCGCTGGCCCCCAACGGCAAGCTGGACCGCAAGGCGCTGCCGGCACCGCAGTTCACCGGCTCGGCCTACCGGGCCCCCGGCACGCCGGGCGAAGAGATACTCGCCCGGGTCTACGCCGACGTGGTCGGTGTGGACCGGGTCGGGGTGGACGACGACTTCTTCGCACTGGGCGGAGACAGCATCCGATCCATCCAGGTCGTCGCGCGGGCCAGGGCCCAGGGCATCGAGGTCACCCCCCGGCAGATCTTCGAGTGCCGCACCGTGACCGAACTCGCGCGCGTCGCCACGAGCGGCGGCCGCACGCAACCCGAACTGGAGGAACTGCCGGGCGGTGGCGTCGGCTTCGTGCCGCTGCCGCCCGTCGGCCACTACCTGGAGGAACTGGGCGGGAACGCCGACCGGTTCACCATGGCGATGACGGTGGACCTGCCGGTGGGAATGGACCGGGACGGCCTGCTGCGCACGCTGACAGCGGCCTTCGACCACCACGACATCCTGCGCTCCCGGCGGGCCGCCGGCCCGGCGGCGGGGCTGGAGGTGGCCGCGCCCGGCACCACCGACGTGCGGCCGCTCGTCCACAGGGCGGCGAGCGACGGCACCTGGGACGACGCCTGGCGGCAGCGGGCCCAGAGCGAACTCGACGCCGCGGCGGACCGGTTGGACAGCGCGCGCGGCGTGATGGCGCAGTTCGTGTGGTTCGACGCGGGCGCAGACACCCCGGGACGCCTCAGCATGGTGCTGCACCACCTCGTCGTCGACGGCGTGTCCTGGCGCATCCTGCTGCCCGACCTCGCCGCGGCCTGGCGGCAGATCCGCGACGGCGAAACGCCGCGGCTGCCCGGGACCGGCACCTCGGTCCGCCGCTGGACCCATGCGCTCGCCGAGGCCGCGACGGGGGAGCGGGCGGCGGAGCTCGAACTGTGGCGCCGGACGGTCTGCGGACCCGACCCGAGCCTGGGCGCCCGGCCGTTCGACCCGGCCGTCGACACCATCGCCACGGTCGAGCGGGTCCGGCTCGACCTGCCGGCCGAGACCACCCGGGCCCTGCTGACCGCCCTGCCCGCCGCCTACCGCGGCGGCGTCCACGACGGCCTGCTGACCGGGCTGGCCCTCGCCGTCGCCGTCTGGCGCAGGCGGCGCGGCGTCGACGAGCCCTCGACACTGGTCCGCCTGGAGGGCCACGGGCGCGAGGAGGACGCCGTCCCCGGCGCCGACCTCTCCCGCACGATGGGATGGTTCACCAGCATGTACCCCGTCCGCCTCGATGTGTCCGGGATCGACCTGGACCAGGCACTCGCGGGCGGTACGGCGACGGGCGCGGCGGTCAAGACCGTCAAGGAGCAGCTGCTCGCCGTCCCGGACAAGGGCATCGGCTACGGCATGCTGCGCTATCTGAACGCCGAGACCGGGGCGGTCCTGCAACGCCACGGATCCGGGCAGATCGTCTTCAACTACCTGGGCCGCTACACGGGTTCGGCCAACATGCCCCAGGACCTGCACGGCCTGGGCTTCACCCAGGTCGAGGACACGGTCACGCTGACGCCCGCGCTGGACGGGGACATGTCCGCGCTCGCTCCGCTGTCCGTCAACGCCCATGTCGTCGACACCGACCAGGGCCCGCGTCTGGAGGCGCACCTGGACTACCCGTCCGGGCTGCTGGCCGATGCGGACGTACGGGAACTCGCCGACCTGTGGCGGACCGCCCTGGAGGGCGTGGCCCGGCACGCCGAGCAGCCGGACGCGGGCGGCCTCACGCCTTCGGACGTGCCCCTCGTCGAGGTGAGGCAGGACGAGCTGGACCGCTGGCAGGATCAGTACCCGGGCATGACCGACGTCTGGCCCGTCACCGCGATGCAGGACGGACTGCTCTTCCACACGGAACTCGCCGGCACGGCCGTCGACGTCTACCAGATGCAGTTCGCGTTCCATCTGACGGGCGAGGTCGAACCGCAGCGGATGAGAGCGGCCGGGCAGGCGCTGCTGGACCGCCATCCCACACTGCGGACCGCGTTCGTCACGGACAGCGCGGGCGACCGGTTCCAGATCGTCCAGGACGGCGTCGAACTGCCCTGGCAGGAGCTGGACCTGACCGACCTGCCCGAACCCCGGCGGGAGGAGCACCGCAGGCGCTTCCTCGCCGAGGAGCACAGCAACCACCTCGACCCGGCCAGGGCGCCGCTGGTGCGGCTCTCTCTCGTCAAACTGGCGGCCGACCGCTTCGACCTGGTCCTCACCGCCCACCACGTCCTCTTCGACGGCTGGTCGGTCCCCCTCCTGATGCTGGACCTGCTGCGCCTGTACCGCTCGCACGGCGACGCCTCGGGACTGGGCCGGGCGCCCGCCTACCGCGACTTCCTGACCTGGCTCTCGCACCAGGACCACACGGCGACGGCCCGTGCCTGGGAGCGGGAGCTGCACGGCGTCGAAGAGCCCACGCTGCTGGTACCCGACGCCCCCGCCGGGCCGGGCGAATCCGCCGGAGTCGGCCAGCTGGACGTGCCGCTCACCCCGGAGCAGTCCGCCCGGCTCTTCAGCCGCGCCGGTGAACTGGGCCTGACGCTCAACACGCTGGTCCAAGGAGCGTGGGGCATGCTCCTGTCCGGCCTGACCGGACAGCGCGACGTGACCTTCGGCGCCACGGTCTCGGGGCGCCCGCCGCAGGTCGAGGGCGTGTCCGAGATGGTCGGCACCTTCATCAACACCCTCGCGGTCCGCATGGACTGCGCCCCCGGCGACTCCCTGCGCACCCTCCTCACCGGCCTCCAGGAACGCCAGAGCGCGCTCCTGGACCACCACCACTTCGGCCTCCTGGAGACGCACCGGCTCACCGGTGTGCGCACGCTCTTCGACACCCTGGTGGTCTACGAGTCGTACCCCATCGACAGCGCGGCACTGGACGACGCCTACGCGGCCGCCGGAATCCGGGTGACCGGGCTGAGCCCGCTCAGCAGCACCCACTACCCGCTGGTCGTGATGGCCGCCGCCGAGCCGCATCTGACCCTCGCCCTCCAGTACCAGCACCACCTCGTGGCGCCGGAGCAGGCCGCTGTCATCGCCCGGCGCCTGGGCCGGGTCCTCGCCCGCCTCGCCGAGGACCCGGAACTGCCGTTCAGCAGCGTGGACCTGCTGGAGCCCGCCGAGCGCGACCGCGTCCTCGTCGACGTCAACCGGACCGCCGCCGAGACACCCGACGCGACCGTTCCCGACCTGTTCGAGCGGCAGGCCGCGCGGACACCGGACCGGCCCGCGGTCACCTGCGGCGACGTCACGCTGACCTACGCGGAGCTGAACGCCCGCGCCGATCGCCTCGCGAGCGCACTGGCCGCCCGGGGGGTCGGCCCGGAGACCGTCGTCGCCCTGGCGATGCCCCGCTCGGCCGACCTCGTCACCACCCTGCTCGGCATCTGGAAGGCCGGCGGCGCGTATCTGCCCATCGACCCGGAGCACCCCGGTTCCCGGGTGGAGCACATGCTGGGCGTCGTCCGGCCGCACCTGCTGCTCACCCGGTCCGCCGCCGCCGGCGGGCTGCCGGGCATCACCGATGTCCCGGTCCTGCTCCTCGACGACGTGGACCTCGCCGCCGAAGGGCCGGTCACGGGGCGGGCGACGGGACTGCGACCGCAGCACGCCGCCTACGTGATGTTCACCTCCGGCTCCACGGGCGTCCCCAAGGCCGTGGTGGTCAGCCACGCCAACGTCGTCAACGGGGTCACGCGGCTCGCCGAGCGGGTGGGAGTGGACGCGGACACCCGCATGCTCGCGGGCGCCTCGATCAACTTCGACGTGTCCGTCTTCGAGATCGTCACCACGCTGGTCCGCGGCGGCCGCGTCGAGGTCGCGGGCAACGCCCTCGTGCTCGCCGAGCGCGAGACGATGACGGCGAACGTGATCAGCACGGTCCCCTCCGTCTTCGCCGCGCTGGGCGGCCGGACACCCGCCCTCCCGGACCAGGCCACCCTGGTCTTCGCAGGGGAGAAACTGCCGACCGGGCTGGTCGACGCCATCCGGCGCGAGCGACCCGGCGTACGCGTCGTCAACGCCTACGGGCAGACCGAGTCGTTCTACGCCACGACGTTCGACGTCGCGGCGCAGCAGCCCCGCCGGGACACCGGCAGCGTCCCGATCGGCACGCCGATCGGAAACCTGCGCACCTACGTCCTCGGCCCCGGCCTCGCACCGGTCCCGCCCGGCGTGACAGGCGAGTTGTACGTCGCCGGGGACATCGCGCGCGGCTACGCGAACCGGCCCGCCCTGACCGCCGAGCGCTTCGTCGCCGACCTCCACGGCCCCGCGGGCGCGCGGATGTACCGCACCGGAGACCTGGCCCGCTGGACGGCCGACGGACAACTCGAGTACATCGGCCGCGACGACAACCAGGTCAAGATCCGCGGTGTCCGCGTCGAACCCGCCGAGATCGAGCGCGCGTTGGCCACCCATCCCGATGTCGCACAGGCCGTGGTCATCGCCCGCGACACAGCCGAGGAGGGCGACCGGCAGCTCGTCGCCTACGTCGTGCCCGCCGCCCCCCGCGCCGACGGCACGGACCTGGCCGGCACCCTGCGCGGCCATCTGCGCCGGCGGCTGCCCGCCCACCTGGTGCCCGCCGCCGTCGTCACCCTCGACGAGGTCCCGCTGACCGCCAACGGCAAGCTGGACCGAAAGGCGCTGCCCGCACCGCACTTCGCCGCGGCCGCCGCGGGCGGCGAACCGCGCACTCCTCAAGAGGAGCTGCTGTGCGAGCTGTTCGCGGAGGTCCTGCATGTCGACCGGGTGGGCGTCGACGACGACTTCTTCGCGCTCGGCGGCCACTCGATCATGGCGATCAAGCTCGTCAACCGCATCCGGTCGGTGCTGCGCGCCGAGATCGAGCTGCGTCACCTCTTCACCGCCCCGACCGTGGCCGAACTCGTCCCGTATCTGGACCGAGCCGGGGCGGCCCGCGCGCCGCTGGCGCCCCCCGCGCAGCTGCCCGAGCGGATCCCGCTCTCCTTCTCCCAGCAACGGCTGTGGTTCCTGCACAAGTTCGAGGGCCGCGCGGCCACCTACAACATGCCGATCGTCCTGCGGCTGAGCGGCGATCTGAACGTGCGCGCCCTGGAGGAGACGGTCAACGACCTCGTGACCAGGCACGAGATCCTGCGCACCGTCTACCGTGAGGTCGACGGACGGCCCCACCAGCACATCCTCGGGCCGCAGGAAGCCCGCATCGCCCTGCCCGTACGCCCGGTCGCCGGCGAGGACGAGCTGGCCGAGGCCATCGTCGCGGTCGCCCGCCACCCCTTCGACATCGCCTCCGAGATTCCGGTCAAGGCCGCGCTGTTCGGCACCGGCCCGGACGCGTTCACCCTGGTCCTCGTGATCCACCACATCGCGGCCGACGGGTGGTCCGCGACCCCCCTCGCCAAGGACCTGGCCACCGCCTACGAGGCCCGCGCCCGGGGCGAGGCCCCCCGGTGGGCGCCGCTGCCGCTGCAGTACGCGCACTACGCCCTGTGGCAGCGAGAGCTCCTGGGCGGCGACGACGACCCGGACAGCCTGTTCAGCAGGCAGTGCCGCTACTGGTCCCGGCAGTTGGCGGGACTGCCCGAGACCGTGACCTTCCCGACGGACCGGCCGCGCCCCGCCGAACTCGACCGCAGCGGCGACCTGCTCGAGTTCACGCTGGACGCGACACTTCACGCGGGCATCGTCTCGCTCGCCCGCGCCACCGGCACCACCCCGTTCATGGTGCTCCAGGCGACCATGGCCGCCCTGTTCACCAGGCTCGGCGCAGGCACCGACATCGCGCTCGGCAGCGGCATCGCGGGCCGTATCGACCAGAGCCTGAACGACCTGATCGGCCTCTTCGTCAATGTGCAGGTCATGCGCATCGACACCTCCGGCGACCCGACCTTCGCCGAACTGCTCGACCGGACGCGCCGGACGAGCCTGGCCGCGTACACCCACCAGGACATCCCCTTCGAGGCCCTGGTGGAAAAGCTCAACCCGCGGCGCTCGGCATCGGTCAACCCGCTCTTCCAGGTCGCCCTGATCCTGCAGAACACCGAGGACGCCGACTTCGAGCTGCCCGGTGTGCGGGTCACGAGCGAGGGCGCGGGCACGGGAACCTCCCGCTACGACGTGACGCTGAGCCTGACCGAGAGGTACGGCGACCGCACCGCGCCGGACGGCATCCACATCGCCGTCGAGTACTCCACGGAGCTCTTCGACGCCTCGACGATCGAGATGGTCATCGCCCGCTGGGAACGGCTGCTCGCCGCCGCCGTGCAGGACCCCGCACAGCGCATCGGCGGGGCGGGCGAGCCCACCGCCGAGGAGCGCGGCACGCTGCTCACGGGCGAGCGGCGGACCGGAAGCGAGGTGGCGGCGGTCACCTTCCCCGAACTGTTCAGGGAACAGCTGCTGCGGGCCCCCCAGGCACCGGCGGTGGAGTTCGACGGCCGGGTGTGGTCGTACCGGGAACTCGACGAGCGGGCGAACCGGATCGCGCACTGGCTGATCGCGCGGGGCATCGGCCCCGAGCAGGCGGTCGCCGTCGCCATGCCGCGCGGCGCCGACCAGGTCGCCGTGGTGGTGGGCATCTTCAAGGCGGGTGCGGCCTATGTGCCCATCGACCCCGACTACCCGTCCGATCGCATCCGGTTCATGCTCGACGACGCCGCCCCCGCCGTCCTGCTGACCACGACAGGCATCGCGAGGCAACTGCCCGCGTGCCCGGGCACCGAGGCGGTGGCCGTCGACGCCCCCGACGTGATCCAGGCCTGGCAGGACGGCCCGGCCACGGACCCGGACGTCGCGCCGGCCCCGGGACATCCCGCGTACCTCATCTTCACCTCCGGCTCGACCGGACGGCCCAAGGGCGTCGTCGTCACCCACGCCGGTATCGCGGCCCTCAGCCGCACCACCCAGGACCGCCTCGCGCTGAGCCCGCACTCCCGTGTCATCCAGGTGGCGGCGCCCAGCTTCGACGCCGCCGTCTGGGAGTACGTACAAACCCTCACGATCGGCGCCACCCTGGTGGTCCCGCGTGAACAGCGCCTCGTCGGCGAGGACCTGGCCCGCAACCTGGCCGAACTCGCCATCACCCACGTCATGCTGCCGCCCAGCGTGCTCGCCGCGCTCCCCGCAGGCGCGCCCGGCACCCTGACCGGGCTGCGCACCGTCACCGTCGGCGGCGAGGCGTGCCCGCCGGCGCTGGCCGCCGCCTGGGCGCCGGGACGCCGGTTCGTCAACGCCTACGGTCCCGCCGAGACCACCGTGTGCGGTGCGGTCAGCGCCCCCCTGGGCACCGGCCGCACCCCCATCGGCACCGCGGTGGACGGCAACCGGCTGCGGATCCTCGACGAGCGGCTCGCCCCCGTCGAACCGGGCGTCCCCGGCGAGCTGTACATCGCGGGCCCCAGCCTGGCCCGGGGCTACCTGAACCGCCCCGACCTCACCGCCGAACGCTTCGTCGCCGACCCGTTCGGACCCGCCGGAACACGCATGTACCGCACCGGCGACATCGTGCGCCAGGCCGCGGACGGGCAGCTCGACTATCTCGGCCGCAGCGACGACCAGGTCAAGATCAACGGGCTGCGCATCGAGCCCGGCGAGATCACCGCGGCCATGGAACAGCACCCGGGCGTCGGACAGGCCGTGGTGACCGTCCACCGGGACGAGGACGACCGGCAGCGCCTGGTGGGATACGCGGTGCCCGCCCCGCGGGGCAGCCGCGGCCCGGACGCCGACGACCTGCGCGCCTTCCTGTCCGAGAGGCTGCCGGAGTTCATGGTGCCCGCGGTGTTCCTGCTGCTCGACAGCGTGCCGCTGACCGCCAACGGCAAGCTCGACAAGGCCGCCCTGCCCGCACCGCCGACCACGGCTGCGAGCACCTACCGGGCCCCCCGGACCGAGGCGGAGAGGACACTCGCCGCGATCTTCGCCGAGATCCTGGGGCGGGACCGCGTCGGCGTCGACGACGACTTCTTCGTGGTCGGCGGCGACAGCATCCGCTCCATCCAGGTCGTCTCCCGGGCCCGCGAGCAGGGCGTGGTGATCACGCCGCGGCTGATGTTCAAGCACCGGACCGTGGCCGCCCTCGCCGAGGCCGCCACCGCCGGCGGGCAGCCGGACGCCGGCCGCCGCGAGCCCACCGGAGGCGGACTCGGCTGGATGCCGCTGCTTCCCGTGATGCGGCAGATACGCGAACACGTCGGACACCACGACGGATTCACGATGTCGACCGCGGTGGAGCTGCCGACGGGCATCGACGAGACCGGACTGGTCGCCACCCTCGCCGCGGTCGTCGACCACCACGACATGCTGCGGTCCCGCCTGCACGTCCGCGCCGGCGAGCAGGGCCTGGACGCGGCCGCGCCCGGCACCGTCGACGTGGCGTCGCTCCTGCGCCGCAGGCCCTGCGCCGGCGACTGGTCCGACCCCGCCTGGCGGCAGCAGACCCGGGCGGAGGTCGCCGCCGCCGCCCGTGAACTGGACGCGGCAGCAGGCCGGATGGCCCGGTTCATCTGGTGCGACGCGGGCCCGGACACCGCCGGGCGGCTGATCATCGTCCTGCACCACCTGGTGACCGACGGGGTCTCCTGGCACATCCTGCTGTCCGACCTCGCCCAGGCCTGGGACGCCGTGCGACAGGGCCGAGCGCCACGACTGGCCGCGGTGCCCACCCCGCTGCGCAGCTGGTCGTACGGTCTGGTGCAGGCGGCCGGGACACCCGAGCGGGTCGCCGAACTCGACTACTGGCGAAACGTTCTGGACCAGCCCGAGCCGCCGCTCGGCGCCCGGCCGCTGGACCCCGACCTCGACGTGCGCGCGACCGTGGACACGGTGCGGGTCACCCTGGACCAGGGGACCACCGAAGCGCTCCTGACCACCCTGCCCGCCGCCTTCCACAGCGGCGTCGACGACGGCCTGCTCACCGCCCTCGCACTGGCCCTGGCCGGATGGCACCGGGCACGCGGGACCGACGAACGCGCGGCACTGATCCGCCTCGAAGGACACGGCCGCGAGGAAGGCGCCGTGCCCGGCGCCGACCTCACCCGCACCATCGGCTGGTTCACCAGCATCTATCCCGTCCGCCTCGACATCGGGGGCATCGACGTGGCGGACGCCGTCGCGGGTGGCCGCACCGCCGGATACGCCGTGAAGGCGGTCAAGGAGCAGCTCCGCGCCATCCCGGACAAGGGCATCGGCTACGGCCTGCTGCGCCACCTCAACCCGAAGACCGCCCAGATCCTCAAGGAGTACGGCGACGGGCAGGTCGCCTTCAACTACCTCGGCCGGCTCGGCACGGCCGCGTCCGCGCCGGCCAAGGGCGGCACGGCCTGGACGATGTCCGGCGACCTGGACGGCCTCGCGCCCCAGCCGAACGCACCGGCCCTGGCCGCGGTGGACATCACCGCCTTCTGCGCCGAGACCGCGCAGGGCCCGCGGCTGACCGCCGACTTCGCCTTCGCCACGGGTGTGCTGTCCCAGGAAGCGGTGCGCGAGCTCGCGGACCTGTGGCGCACGGCCCTGGAAGGCCTGGCCCGGCACGCCGCCGCACCGCAGGCGGGCGGCCTGACGCCGTCGGACGTACCGCTGGTCCGGGTGCGCCAGCGAGACCTGGACGTGTGGGAGGAGCGCTACCCGGGCGTGGCCGACGTATGGCCGCTGACCTCGCTGCAGTCCGGTCTGCTGTACCAGAGCCAGCTGGACGGCGCCGAGTTCGACGCCTACCAGGTGCAGCTGGTCTTCCACCTGACCGGACGGGTGGACCCGGCGCGGATGAGGGCGGCGGGACAGGCTCTGCTCGACCGCTACGACAGCCTGCGCACCGCGTTCGTGAGCACCGCCGCCGGCGAACCCGTCCAAGTGCTCCTCGACCGCGTCGAACTCCCCTGGCAGGCCCTGGACTGGAGCGGCCTTCCCGAGCGGGAGCAGGAGGAGAAACTGCGCGATCTGCAAGAGCGCGACCGGGCCACCCCCTTCGACCCGGCCGCCCCGCCCCTGCTGCGCCTGACCTTCGTGCAGCGGGCGGCCGAGCACCACGAGCTGGTGATGACGGTCCATCACATCGTGTACGACGGCTGGTCGTCGTCGCTCGTGCTCAAGAGCCTGCTGGACCTGTACGCCACCTTCGGGGATGCCGGACCGCTGAACCGGGTGCGCCCCTACCGCGACTTCCTCGACTGGCTGTCGCACCAGGACAAGGAGAGCGCGGCACAGGCGTGGCGCACCGAGCTGGCCGGGCTCGACGAGCCGACGCTGGTGGCCCCCCGCAGCCAGCAGCAAGAAGGAGGCGCCCACCGCAGGACACCGGTCGAGCTGGACCGCGACACGGCGCGCCGCCTGACGCGGCGCGCCGCCGAACTCGGCATCACCCTCAACAGCCTGGTGCAGGGCGCCTGGGCCCTGCTCATCGCGAGCCACACGGGCCGCCAGGACGTGGTGTTCGGCGCCACGGTCTCGGGCCGCCCGCCGCAGGTGGCGGGCATGGACGAGATGGTGGGCCTGTTCATCAACACCCTCCCGGTCCGGGTGCGCACGAGCGCCGAACAGAGCGCGGCCGAGCTGCTGCTCGACCTCCAGGAGCGGCAGGCCGCGCTGATGGACCACCACCACCTCGGCCTCGCCGAGATCCACCGGGCCGTCGACCGGCCCGTGCTCTTCGACTCGGTGGTGGTCTTCGAGTCCTACCCGGCCGACGGGGACGGCCTCGGCGAGACACTGAGCGCGGCCGGCTTCGCGATCACCGGAATGGACTGGGAAGCGGCGGTGCACTACCCGCTCGCCCTGTTCGCCACCGCCGACCCGGATCTCCAGCTGATGCTGGGCCACCGTGACCACGCCTTCGACCCGGCGACCGTGCAGCGCCTCGCGCACCGCCTGACGCGGATCCTCGACGCCATCGCGGCGGACCCCGCCACCCCGGTGAGCGGGATCGACCCCCTGGCACCGGCCGAGCGTGAACTCGTACTGAGCGCATTCAACGACACCGCCGTCGACGGCCCCGGGGACACCGTGGCCGCATGGTTCGAGCAGCGGGCCGCCGGCCGCCCCGACGCGGACGCCGTGGTGTGCGGCGACACCACCCTCAGCTACCGGGAGCTCGACGAGCGGGCCAACCGGCTCGCGCGGGTGCTGGCGGCGCGCGGTGTGGGCCAGGAGTCACCGGTCGGGCTCGCCCTGCCGCGCTCACCGGAGTACATCGTCGCCGTGCTGGCCATCGCGAAGGCGGGCGGCGTGTATCTGCCCGTCGACCCGGCCTACCCGGCCGAACGGATCGCCTTCATGCTCAGCGACGCACGACCGGCCCTCGTGGTGACCGATACGCGGACCTCCGCCGCGCTGCCCGAGAGCGACCGCCCGGTCCTGGTCATCGATGAGCCCCGGGCCGCCCAGGAGATCGCGGCGGCCCCGGCACAGCCGCTGGGGGCGGACTCGGGCACGCACCTGGACCAGCTCTGCTACGTGGTCTACACCTCCGGCTCCACGGGTCGGCCCAAGGCGGTGGGCGTCTCCCACCGGGCGCTGGCGGTCCTGCTGGCGGACCGCAGCTACGACGACAGCCGCCTGGAGCGCGTTCTCATGCACCACACCCAGGCGTTCGACACCTTCACCTACGAACTGTGGGCCGCCCTGCTGCGCGGAGGCGCCGTCGTCATCCTCCCGTCCGGCCGACTGGACCCGGCCGGCCTCACACGCGCGATCGCCGAACAGGGGGTCACCGGACTCATCATGCCCGCAGGCCAGTTCATGGCCTTCGCCGACGAGGCCCCCGAGGCGTTCCGCGGCGCCCGCGAGGTGTGGACGGTCGGAGACGTGGTGACCCCGGCCGCCCTGGAACGGGTCCTTGACGCATGCGCCGACCTGACCATCGTCAACGGGTACGGCCCGACCGAGACCACCGCGGCCACCACCATGCACGTCATCACCGGCCCGGACGACCTCGGCGAGGCCGTACCGATCGGGCGCCCCATGGACAACACCCGCCTGTATGTGCTGGACGCGGCGCTGCGGCCGGCGCCGGTGGGGGTCGTCGGCGACCTGTACGTCGCAGGCGACCGGCTGGCCCGCGGCTACCTGGACCGCCACGGCCTCACCGCGGAGCGCTTCGTGGCCTGCCCCTTCGGCGAGCCGGGCGAGCGGATGTACCGCACCGGCGACCTGGCGGCCTGGACGCCGCAGGGCCGCCTGCTGTTCCGGGGCCGCGTCGACAACCAGGTCAAGGTCCGCGGTTTCCGGATCGAACTCGGCGAGGTCGAGGCGGTGCTCGCCGACCACCCGCAGGTCGCGCAGGCCGTCGTGATCACCAGGGACCAACCGGGCATCGGCAGGCACCTCGTCGCCTACGTCACGTTCACCGAGGGCGAGCGGCCCGACCCGGACACCTTGCGCTCCTTCGCCGGGCAACGGCTGCCGGAACACATGGTGCCCTCAGCGGTCGTGGTCATGGAGCGGCTGCCGCTGTCCGTGACCGGAAAGGTCGAGCGCAGCCGGCTGCCCGTGCCCGAGTTCCTCAGCCCCACCGCCTACCGCGCGCCCCGCAACGCCCAGGAGGAGCTGCTGGCCGGGGTGTTCGCGCAGGTGCTCGGAGTGGAACGGGTCGGCATCGACGACGACTTCTTCGCCCTGGGCGGCCACTCGCTCCTCGCCACCCGGCTCATCAGCCGGATTCGCACGGTGCTGAGCGCGGAGGTCCCGATCCGCACGGTGTTCCAGGCGCCGACCGTCGCCGAACTGGTGGAGCACCTCACCGGAGGCCTCCAGGACTCCCACGACGGCGGCCCCTTCGACACCCTGCTGCCGCTGCGGACCGGCGGCAGCGGCACACCGTTGTGGCTCTTCCACCCCGGATTCGGCCTGTGCTGGTCCTACCTGGGGCTGGCCACCCAGGTCGGGGACCGCCCGGTGTACGGCATCCAGGCGCGCGGCTTCGACGGCGCGCCGCTGCCGGCCGACTTCGCCGCCATGGTCACCGACTACACGGAGCAGGTCCTCGCCGTGCAGCCGCAAGGCCCGTACCAGCTGGCCGGGCATTCGCTGGGCGGCGCCCTGGCCCACGCCGTCGGAGCCGAACTCCAGCGGCACGGCCACGAGGTGTCCTTGGTGGCGCTCCTCGACGCCGTACCGAGCAGCGGGTTCGGACAGCTGGCGGACACCCACCTCACCCGGTCCGAGGCGCGCGACTTCCTGGACGACTACCTGCCGGGCGACGTCGGCGACGACGACCGCCGCACCATCGTCGACAACGGCGCCACGGTGATCGTCGAACACTCCAGGATGGTCGCGGAGTTCACTCCGCCCACCTACCGCGGCAGCGTGCTGTTCTTCAGCGCGACACAGAGCCCCGAAGTACGGCCCGGCCTCTGGGAGCCGTACGTCGACGGCGAACTGCACACCTTCGACATCGACGCCACGCACTTCGGTCTGACCGAACCGAAGGCCGCGGCCGAGATCTGCACCATCGTCAACCGCCACCTCCGTGACTGAGGAGTCCGCGTGACCACGAACCCCTTCGACGACGAGAACGGCACGTTCTACGTCCTGGTGAACGACGAGGAACAGCACTCCCTGTGGCCGTCGTTCGCGCACGTCCCCGACGGCTGGCGGATCGCCTTCGGCCCCGAGGACCGGCCGAAGTGCCTGGCCCACATCGAGGAGAACTGGACCGACCTGCGGCCCAAGAGCCTGCGCCTGGCCATGGGCGAGTAGGACCCGCGCCCGTACCGAACGAAAGAAGGATGGAAATGACGCAGCTGGCCGACCGCTGGGGAGTGAACCCGGCGTTCTTCTGGATGTGGGGGCGCAGACCCCAGCAGCCCGTCACGGTCGACGACAGCGGAGTGGTCCATGTCTACGGTCACGCCGAGATCCTGGAGGCCTACGGCGACCCGCGGACGTACTCGTCCAACGTGGAAGCCCTGCTGTTCGGGGCGCCCGAGGGCGAGGCCCACAGCGAGGGCGCGCTGAGCGCGGCCGACCCGCCCCAGCACACGAAACTGCGCAAGATCGTCAGCCGTGCGTTCACCCCCAAGCTGGTGGCCGGCCTCGAACAGGGGATCGCCGACGTCACCGGTCAGCTCCTCGACGACGCGGCGGGCAACGGGCGCCTGGAACTGGTCGGGGACCTGGCCTACCCGATGCCGGTGATGGTGATAGCCGACATGCTCGGCGTGCCGCGCAGCGACCGGGACCTCTTCAAGCACTGGGTGGACACCATCCTCTCCGCCGCGGGAGAAGTGAACGTCGAGGACGCGGTCAAGGACGGCGCGGGCACGCGCCGCGACGACGCCGACGTCGCGGCCGCCATGGGCCAAGTGCCCGAGCTGATGGAGTACTTGCGCGCCCACGCCGCCGACCGGCGCACCACGCCGCGCGAGGATCTGCTCACCAAGCTGGTCGAGGCGGAGGTCGACGGCGAACGCCTCAGCGACACCCAGGTGGTGAACTTCTCCAGGGAGCTGCTGGTCGCAGGACATCTCACCACCAGCGCGACGATCGCCAACCTGCTGCTGTGTCTGGACGCCCACCCGGAGCAGTTCGCCCGGCTGCGGGCGAACCAGGACCTGATCCCGGGAGCCGTCGAGGAAACCCTGCGGTTCCTCGGCCCGCTCGCGGCCTCCGTCCGTGCGACGGCCGAGGACACCGAGCTGGCCGGCGTCAAAATACCCAAGAAGAGCCTCGTGCGGCTCTGGCTCGGCGCCGGCAGCCGGGACGAGCGGGTGTTCGCGCGGCCCGACGAGTTCGACCCCGGCCGCGACCCCAATCCGCACCTCGGGTTCGGCCGCGGAATCCACTTCTGCATCGGCGCGCCGCTCGCCCGCCTGGAGAGCAGCGTCTGCCTGCGGATCCTCCTGGACCGCTACCCCGACTTGCGGGCGGACCCGGACGAGCGGCCCGAATTCCTGGGTCTCGACGACCTGTTGGCGGTGTCGAAGCTCGAACTGATCACCGCGTGAGCTCACGCCGGCGACCTCGTGACGAGGTCACTCCGAAGGAGAAAGCGCCATGCGCGTCCTGTTCGTAGTCTTTCCCTGGCGAACCCACTTGCAGCACATGGTGCCGCTGGCCTGGGCGCTGCAGGCGGCGGGGCACGAGGTCCGCGTCGCGAGCGGCCCACAGCTGACCGACGCCGTCACCGCATCGGGGCTGCCGGCCGTGCCCGTCGGCCCCGACGAGCCCGTCTTCGAGAGAGTGGAACGCGAGCAAGGAGAGCTCTACCACAAGCTCGTCGAAGCCCACGGCGAGCAGAACGACCTCCTCGTCGACGTGTGCGAGGACCGCGAAGAGGTGCTCACCTGGGAGCGCCTGCGGTGGGGCAGCCGGTTCCTGGCCGCCACCACACGGGCCTCCAACGACGCGATGGTCGAGGAGCTGGTGGAGTACTGCCGTTGGTGGCAGCCGGATCTGGTGCTGTGGGACTGGCTCAGTCACGCGGGCGCGGTCGCGGCCACGGCGATCGGCGCCCCGCACGGGCGCATGCGCACCGAACTGGCCGTCGAGGACCGGGCCCGCCGGCACTTCCTGCGGGTGCGTCAGGAGCAGCGGCCCGAGGCTCGCGAGGACCCGTTGGCGGACTGGCTGGGCCAGTGGGCGCGGAAGTTCGGGGGCGAGTTCGGTGAGGAGATGGTCACGGGGCAGTTCGTGATCGAGCAGATGGTCGGGTCGATGCGGCTGGAATCGCCGTTGCCGCATCTGCCGTTGCGTTACGTTCCCTACAACGGGCCGTCGGTCGTGCCCGACTGGGCCCGGCGCGACCCCGGCAGGCGGCGGGTGCTCGCCACCTTCGGCCTCAGCCTGGCGACGGACCCGGCAACGGCCGCGACCTCCCTGCAACAGATGCAGGGGATGCTGGACGCGCTGGCCGATGTGGACATCGAGCTGGTGGTGACGCTGCCCGAGCGGTTCCAGCGGGAGCTGGAGCGGGTG
>NZ_JBSFHY010000055.1:0-48059 GCF_053597295.1 Streptomyces sp. NPDC001450
CCGGGCGTGCCCCACACCACCGGACCGGTCTGCCACTCGACCTGCCCCCCGTCCCGCGCCACGTACTTGCCGTTGGACTCCATGTCCAGCTGCTGGAGATAGGCGGTGAACTTGGAGAGGTAGTGGCTGTACGGCAGCACCGCGTGCGACTGGGCGTCGTGGAAGTTGTCGTACCAGATGCCCAACAGGCCCAGCAGGAGCGGCACGTTGGACTCGGCGGGCGCGGTGCGGAAGTGGTCGTCGATCAGGCGGAAGCCGTCGAGCATCTCCCGGAAGCGGTCGGGACCGATCGCGATCATCAGGGACAGGCCGATCGCGGAGTCGTAGGAGTAGCGGCCGCCGACCCAGTCCCAGAACTCGAACATGTTGGCCGTGTCGATGCCGAACTCGGCGACCTTCTCGGCGTTCGTCGACAGGGCCACGAAGTGCTTGGCCACGGCGGACTCGGCACCGAGCGCGTCCAGCAGCCACTTCCGGGCCGAGGTCGCGTTGGTGATCGTCTCGATGGTGGTGAAGGTCTTGGAGGCGATGACGAACAGCGTCTCGGCCGGGTCCAGGTCGCGGGTGGCCTCGTGCAGGTCGGCGCCGTCCACGTTGGAGACGAAGCGGACGGTGAGGTCGCGGTCGGTGAAGCTGCGCAGCACCTCGTAGGCCATCGCGGGACCGAGATCGGAGCCGCCGATGCCGACGTTGATCACGTTCTTGATGCGCTTGCCGGTGTGCCCCGTCCACGCACCCGAACGCACACGCCCGGCGAAGTCGCTCATCTTGTCCAGCACGGCGTGCACGGCCGGGACGACGTTCTCCCCGTCGACCTCGATCACCGCGTCCCGCGGGGCGCGCAGCGCGGTGTGCAACACCGCCCGGTTCTCGGTGACGTTGATCTTCTCGCCGCGGAACATGGCGTCCCGCAGGCCGAACACGTCCGTCGCGGCGGCCAGCTCGCGCAGCAGCCGCAAGGTCTCGTCGGTGACCAGGTGCTTCGAGTAGTCGATGTACAGGTCACCGACCTGCAGGGTGTACCCGGCGCCACGCTCCGGATCGGCGGCGAACAGCTCCCGCAGACGGGTGTCGGCCAGCTCCTCCCGGTGCTTGGTGAGAGCGGTCCACTCGGGCGTCTGGTTGAGCCTGGTACGTCCGTCTGCGTTCATATCCGACTTCAGCCTTCTTTCCTGCAACTGTCCTGCTGCGTACCTTGCCCCGCTGCCGGTTCCAACCTAGTTGATCAGCGGGTGCCGTGAGCTGTCGCGGCGCCGTCCCGCGGGGCAACAACAGGTACGTCCGGCTTGCGCGCGGGTATCAGCGCGATGACGGCGAGGACGAAGAAGCCGGCGGTGAGCAGCGGCGGGGTGTTGCGGCCCCAGGCGGTCGCGACGGCGCCGCCCAGCAGGGCACCCAGGGGTACTCCGGCGCAGGCCAGGGTCCGGAAGGCCGCGGCGACCCGGCCGAGCAGCTCGGCGGGGCTGCGCTCCTGCATCAGGGTCGTCGTGTTCACGTTCCACACCATGCCCATGACCCCGAAGACGGCGAGCGCCCCCACCAGCACGGCCAGGCTGCGCACGGTGCCCATGACGACGAGCGCCCCGGTCTGCACCGCGCCGGCGAGCAGGACGGCGCCCGTCCGGCCGAGGCGGTCCACCAGCCGGCCGTTCACCAGCCCGCCGGCCAGGTTGCCCAGGGTGACGGCGGTGCCCGCCGCCGCGAATCCCGCGGGTCCCGCGTCCAGCCAGCCGGTGACCAGGACGACCAGGGTGGCGAGCAGTGCGCCCATGCCGATGTTGCACAGGGCGGTGGCGGCACACAGTCCGCGCAGGGCGCCGTCGCGCCACAGCGTGCGCAGTCCGTCCGCTATGTCCCGGCGCAGGGTGCCGCCCCCGGGGCCGGCCGCCCGCCGGGTGACCGGGAGGGTGGCGACCAGGGCGGCGGCCACCAGGAACGTGGCCGCGTCGACGGCGAAGGGGAGGGCTGCCCCGGCGGCGATCAGCAGCGGCACGGCCGGCGCGCCGAGCAGTCCGCCGGCGATCCGCTGTCCGGTCATCAGCCGGGCGTTCGCGCTGCCGAGGACCTTGGTCTCCACCAGGGCGGGCAGCAGGGCCGTCGACGCGTTGTCGAACAGCGTCTGGAGCGTGGTCAGGGTGAAGGCCAGCAGGATCAGCAGGCCGATCGAGGCCCGCCCCAGGGCGACGGCCACCGCGAAGCCCGCGACCAGCAGGCCCCGCAGCGCGTCCACCGTCCACATGGCCCGCCGCTGGTCCACCCGGTCGGCGACGGCGCCGCCGAGCAGCCCGAAGACGATCCAGGGCAGATAGCCGCAGGCGGTGACCGAAGCGATGAGCAGGGGCTCGTCGGTCAGCGAGGCGGCCAGCAGCGGCAGCGCGGCCGTACGCAGTGCGTCACCGAAGCTGGAGAGCACCGCGGCACTCCACAGCCGCCCGAATCCCCCGCGCCACGCGGGCGCACCTGACGCCGCCACCTCGACCCCCGTCACAACTCCCCCTCGCGGTTCACGCCTTCACGAAAACCGTAGGGGGTGCCACTGACAGTCGGCCGGACGTGCGGGGAGGAACGGCTTCGGCCAGGCACCGTGGGGCACCCGGCCGATGACAAGTCCTAGATCTCGCCGCGCAGTTTCGCGAGCGCCTCCGCGAGGATCGCCTCGCCGTCCGCGTCGCTGCGCCGCTCCCGTACGTACGCGAGGTGCGTCTTGTACGGCTCGGTGCGCGGCGGGTCCGGCGGGTTGTCCCGGTCCTGGCCGGCCGGGAAGCCGCAGCGCGGGCAGTCCCAGGTCTCGGGCACCTGTGCGTCGCTGGCGAAGCTCGGCTGCGTCTCGTGCCCGTTGGAGCACCAGAAGGAGATGCGCAGACGCGGCGCGGACTCGCCGCGCTCGGCCTCGCCCATCGGCCCCGCCCCGACCCGGCTTCCCCGGATCGCGTTGCCACTTGCCACGGTGTAACTCCCTGCGTGATGGTGCCGCGAAGCGAGTCGGCGTTCCGCTTCGCCGCGAGCGCCTCAGTCTACGTAAGGCCCAACGCGCGTCCAGTGATTGGAGTTACAGCCCCCACATCTAGACGCAAGCCCCATGATAGGCCGCGCTCAGGAGCGCGTACCGAACATGGGGCCTTACGTACGGAATGTATGTGCTTGCGAGACGTCGATCAGCTGTTCGTCTTCATCAGGATGCCGAGGACGACGATGCACGCGAACCACAGCAGACCGACCACGATGGTGATGCGGTCGAGGTTGCGCTCGGCGACCGAGGAACCACCGACGGACGACTGCATGCCGCCACCGAACATGTCGGAGAGGCCGCCGCCCTTCCCCTTGTGCATCAGCACCAGCAGCATCATCAGCAGGCTGAAGACGATCAGGGCGATCGAGAACCCCAAAACCACGGCTGGACCAACTTCCTCGGATTCGGATAAACGACGGGGACACAGCACCACGGCTGTGCCCCCGCCAGGGTACGACGGATCGCGTCTAGCGCATACTCACTGGTCGCGGAAGCGCACGATCTTGACGAACTCGTCGGCGTCCAGCGAGGCGCCGCCCACCAGGGCGCCGTCGATGTCGGCCTGCGCCATGATCTCGGCGACGTTGCCGGACTTCACGGAGCCGCCGTACTGGATGCGGACCTGGTCGGCCAGCTCCTGGGAGTACAGCTCGGCGATCTTGGCGCGGATGGCGGCGCAGACCTCCTGGGCGTCCTCGGCGCCGCAGACCTTGCCGGTGCCGATGGCCCAGACGGGCTCGTAGGCGATCACGACGGTCTCGGCCTGCTCGGCCGGGAGGTCCTTCAGGCCGCCCTCGACCTGGGTGAGGGTGTGCGTGACGTGGTTGCCCGCCTCGCGGACGTCCAGCTCCTCGCCGACGCACAGGATCGGGGTCAGGCCGTGCTTGTAGGCGGCCTTGACCTTGGCGTTCACCAGCTCGTCGGTCTCGTTGTGGTACTGACGGCGCTCGGAGTGACCGATCACCACGTACGTGCACTTCAGCTTGGCCAGCATCGGGCCGGAGATCTCGCCGGTGTAGGCACCGGAGTCGTACTGCGAGATGTCCTGGGCACCGTACTTGATCTTGAGCTTGTCGCCGTCGACCAGGGTCTGCACGGAGCGCAGGTCGGTGAAGGGCGGCAGGACGGCGACCTCGACGGCCTCGTAGTCCTTGTCGGCCAGGGCGAAGGCGAGCTTCTGGACGTGCGCGATGGCCTCGAGGTGGTTGAGGTTCATCTTCCAGTTGCCCGCCATCAGCGGCGTGCGCCCAGAAACATTAGATGCAGCCATTGAGGTCAGTCCTCCAGTGCGGCGAGGCCGGGGAGCGTCTTGCCCTCGAGGTATTCGAGGGAGGCGCCGCCACCGGTCGAGATGTGGCCGAATGCCTTCTCGTCGAAGCCGAGCGTACGCACGGCCGCGGCGGAGTCACCGCCGCCGACGACGGTGAAGCCGTCCGATTCGACGAGGGCCTGGGCGACCGCCTTGGTGCCCTCGGCGTAGTCGGGGTGCTCGAAGACGCCCATGGGACCGTTCCAGAAGACGGTCGCGGCGTCGGCGAGCTTCGAGGCGTACAGCTTGCGGGTCTCCGGACCGATGTCCAGGCCCTCCTGGTCGGCGGGGATGGCGTCCGCGGCGACGGTCGTGGGGTTGGCGGGAGCCTTCGTCTTCAGGTCCGGGAACTCGGTCGAGACGAGGACGTCGACGGGGAGGACCAGCTCGACGCCGCTCTTCTCCGCGCGCTCCATGTACTCGGTGACGGCCGGGACCTGGTCCTCCTGGAGGAGGGAGATGCCGACCTCGTGGCCCTTGGCCTTGAGGAAGGTGTAGGCCATGCCGCCGCCGATGAGCAGGCGGTCGGCCTTGCCGAGCAGCTCGTCGATGACGGCGAGCTTGTCGGAGACCTTGGCGCCGCCGAGCGCGACGACGTAGGGGCGCTTGACGTCCTCGGTGAGCTTCTTCAGGACGCCGACCTCGGTGGCGATCAGGTAGCCGGCGTAGTGCGGCAGGCGGGCCGGGAGGTCGTAGACCGAGGCGTGCTTGCGGTGCACCGCGCCGAAGCCGTCACCGACGTAGACGTCGGCGAGGGCAGCCAGCCGGTCGGCGAACTCGCCGCGCTCGGTGTCGTCCTTGGAGGTCTCGCCGGCGTTGAAGCGCAGGTTCTCGATGACCGCGACCTGGCCGGGCTGCAGTCCGTCCACGGCGTCGTGGGCGGCGGGGCCGACAGTGTCCTGGGCGAACGCGACCGGCGTGCCGAGGAGTTCACCGAGCCGTTCGGCGGCGGGCAGCAGCGAGAAGGCGGGGTCCGGGGCGCCCTTGGGACGGCCCAGGTGCGAGGCGACGACCACCTTGGCGCCCGCGTCGGCGAGGGCCTTGACGGTGGGCAGGACGGCTCGGATACGGCCGTCGTCGGTGATGACGCCGTCGGCGAGCGGGACGTTGAGGTCGGCACGGACGAAGACCCGCTTGCCGTCCACGCCCGCGGAGAGAAGTTCGTCGATGGTCTTCATGAGAGGGGACTCCTGAGGGCTCTTGTTCCTACGAGGGCCGATCTTCGCAGGTCGGCCGGGGCGGCCTGCACGCGCGTCAGGGCTCGGGCAGCGCGACGGTGCGCTGCCCGAGCCCTGCGTGACGCATCAGCTGCCTGCTACGGCCGATCAGAGCTGGTTGCCGACGAAGACCGTCAGGTCCACGAGGCGGTTGGAGTAGCCCCACTCGTTGTCGTACCAACCGATGACCTTCACGTTCTTGCCCTCCTGGACCATGGTCAGGGAGGAGTCGAAGGTGCAGGACGCCGGGGCGTTGACGATGTCGGAGGAGACGATCGGGTCCTCGGTGTACTCCAGGATGCCCTTGAGCTCGCCCTCGGCGGCCTTCTGGAAGGCGGCGTTGATCTCTTCCTTGGTGACCTCGCGGCCGAGCTCCAGGACGAGGTCGGTGACCGAGCCGGTGGGGACCGGGACGCGCATGGCGATGCCGTCCAGCTTGCCCTTGAGCTGCGGGAGGACCAGGGCGGTGGCCTTGGCGGCACCGGTGGTGGTCGGGATGATGTTCTCGGCGGCGGCACGGGCGCGGCGCAGGTCCTTGTGCGGGAAGTCGAGGATGCGCTGGTCGTTCGTGTACGCGTGCACCGTGGTCATCAGACCCTTGACGATGCCGAAGTTCTCGTCGAGGACCTTCGCCATCGGCGCCACACAGTTGGTGGTGCAGGAGGCGTTGGAGATGACGTGGTGGTTCGCCGGGTCGTACTTGTCCTGGTTGACGCCCATCACGATGGTGATGTCCTCGCCGGAGGCCGGAGCCGAGATGAGGACCTTCTTGGCGCCGCCGGCGATGTGCTTCGCGGCGTCTTCCTTCTTGGTGAAGATGCCGGTCGACTCGATGACGATGTCGACGCCCAGCTGGCCCCAGGGGATGTCGGCCGGGTTGCGCTCGGAGAGCACCTTGATGGTGTGACCGTCGACGGTGATGGTGTCGGCGGTGTGGGACACCTCCTGCTTCAGACGGCCCAGGATGGTGTCGTACTTAAGCAGGTGAGCGGTGGTCGCGGTGTCACCCAGGTCGTTGACAGCCACAACCTCGATGTCGGCACCCTGCTCCAGCAGTGCGCGGAAGTAGTTACGCCCGATACGGCCGAAGCCGTTGATGCCTACGCGGATCGTCACGAACCGATCTCCTCGTTGGTACGCCGGCCATGCGGTGCCGGCGAGCTGTATTTGGGATGTCCCCGACCACCCCCGACCCTACCCCTCTGGGGGCCCCGCAGTGACATCGAGATGCCGCATAAAAGGGCAGGCGGTCCGTACCGGCCAGTAGGGTACGGACCACCTCGGATCGGCGGTCGTTTTGCCGCTCTTTGTTACGTAATGCCGCCGCCCGTTGGCGCTCTTTTCACTCGTTCGTGAGCGGGTCGGCTCACCTGATGAGTGCCGTTTTCGCGCACCGTTGAGTGGGGGTCCCGCTCACATGTTGAATACGGCTGTCTCATCTGTCGAGCGAGGCGAACGCCTTCCTCAGCAAGGCCGCCCGGTCGGCCGCCGACGGCACCTGTTCCAGGCCGAAGCCGAGCAGAACGGTGTCCGCGGTGGTGACCGCTCCGTACGTCTGGAAGAGCGTTCCGGTGCGCGTCCAGTCCTTCAGGACCGCCGGGCTGCCCGCGGGCGGTCCGGCCTGCTTCCAGGCGCCCAGGGACGACTCGAAGCCCTCGGTCTCCTTCGCCGTGCCGCCGACCATGAGCGAGGCGTCGTCGACGAGGACACCGTGCCCGCCGCTGCCCGGGTCGGTGATGTAGCTGACCGAGACCTCCACGGACTTGCCGGCGTACGCGCTCAGGTCGAAACTCACCTGCTGCCAGCCGCCGGAGCTGCCGGTGAGGCTGTGCCACGAACCGGTGGTGCCGGTCGCGGTGCAGGCGTTGTCCGCGAGCGTGAGGTAGTGCCTGAGCCAGGGGTGCTCGCCGATCAGGAACCCCGCCCCGCATTCGGCCGGTACGGCAGTCTTCGTGGCGCCGCCGGCCTCGGGGAGGGTCGTCCAGTCGTCGGCGCCCACGGTGTGAGCCTCGACGACCGCGTGGTCGTAGCCGGGCTCGGTGTCCCACAACAGCCGGGTGCGCAGGGCCGGCTGGTCGGCCGCGCTGACCCTGGTGAGGTCGATGGTGCGGGTGAGGCGCTTGTAGGCGTCGTCGGTGTGCAGGGCCGCGGCCATGTAGGAGCCGGAGTACGGGCCGTACGGACTGACGGTCCCGGCGAACCGGCCCGCGCCCGCGCTCTTGAACTGCGGGTACGTGGCGGCGGGCAGCTCGTCCGAGGTGACGCCGTAGGTGCCGGCCTTGTCGAGCGGGTTGCCGGGCACGTCACCGAGGGCACCGGTGTAGCCGTCGAGGCCGCCGGAGCCGGTGAAGGCGGTGGCCCCCTTGGTCGACGTACGGCTGTAGGCGCCCAGGTAGTACTGGCTGAAGTCGTCCGAGAGGGTGCCGTCGCCGAGGTCGACGCTGCCACCGGCCAGCTCGCCGGCCTCGATCAGCCGGCCGCCCTCGTTGAGATAGGCGCGCAGCTGGAGCTGGGTGGCGTTGCCCGGGCCGTTCGCGCCCGAGTAGTGCACGACGGTCCTGAAGTGCCCCAGCACGCCGAGCGCGTCGGGCACGCCCTGGGTGGCGACGTCCCAGACGATGGCCCGGTGCCCGGCCGCCTTCAGCGCGTCCACGTACTTCTGCGCCTGTGCCGCGGCCGCGCCCTCCTCGGCAACGACGAGGGTGTCGGCCTTGGGCCGCGCGGCGATGGTGTACGTGAAGCGGGAGCTGGAGACCTTCTTGCCGCTCCTCGTCTCACCGGTGAACCACACCTCGACCTTGTCGCCCGGTTCACCGTCCTGGACCTTGGCCCGGTACTCGTCGAAGTAGAGGTTGTCCTCGCCGCCGTAGGTCTCGCCGCCCTTCCAGTGCCGAAGCCTCTGGTCCCACGTACGGCCGCCGTTGACGCGGTACTTGAGCTCCTTGTCGCGCACGGCCTTGCGTACGACGACCGAGACCTCCTGGTCCGCGCCCCGCGCGTACGACGTGGAGAACGCGGCCGGGGTGAAGTCGGCGGCGCTCAGACCGACCGAGGAGGCCGGCCGGTCGGGGCGGGCGGCGGTCTCGGCGACGGAGAGCGCGAACGGGACGTTCTTCTCGAACTCCTGCTGGATCAGCTTCTCGTCGTCGGGGAAGTTGAAGACCGACTGGCAGTCGTCGGGCTTCCAGGCGTCGTTCGGGTCGATGTTCGACGCGGTCTCACAGGTCGACATCTCGGGGGTGAACATCGCCATGCCGTTGACGTTCGAGGCGTGGCCGTCCGCTTCGCCGTTGGTGGTGTACAGCTCCGAGGAGACCTGCGAACGGTAGCCCGGGATCGCCGGGTTGTCGGGCGTGCCGGCGAGCGCCTTGTAGAGCACGTCGTCCGGGGTCGGCGTGGCGACCTGCCAGCCGACGCCGTAGAGGAGGAGTTCGGCGGCGGAGTGGTAGTTGATGGCGTACGTGAAACCGATGCGCTTCTCGAAGGCATCGAGGGCCTTGGTCTCCGGCTCGGACTCGGGGCTCGCGCCGCGGTAGGTCTGGCTGGTGGGGTTCGGGGACGAACCCTCGTCGTCGTAGCCCCACTTGTAGGGGAAGTTGCGGTTGAGGTCGACGCCGTCACCCGTGCTGATGACGCCGTCGCCATTGACGTCCCGCAGGTTCTTGCGCCACAGGCGGGTGGTGGAGTCCTTGAACGTGTAGTCGTAGCCGTCGGGGTTGGCCGACAGGACGAACCACAGCTCGGTGGAGTCGACGATCTTCTTGATGCGCCGGTCCGTCCTGTAGTTGTCCAGGTAGTAGTGCATCAGACGCCGGGTCATCTCCGGCGTGATCCACTCGCGGGCGTGCTGGTTGGACATGTACAGCACGGCCGGCTTGGAGCCGTCCTTCGACTTCTGCGCGTTCCTGGTCAGTTTGAGCGCGAGGATGTCCTGGCCGTTGATCGTCCTGCCGATCGACTCGACCTTGGTGAGACCGGGGTGGGCCTGCCCGGTCCGGACGATCTCCTGTTGCAGACCTCCGCTCCCGCCGTAGGGCCGGAACACGCTCTGGGCGGCGCCCTCGACGCGTGCCTCGGCCCTGGCCGAGAGGGCGTGCTCGGTGAGGTGGACGCCCTGCTTCTCGAGCTTCCTCGCCTGCTTGTCGGTGAGGTAGACCTCAACGGTGCTCTTCCCGTGCCCGGCCACCTGCTCGCCGAGTTCCTGGCCGTCCTGCCCGGCCTTGAGGAGCAGGGGAATCTGTCTCTGGGTGACGTCTGCCCGGAAGACCTTGACCGCGTCGGGGTCGGACGGGGCGGGACTTCCGCTCTGCGCCTGGGCGATGGGTGCAAGGCTCGCTCCCCCGATCAGGAGCGCGCCGACAGCGAGGATCGATCTCGCTCTGTGTCTCATGAACCCCCCTACCAGTGGTCCGCCACAGCGGCGAACAGGTTGCCAGGCTCATGTCACTTCATGATCGAGTCAAGGGCGCCTCATGGACACGCAAATGCCGGTGCCGACCACCCGAATGGACGTCGGCACCGGCGAATTGACGGTGCTTCGGGTCAGCCCGCCAGGTTGTCCGCCAGCTCCTCGCTGAGGTTGGCCTCCGTGCTCGGGATGCCCAGGTCGGCGGCGCGCTTGTCGGCCATCGCCAGCAGACGGCGGATCCGGCCGGCGACCGCGTCCTTGGTCAGCGGCGGGTCGGCGAGCGCACCCAGCTCCTCCAGGGAGGCCTGCTTGTGCTCCATGCGCAGCCGGCCCGCCGCCGCGAGGTGCTCGGGCACCTCGTCTCCGAGGATCTCCAGGGCGCGCTGGACGCGGGCGCCGGCGGCCACGGCGGCGCGGGCCGAGCGGCGCAGGTTGGCGTCGTCGAAGTTGGCGAGCCGGTTGGCGGTGGCCCGCACCTCGCGCCGCATCCGGCGCTCCTCCCAGGCCAGCACGGACTCGTGCGCACCGAGCCGGGTCAGCAGGGCGCCGATCGCGTCACCGTCGCGTACGACGACCCGGTCCACCCCGCGCACCTCGCGGGCCTTCGCCGCGATGGACAGCCTGCGGGCGGCGCCCACCAGCGCGAGCGCGGCCTCCGGGCCCGGGCAGGTCACCTCCAGGGAGGAGGAGCGACCGGGCTCGGTCAGCGAGCCGTGCGCCAGGAAGGCCCCGCGCCAGGCCGCCTCCGCGTCACAGGTGGCTCCGGAGACCACCTGCGGGGGCAGGCCGCGGATCGGGCGGCCCCGGCCGTCGACCAGGCCGGTCTGACGGGCCAGCTGGTCGCCGCCCGCGACCACGCGCACCACGTAGCGCGAGCCGCGGCGCAGGCCGCCGGGCGCCATCACGATCAGTTCCGAACTGTGGCCGAAGATCTCCAGGATGTCCCGCTTGAGCCGGCGGGCCGCCATCGCGGTGTCCAGCTCCGCCTCGATCACGATGCGCCCGCTCACCAGGTGGAGGCCGCCGGCGAACCGCAGAATGGCGGAGACCTCCGCCTTCCTGCAGCAGGTCCGGGTGACGGGGAGCCGGGAGATCTCGTCCTTCACCGCTGCCGTCATCGCCATGGGCCGATCCTTCCATGCATCCGAAAAATACGGTCGTACGCGGCGGCCAGCAGCTCCGGGTCGTGCCGGGGGCTGCCGTCGGTCCGGGCCACCGGCGCCAGCTCGACCGCGGCTCCCAGCCGCTTGGCGGCCTCGGTGAGCGAGTCGCGGTCGGGCACCGCGGCCTCGTCGGCCAGCACCACGTCCAGGGCGAGTTTAGGGGCGTGTCGCCCCAAAACCTCCAAATGACGCTGCGGGGAGAAGCCCTCGGTTTCTCCGGGCTGCGGGGCGAGGTTCAGGGACAGGACCTTGCGCGCCTTGGTCTCGGTGAGGGCGTCCCGCAGCTCGGGGACGAGCAGGTGCGGGATGACCGAGGAGAACCAGGAGCCGGGGCCGAGCACCACCCAGTCCGCGTCCAGGACCGCCGCGACGGCCTCGGGGACGGCGGGCGGGTCGTGCGGCACGAGGTGCACGGACTGCACCTCACCGGGGGTGAGGGCGACGGTCGCCTGACCGCGCACGGTGTCCACGTCTTCCGGGCGCTCCGGGTCGTGCCCCTTGACCAGGGCCTCCAGCTCCAGCGGCACGGCGGACATGGGCAGCACGCGGCCGTGCGCGCCGAGCAGCTTGCCGACCAGGTCCAGGGCCTGGACGTGGTCGCCGAGCTGCTCCCACAGGGCCACGATCAGCAGGTTGCCGACCGCGTGGCCGTGCATCTCGCCCTGGGACTGGAAGCGGTGCTGGATGACCCGGGCCCAGGTCTGGCCCCAGTCGTCGTCACCGCACAGCGCGGCCAGGGCCTTGCGCAGATCGCCCGGGGGGAGCACGCCCAGCTCGTCGCGCAGGCGCCCGCTGGAACCGCCGTCGTCGGCCACCGTGACGACGGCGGTGAGGTCGCCGGTGATCCGGCGCAGCGCGGCGAGCGAGGCGGACAGGCCCATGCCGCCACCGAGGGCGACGACCTTGGGCTGGGCGCCGCGCCGGCGGGCCCGGCCGCCGCGGACCTCGGCGGGGCGAGCCGCCCGCGCGTCGGCCGCGGCACGGCTCGAACGGCCCTCCGGCACCACCCGGCGCAGCCTGCTCAGCCGCGGTGTACGTTCCGTCATTCCCGTCCCATGTCCCGGTGTACGAGCACCGTCTCCACGCCCTCGGCCGCGAGACGCGCGGCGAGCTTCTCCGACATCGCGACCGAGCGGTGCTTGCCGCCGGTACAGCCGATGGCGATGGTCACATACCGCTTGCCCTCACGCCGGTAGCCGGCCGCGATGAGCCGCAGCAGCTCGGCGTAGCGGTCGAGGAACTCCTTGGCGCCGGGCTGGTTGAAGACATAGGCGGCGACCTCCTCGTTGAGGCCGGTGTACGGGCGCAGCTCCGGCACCCAGTGCGGGTTGGGCAGGAACCGCATGTCCGCGACGAGGTCGGCGTCGACCGGCAGGCCGTACTTGAAGCCGAAGGACATCACGGTGGCCCGCAGCTCGGGCTCCTCCTCGCCCGCGAACTGGGCGTCCATCTTGGCGCGCAGCTCGTGCACGTTGAGGCTGGAGGTGTCGATCACCAGGTCGGCGTCGCCGCGCAGCTCGCGCAGCAGCTCGCGCTCGGCGGCGATGCCGTCGACGATGCGGCCGTCGCCCTGGAGGGGGTGCGGGCGGCGCACCGACTCGAAGCGGCGCACCAGGGCGTCGTCCGAGGACTCCAGGAAGACGATCCGGCGCGTGACGCCCCGGCTGTCGAGGTCGGCGAGGGACTCGCGCAGGTTGTCGAAGAACCGCCGCCCGCGGACGTCGACGACGACCGCGATCCGCGCCACGTTGCCCTGCGAGCGGGCGCCCAGCTCCACCATGGTGGGGATCAGGGCGGGCGGGAGGTTGTCCACGACGAACCAGCCGAGGTCCTCCAGACACTTCGCGGCCGTCGACCGGCCCGCTCCGGACATGCCGGAGATGATCACCAGCTCGGGGATGGCCGCTTCGGGGGCCCCGGCCGGCGTGGCATCCGTACTCACCTGTGCTCCGTTTTCCTCAGCCGCCTGCTGCGGCTCCCCTGCGGCCGCCTGATCTCGGTCCGCTGTGGGCTGTGCGTCGTGCTCGGTCATCTCTCCTGCCCCCGTCGTTCGTCCGGGAGACCCGCGGACACGGGCTCCCCCGAGGAACCCGCCGTCGTATCGGGTTCCTCGTCATCAATGATCTCTCCGGTCGCCGTGTTCACGGCGGGTGCGGCCGGAGCCGCCTGGGCGAGGGCCGCTGCGATGGTCTCGGCCGTCTTCCGGCCTATCCCGGGCACCTCCTGGATCTGCTCGATTGTGGCGGACCGCAGCTTCTTCACCGAGCCGAAATGCTTGATGAGCGCCTGTTTGCGGGTCTCGCCAAGGCCGGGCACGTCGTCCAGGGGGCCGGCGCGGAAACGCTTGGCGCGCTTGGCGCGCTGGTAGGTGATCGCGAAGCGGTGCGCCTCGTCGCGCACGCGCTGGAGCAGATAGAGGCCCTCGCTGGTGCGGGGCAGGACCACCGGGTCGTCGTCGTCCGGCACCCAGACCTCCTCCAGGCGCTTGGCGAGGCCGCACACGGCGATGTCGTCGATGCCCAGCTCGTCCAGCGCCCGGCGGGCCGCCGCGACCTGCGGCTGGCCGCCGTCGACCACGACGAGCTGCGGCGGGTAGGCGAACTTCCTGGGGCGGCCGTCATCGTCCTTGAGGGAGCTGGTGAGGGGATCGCCGTCGCCGAGGACCTGCTCGCCGTCGGTGTGCGCCTCCTCGCCGTCGGCCCACTCCCCCGTCTTCTCCTTCTCGGCGAGATAGCGCCTGAAGCGTCGGGTGATGACCTCGTGCATGGAGCGGACGTCGTCCTGGCCGGCGAAGCCCTTGATCTGGAAGCGGCGGTACTCGCTCTTACGCTGCAGGCCGTCCTCGAACACGACCATGGAGGCGACCACGTCGTCTCCCTGCAGGTGCGAGATGTCGTAGCACTCGATCCGCAGCGGGGCGCTGTCCAGGTCGAGGGCGTCGGCGATCTCTTCCAGCGCCCGGGAGCGCGTGGTCAGGTCGGAGGCGCGCTTGGTCTTGTGAAGGGCGAGGGCCTGCTGAGCGTTGCGCTGCACGGTCTCCATGAGCGCCTTCTTGTCACCGCGCTGCGGGATGCGCAGCGAGACGTTCGACCCGCGGCGGCCGGTCAGCCACTCCTGGACCGGCTCGACCGGCTCGGGCAGGGCCGGGACCAGGACCTCCTTGGGGACTGCGTCCCCCGTCTCCTCGCCGTACAGCTGCTGCAGGGCGTGCTCGACGAGGGCGCCGGTGGTGACCTCCTCGACCTTGTCGGTCACCCAGCCGCGCTGGCCGCGCACCCGGCCGCCGCGCACGTGGAAGATCTGGACGGCCGCCTCCAGCTCGTCCTCGGCGACGGCGATGAGGTCGGCGTCGGTCGCGTCGGCGAGGACGACCGCACTCTTCTCCATGGCCTTCTTCAGGGCCTCGATGTCGTCGCGCAGGCGGGCGGCCCGCTCGTACTCCATCTCCTCGGCCGCCACCATCATCTGCTTCTCCAGACGGCGGAGGTAGGTGCCGGTACGGCCCGCCATGAAGTCGCAGAACTCCTCGGCCAGGTCCCGGTGGTCCTCCGGGGTGATCCGGGCGACGCAGGGAGCGGAGCATTTGCCGATGTAGCCGAGCAGGCAGGGGCGGCCGGTGCGGGAGGCGTTCTTGAAGACGCCGGCCGAGCAGGTGCGCACCGGGAAGACGCGCAGCAACAGGTCGACGGTGTCCCGGATGGCCCAGGCGTGGCCGTACGGGCCGAAGTACCTGACGCCCTTCTTCTTGTGACCGCGCATCACCTGGACGCGCGGGAACTCCTCGTTCATCGTCACCGCGAGGTACGGGTAGCTCTTGTCGTCGCGGTACTTGACGTTGAACCGGGGGTCGTACTCCTTGATCCAGGAGTACTCCAGCTGCAGCGCCTCGACCTCCGTGGACACCACGGTCCACTCCACGGACGCGGCGGTGGTCACCATCGTCCGGGTGCGCGGGTGCAGGTTCGCCAGGTCCTGGAAGTAGTTCGCCAGGCGCTGGCGCAGGCTCTTCGCCTTTCCGACGTAGATCACCCGGCGGTGCTCGTCACGGAACCTGTACACCCCCGGGGAGTCCGGGATCTCACCCGGCCTGGGGCGGTAGCTGGAGGGGTCGGCCATGTCTCACACCCTACTGGCGAGCACCGACACCGCGTCGCGCCTGTGGACAACGCCCACCGGCGCGGATCCCCCGGTCAGCCCCGGTCGGCACGGCCCCCAGCCGGACTGCCCCCGAGGGCTGCGCTTCCGGCCATGCCGGCCCCTCCGGATCCGTCCGGCGGGGCGCCCGGGCGGCACCCCTGCGGCCCGTGGCGGCCCCGGCCCGCACGCGAGGGGGTCGCTGCTCGGCCAGGAGCACACGGTGGCCGGGTCCAAGGTGTTGTCGGGGTCTGGTCAACACGCTTCAATGCGGGGGAACTCGGGGCCGTGCACACCGGCGTACGGACGCGGTGTGCGCGCATACGGGCGCCTCCAGACGCCCACGGGGGTGGCCCCGCACACCTGCGCCAACGGTCTGACCAGCCGTCGCGACACCTCAC
Source organism: Streptomyces sp. NPDC001450 (assembly GCF_053597295.1). Classification (NCBI taxonomy): domain Bacteria; kingdom Bacillati; phylum Actinomycetota; class Actinomycetes; order Kitasatosporales; family Streptomycetaceae; genus Streptomyces; species Streptomyces sp. NPDC001450. Next base: position 15,643 of record NZ_JBSFHY010000055.1, read on the forward strand.
AGAAAGGCCCCTGTGCATGCGGCACGCCACAGAGCACGCGGACGTCCCCACCGCGGAACTGGACACGGCCCTGCGGGGCGGCCCCTTCCACGTGGCCCTGCGCGCCGCGATCGCCGCCCGCGGACTGCCGCTCCAGCGCGTGCAGCACCATCTGTCGCGCCACGGGGTCAAAGTCGGTGTCACCAGCCTGAGTTACTGGCAGCAGGGCGCCCGCCGCCCGCAGCGCCCCGAGTCACTGCGCGCCGTACGGGCCCTGGAGGAGATCCTCCAGCTGCCGGACGAGTCCCTGATCCGGCTGCTCACCGAGTCCGGCGAGCCCGCCTCCACCCGCCGCCCGTCGGCCCGCTCCTACCGCTCTCTGATCGAGGCCTCGGACGCCCTGAACCGGCTCCAGGGCGACCTTGGCTGGTCCCTCGACGGCGGCCTGCACACCCTCGGCCATCATGAGCGGGTCCGGATCGGCGCCCGCCGCGAACTGGCCGGCATCGAGTCCCACCACATCGTGCGGGCCCACCGCGACGGCGTCGACCGCTTCCTCGCCGTCCACCACGGCGACCCCGGTTGCAGCCCCCGCTCCATGGCTGTGCACGCCCTGGAGAACTGCCGGACCGGGCGCGTCCGCCTGGACCAGGGCACCGGCGTACTGGTGGCCGAACTCCTCTTCGGCACCCGGCTGCGCTCCGGCGACACCTTCCTCTTCCGGTACGGCATCGAGGACGGCACTGCGGGGGTTTCCCGTGAGTACGTCCACGGGTTCGGCTTCCCGGGCGGCCAGTACGCGCTCCAGGTGCGCTTCGACCGGGCCGCGTTGCCCACCCGCTGCCACCGCTTCACCCAGCACTCCCCCGCGGCCCCGCGCACCGTCCGCCACGAGCTGCCGGTCAGCGGGCCGCACCACAGCGTCCACGTGGTCGAACCCCGGATACGGCCGGGACTGGTCGGCATCGCCTGGGACTGGGAGTGACGCGGGGCTGGGTGTGACGCGGGGCTGGGTGTGACGCGGGAGTGGGTGTGGCGCGGGAACGGGTGTGGCGCGGGAACGGAACGCCCGGAGCCGGTGTGACGATGGCCGGGCGTGAGAGTCTGACCGCCGCTCGACCGTGCGGGCCGGTCAGGCGCCCGGACCGGCGATGATCCTGCCGTTCGACGCCTTCACCGGCAGTTCGTTCAACGCCTCGGTGGCCGGCGTCTGGACCACCTTGCCCGTCACGGCGTCGAACTGGCTGCCGTGGCAGGGGCAGGTCAGAGTCGTCCCCTGGAGCTTGTTGATGGGGCACCCCGCGTGCGTGCAGATGGTGCTGTACGCCTTGAGGGCCCCGCTCCCGTCCCGGCTGACCACCACGTTGTGCTCCCGGTAGAGCTTCGCGCCGCCCTTGGCGACCTCGCTCTCGGCACCGAGGTCGACCGGCGCGGTCGGGGTCGCGTCGGCGGTGGTGCCGCCCGGGGCCGAGCAGGCGGCCAGCCCGAGCCCGGCCACCGGAGCCACGGCGGCTCCTCGCAGGACGGTACGACGACTCGTGGACGGGCGGGCCGATCGGGCAGACATCAGGTCTCCACTGGTCAGGGGGTGTGCAGGCCGACGATACCCGGGCAGAACGACCGGCTCCGGGGCGGGGGTGGTGAGCGGGGACGAGGGAGGATCGGGTGCGTAAACGTTTACGTAAGCGTTTACGCGGGGGTGGTGGATGGGGTACCTTCCCGGCGTCCGACAGTCCCGCGGCTCAGCGGCTCAGCGGCTCAGGGAGAGGAAAACGCGATGGCCAACATGGCTGACGTCGCCCGGAGTGCCGGAGTATCCGTGGCGACCGTCTCCCACGTGCTCAACGGCACGCGTCCGGTGCTGCCCCACACCCGCCAGGCCGTACTGGACGCCGTCGACGCCCTCGGCTACACGCCCAACACCCTCGCCCGCTCCCTGGTGACCTCCCGCACCCGCTCCATCGGCCTCGCGGTGTCGGCGATCAGCAACCCGTACTTCACGGAGATCCTCCAGGGCGTCGAGGCCGCCGCCCTGGAGGAGGGCTACAGCCTGCTCATCGCCGACCCGCACGACGACCCCGCGCACGAGCGGAAGGTCGTCCAGCTCCTCCACGAGCGCCGGGTGGACGGCATGATCGTCGCCCCCTCCGCGCACCCGCACGACCTTGTCGCCTACCTCGGCCGCCACGAGGTTCCGACGGTGTTCCTGGACCGGGTGCTCCCCGAGCAGGCGCGTTTCGATCAGATCTGCGCCGAGAACGAGGGCCCGACGGCCCGCCTCGTGACCCATCTCGCCGGGCTCGGCCATCGCCGGATCGGCCTGGTCGCGGGCCTGCCCGGGCTCAGCACCACCAGTGAACGGATCACCGGCTACCGGCAGGGCCTCGCCGCCGCCGGGCTGGCCCACGACGAGGACCTCATGGTGTCCGGCAACTCCGAGTCGGCGGGTGCCGAGCGGGCCACGGCCGCCCTGCTCTCCCTGCCGGCGCCGCCCACGGCGCTGGTCACCGCCAACAACGCAATGACCATCGGCGCCCTGCGTGCCCTGCGCCGGGAGTGCCTGGCCGTCCCGGACGACATCGCCCTGTGCTGCTTCGACGACTTCGCCTGGGCCGACCTGTTCTCGCCCCGGCTCACCGCCGTCGCCCAGCCCAGCAAGGAGATCGGCGCCCAGGCCGTCCGGGTGCTCCTGGACCGGCTGGCCGACCCCGACCGACCGGCCCGGACCGTCCGGCTGACCTGCGCCCTCGTCCACCGCACCTCCTGCGGATGCCCGGAGGACCGGGACCAGGCCGCAGACGCAAGGCCGGCCGAGCCTGGTGGGAAGACCGAACCGTCCGCGCGCTCCGCACATTCGGCGCTGTCCGCGCCGTCCGCGCTCTCCGAGAAGGGAACCGCCTCGTGATCGTCGTCGCCGGTGAGGCACTGATCGACCTGGTACCGCACGGCCCGGGTGCGCTGGCGGACCTGAAGCCGGCGCTCGGCGGCGGCCCGTACAACACCGCCGTGGCCCTCGGCCGCCTCGGCTCCCCGACCGCCTTCTGCTCCCGCACCTCGCACGACGCCTTCGGCGAGGCCCTGCTGGAGGGGCTGCGCCGGGCCGGGGTGGACGTGTCCGGCGTGCAGCGTGGCCCCGAGCCGACGACGCTCGCGGTCGCCACGATCGACGGCGGCGGCTCGGCTGCCTACTCCTTCTACGTCGACGGCACCGCCGACCGTCTCTTCAGTGCCCCCGCCGCTCTCCCCGCCGGCACGCGCGCGGTGTCCTTCGGCACCTGCTCGCTCGTGCTGGAACCGGGGGCGAGCGCCTACGAGGTGCTGATGCGGACCGCGGCCGCACAGGGCCTGTTCACCGCCCTCGACCCCAACATCCGGGCGGGCCTCATCCCGGACGCGGACGCCTACCGGGCGCGTTTCAAGAGCTGGCTACCCTCGGTGACGCTGCTGAAGCTGTCCGCGGAGGACGCCGAGTGGCTGGGCGGCACCCCGCGCGAGTGGCTGGCCGCGGGGCCGGCGGCCGTGGTGGTCACCCGGGGCGGTGACGGTCTCACCGTCCACACCCGGGACGGCGCGGAGTACTCCGTACCGGGCGAGAAGGTCGAGGTCGTGGACACCATCGGTGCCGGTGACACGGTGAACGCGGCCCTGCTGCACGGCCTGTCGGCTCAGGACGCTCTGTCGCCGGAGGGACTCGCCGCCCTGGGACGGGACGGCTGGCGACGGCTGCTGCGGTTCGCGGCACGCGCGGCGGCGATCACCTGTTCACGCGCGGGAGCGGAGCCGCCGTACGCGGCCGAGCTGGGCGAGTTGTGAGCGGTCTCTTTTCTCTGTGCTCGTGTCAAGGTTCAGCCGAACCCACGGTTCGTGGGACGACCGAACCGCGGAGCGGGTGTAGCTGATGATGAAACGAGCGGCGCCCCACGGGGAGTTCCCGCGGGGCGCCGCTTTTTTGATGACGTGTCAGGGCATGGCCCCAACCGGACTCAGGCCTTGCGGGCCCGCGTCGTCTTCTTCGCCGGTGTCGTCTTCTTCGTGGCCGCGGCGGCCTTCTTGGTCGCCGTGTTGTTGGCCTTGGCCGTCACCGTCTTCTTCGCCGTCGACCTGGCCGCGGCGGTCTTCTTGGCCGCTGCGCCGCGCGGTGCCTTCACCGGGGCCGCGTCGCTGATGCGGTCGGCGCCGAGGATCTCGCGCAGGAACTTGCCGGTGTGGCTGGCCGGAACGCCGGCGACTTCCTCGGGCGTGCCCTCGGCGACCACCAGGCCACCGCCGGCGCCGCCTTCCGGACCCATGTCGACGACCCAGTCGGCGGTCTTGATCACGTCGAGGTTGTGCTCGATGACGATGACCGTGTTGCCCTTCTCGACCAGGCCGGCGAGGACCTTCAGCAGCTTGCTGATGTCCTCGAAGTGCAGACCGGTGGTCGGCTCGTCCAGGACGTAGACGGTGCGCCCGGTGGAGCGCTTCTGCAGCTCGCTGGCGAGCTTCACACGCTGCGCCTCACCACCGGACAGGGTGGTCGCGGACTGGCCGAGCCGCACGTACCCGAGGCCGACGTCCTTCAGCGTCCCCAGGTGCCGGGAGATCGCCGGGACCGCCTCGAAGAACTCGGTCGCCTCCTCGATCGGCATGTTCAGCACTTCGGCGATGGACTTGCCCTTGTAGTGGACCTCCAGGGTCTCCCGGTTGTACCGGGCGCCGTGGCAGACCTCGCACGGCACGTAGACGTCCGGGAGGAAGTTCATCTCGATCTTGATCGTGCCGTCGCCCGCGCAGTTCTCGCAGCGGCCGCCCTTGACGTTGAAGGAGAACCGCCCGGGCAGGTAGCCGCGGACCTTCGCCTCGGTGGTCTCGGCGAACAGCTTGCGGATGTGGTCGAAGACGCCGGTGTACGTCGCCGGGTTGGACCGCGGGGTGCGGCCGATGGGCGACTGGTCGACGTGCACGACCTTGTCGACGAGGTCGTCGCCGTCCACGCGCGTGTGCCGTCCGGGGACGCTGCGCGCGCCGTTCAGCTCGCGGGCCAGGTGCGTGTAGAGGATGTCGTTGACCAGCGTCGACTTGCCGGATCCGGACACGCCCGTGACGGCCGTGAACACCCCCAGCGGGAAGGACACGTCGATGTCCTGCAGGTTGTTCTCCCGGGCGCCGTGCACGGTCAGCCGGCGGGACGGGTCCTGGGGGCGCCGTACGTCCGGCAGCGGAATGGACTTGCGCCCCGAGAGGTACTGACCCGTCTGGGACTCGGTGTTGGCGAGCAGTTCCTTCAGGGAGCCGCTGTGCACGACCTTGCCGCCGTGCTCGCCGGCGCCGGGACCGATGTCGACGATCCAGTCGGCGACCTTGATCGTGTCCTCGTCGTGCTCCACGACGATGAGCGTGTTGCCCATGTCGCGCAGCCGGACCAGGGTCTCGATCAGCCGGTGGTTGTCACGCTGGTGCAGGCCGATGGACGGCTCGTCCAGGACGTACAGGACGCCGACGAGGCCGGACCCGATCTGGGTGGCCAGGCGGATGCGCTGGGCCTCGCCGCCCGAGAGGGTGCCGGCCGCGCGGTTGAGGGAGAGGTAGTCGAGGCCGACGTCGACCAGGAAGCGCAGTCGCTCGTTGACCTCCTTCAGGACGCGCTCGGCGATCTTCTTGTCGCGGGCGTTCAGCGTCAGCTCGCCCAGGAAGTCCGCGCAGTCGCTGATCGACATCGCGGAGACCTCGGCGATCGACTTCTCCATGATCGTGACGGCGAGGACGATCGGCTTCAGGCGCGTGCCCTCGCAGGAGGGGCAGGGCACCTCGCGCATGTAGCCCTCGAAGCGCTCGCGGCTGGCGTCGCTCTCGGCCTCGCTGTGCCGGCGCTTCACGAAGGGCACAGCACCCTCGAAGGGCGTGGTGTACACGCGCTCGCGGCCGTACCGGTTGCGGTACCGGACCTCGATCTGGGTCTTGTGGCCGTAGAGCAGGGCCTTCTTGGCCCGCTGCGGCAGGCCCGCGAAGGGGATGTCGGTGCGGAAGCCGAGCGCGTCCGCGAGGGCGCCGATCAGGCGGCCGAAGTAGTCCTTGGTGTGCCCGTGCGACCAGGGGTGGATGGCGCCCTCGTCCAGGGACTTGTCCTCGTCCGGGACGATCAGCTCCGGGTCGACCTCCATGCGCGTGCCGATGCCGGTGCACTCGGGGCAGGCGCCGAAGGGCGAGTTGAAGGAGAAGGAGCGGGGCTCCAGCTCCTCGAAGGACAGGTCGTCGTACGGGCAGTACAGGTGCTCCGAGTACATGCGCTCGCGCTCGGGGTCGTCCTCGGGGAGGTCCACGAAGTCGAGCACGACCATGCCGCCGGACAGGCCGAGGGCGGTCTCCACTGAGTCGGTGAGGCGGCGCTTGGCGGAGTCCTTCACCGTGAGGCGGTCGACGACCACCTCGATGGTGTGCTTCTCCTGCTTCTTCAGGGTCGGCGGTTCGGACAGCTGGATGGTCTCGCCGTCCACACGCGCGCGTGAGTAACCCTTGGTCTGCAGGTCGGCGAAGAGGTCGACGAACTCGCCCTTGCGCTCGCGCACCAGCGGCGACAGGACCTGGAAGCGGCTCCCCTCCGGCAGCTCCAGGACCTTGTCGACGATGGCCTGCGGCGACTGGCGCGAGATCGGGCGGCCGCACTCGGGACAGTGCGGCTTGCCGATGCGGGCGAAGAGCAGACGCAGGTAGTCGTAGACCTCGGTGATGGTGCCGACCGTCGAGCGCGGGTTGCGCGAGGTCGACTTCTGGTCGATGGAGACCGCCGGGGACAGACCCTCGATGAAGTCGACGTCCGGCTTGTCCATCTGGCCGAGGAACTGGCGGGCGTACGAGGAGAGCGACTCCACGTAGCGGCGCTGGCCCTCGGCGAAGATCGTGTCGAAGGCCAGCGAGGACTTGCCCGACCCCGACAGGCCCGTGAAGACGATGAGCGAGTCACGCGGCAGGTCGAGCGAGACATTCTTCAGGTTGTGCTCGCGCGCGCCACGGACGATGAGACGGTCGGCCACGCCGGTCCGCACCTTTCTTGAGAGAAGTGACAGGGGCGGGGCCCCCGTGCTTCTTCGAGACTAGGGGGAGCCACTGACAACGCCGGTCGGATTTCCCGGTTGCATAACAACCCCCGGTCATCCAGCATGCCCGACGCCACCCCCGACGATATAGCACGTGCTTTCGATTTTCGGCCGAGGTTCACCACCTTCACCCAAAGGTGTGGCGGAGCTAAGGTCAGGCCCATGATTGATCACGCTCATGACCTGGCCTGTGTACGCGAAGCGACCGAGCGGCTCCTCACCGCTGTCGCCAAGCTGGACAACGCTTCTCTCGCCGAGCCGTCACGCCTGCCCGGCTGGACCCGCGGACACGTCCTCGCCCACCTCGCCCGCAACGCGGACGCGCTCGTGAACGTCCTCGAGGGCCGCCCCATGTACGTGAGCGCCGAGGCCCGGGACGCCGACATCGAGCGGGACGCCCCGCGCGCCCTGGACGTCCAGCTCGCCGACGTCCGCGAGAGCGCTGCCCGCTTCCAGGAGACGGGGGCCGCACCGGCGGACTGGACGCGCACGGTGGAGCTGCGCAACGGGGTCACCGACTCCGCGTCCCGGGTGCCGTTCCGGCGGTGGGCCGAGGTCGACCTGCACCATGTGGACCTCGGGACCGGGTACGAGCTGGAGGACCTTCCGGCGGAGTTCACCGAGCGGGAGATCGAGTTCCTGGCACAGCGGTTCTCCGGGCACCCCGACGTCCCGGCGACCCGGGTCACGGACGGCACGCGCGTGTGGAGCACGGGACGCGAGGCCGCCGAGCCCGAGGTCGCGGTCAGCGGGTCTCCGGCGGACCTGCTGGGCTGGCTCGCCGGACGCCGCGAAGGTGCCGCCCTGGAGGCGACGGGCGGCGCCCTCCCGAAGCTGCCTCCGCTGTAGCGCGACGACGGGCCGCCGGGCACTCCCCCGCTATAGGCTGATCACCATGACGTACAGCGGAGAGGTCAAGGTCGGCGGCCCGGCGGACGTGCACGAGCTGAAGGACCTGATGATCACGAAGATCGCGGTCGGCCCGATGGACAACAACGCCTATCTGCTGCGCTGCCGGGCCACCGACGAGCAACTCCTGATCGACGCCGCCAACGAGGCACAGACCCTGCTGACCATGATCGGCGACGACGGCATCGCGTCCGTCGTCACCACGCATCAGCACGGCGACCACCGGCAGGCGCTCGCCGAAGTCGTCGCCGCGACGGGTGCCCGTACGTACGCCGGCCGGGAGGATGCCCCGGGAATCCCGGTGCCCACCGACGTCCTGGTCGACGACGGTGACGTCATCAGGGTGGGGCGCGTGGAACTCACCGCGCGCCATCTCGTCGGACACACTCCGGGCTCCATCGCGCTGGTCTACGACGACCCGCACGGCCACCCGCACGTCTTCACCGGGGACTGCCTCTTCCCGGGCGGCGTCGGCAACACGCGCAAGGACCCGGAGGCGTTCGCGAGTCTGATCCGCGACGTGGAGACGAAGATCTTCGACGTGCTGCCGGACGAGACGTGGGTGTACCCGGGGCACGGCAACGACACCACTCTGGGGGCGGAGCGGCCACATCTGCCGGAGTGGCACGCGCGCGGGTGGTGATGCGTCCGGCGCGCACAGCACAAGAAGTTGGCGTTTCCGCGCTGGTCGCGCGCCCCGTGTGAACTGTTCGCACGCACGGGGGGCACATGCGCGCTCCCCCCGCGCCGTGTCACGCGGTCAACTGGTGGCGGCCCCGCACAGGATGACGGCTCCTGCGCGGTATGGGCCGCCGGTCTGCCAACCCCGCCCTCGGCCGGCGGCCCAGGCCAGGGCCACCTCGGGTGGCAGCGTTCACACGAGCGCAACACCCGTTCCCAGTATGCGGACAATGACCGCCGTGACCTGGACAAACAGGGGGTTCGCTGCCAATCTCCCGCCATGCACCTTGCCCCTCGCGCACTGCGCCGCGCGGTAGCCGCCGCCACCATAGCCCTGCTCGCCACCGCTGTCGGCTGTGCTCCGCAGCCCGAGGAGCAGGCGTCGGCCGCCCCGTCCGGGTCCGCCGAGAAGAGCTGCGCCAAGGGCAAGTTGGCCACCAAGACGTCCGGGAAGCTGACGGTCGCGACGGACGAGCCCGCGTACGAGCCGTGGTTCAAGGACGACAAGCCCGCGAACGGCAAGGGCTTCGAGTCCGCGGTGGCCTACGCCGTGGCCCAGCAGCTGGGTTACGACAAGAGCGCCGTGGTCTGGCAGAGCGTGCCCTTCAACAAGGCGTTCGCACCCGGCGTGAAGACCTTCGACTTCGACGTCAACCAGGTGTCGATCAGCACGGAGCGCAAGAAGGCCGTGGACTTCTCCTCCGGTTACTACGACGTGCGTCAGGCCGTCATCGCGCTCAAGGGCAGCAAGGCCGCCAAGGCGACGAGCCTCGCGGGCCTGAAGAACCTCAAGCTGGGCGCCCAGGTGGGCACCACGAGCCTCGACTACATCACCGACGTGGTGAAGCCGAAGCAGGAGGCCGCCGTGTACGCGAAGAACGACCAGGCCAAGTCCGCGCTGAAGAACGGTCAGGTCGACGCCATCGTCACCGACCTGCCGACCGCGTTCTACATCACCGCGGCCGAGGTGACGAACGCGAAGATCGTCGGCCAGTTCGAGAACCAGGGCGGCACGCCCGAGCAGTTCGGGCTCGTGCTCGACAAGGGCAGCGCGCTGACCTCGTGCGTGACCGGCGCCGTCGACGCCCTGCGCAAGGACGGCACCCTGGCGCGGATCGAGAAGCAGTGGCTCTCGGACGCCGTCGACGCTCCGGTGCTCAAGTGACGCTCACCAAGGGTGAGTCCGCGGCGGAGGGGGCGGACGACAAGGGTGACATGACCGGCGGCGCCGGGGACGCGGTGCCCGGCGCCGGTGACGGCTACGTGCCCTCCGAGCGGCGGCTGGAGCGCGAGCGTTACAAGCGGGTGCGCGCCCGCCGCGCCACGGCCGTCGCGGCTCTCTCCACTCTGGTCACGGCGGCCGTGCTCTACCTGGTCGTCGTCAACGCGCCGGGCTGGCCGCGCACCGAGGAGACGTTCTTCAGCGCTCAGTACGCGCGCGAGGCGTTCCCGAAGGTCCTCGAAGGACTGTGGCTGAACGTCCGCCTCCTGATCGTCTGCGGTGCCGCCGTGCTGGTCCTCGGCATGCTCATCGCCGTGGCCCGCACCCTGCGCGGCCCGGTGTTCTTCCCGTTGCGCGTGCTCGCGGCGGCGTACACCGACTTCTTCCGCGGTCTGCCGCTCATCATCAACTTGATGATCGTGGTGCTGGGCGTGCCCGCGCTGCGGCTGCAGGGCGTGACGGTGGATCCGGTGCTGCTGGGCGGTACGGCGCTGACGCTGACGTACTCGGCGTACGTGGCCGAGGTGTTCCGGGCCGGCATCGAGTCCATCCACCCCTCACAGCGCGCCGCGGCCCGCTCGCTGGGCCTCACCAACCGGCAGGCCCTGCGCTACGTCGTACTGCCCCAGGCGGTGCGCCGTCAGGTGCCGCCGCTGCTCAACGACCTGGTGTCGCTGCAGAAGGACACCGGCCTGGTGTCGATCGGCGGCGCGGTGGACGCCGTACGGGCCGCCGACATCATCGTGGGCCGCAGCCTCAACTACACGCCGTACATCGTCGCGGGCTTGATCTTCGTGGCGCTGACCATCCCGATGACGCGTTTCACGGACTGGGTGACGGCCAGGATGGACCGGCAGCGGGCCCAGGGAGGATCGATATGAGTACGGCACCCCGGGACGGCTCCCCGGTGTTGCGGATGGAGTCCGTCCGCAAGACTTTCGGGGGCTCGGTCGTACTGCGGGACGTCGGCCTGGAGGTCGCCCCGCACACCGTGACCGCGCTGATCGGCGCCTCCGGCTCGGGCAAGTCCACGCTGCTGCGCTGCGCCAACCTCCTGGAGGAGATCGACGACGGCGCGATCTGGCTGGACGGCGAGGAGATCACCGACCCGCGCGTCGACCAGGACGCGGTACGGCGCCGTATCGGCGTGGTCTTCCAGGCGTACAACCTCTTCCCGCACATGACCGTGCTGGACAACATCACGCTCGCCCCGCGCCGGGTGCACGGCGTCTCTCGCGCGGAGGCCGAGGAGCGGGCCAGGGAGTTGCTGGAGCGCCTCGGGCTGGGCGGCAAGGCCGCTGCCTACCCGGACCGGCTGAGCGGCGGCCAGCAGCAGCGTGTGGCGATCGTACGGGCCCTCGCCGCACGGCCCCGGCTGCTGCTGCTCGACGAGATCACCGCCGCGCTGGACCCCGAACTCGTCGGCGAGGTCCTGGAAGTGGTCCGTGGCCTGAAGGACGAGGGCATGACCATGGTGCTGGCGACACACGAGATGGGGTTCGCCCGGGACGTCGCCGACCAGGTTTGTTTTCTGGACGGAGGGGTCGTGCTGGAGCGCGGCACCGCCGAGCAGGTCTTCGGCGATCCGCAGCAGGACCGCACGCGGCGCTTCCTGCGGCGGATCGTGGAGTCCGGCCGCCTGTAGGGCCTACGGAGGCTATGCGTCGGCCTGCGCCGCCCCCACCAGGGCGGCGACCCGCTCCACGCCGAACACGTAGCCCTGCACGCCGCAGCCCGCGATCACGCCGTCGGCGCGCAGCGAGACGTACGAGTGGTGCCGGAACGACTCACGCTGGTGGATGTTGGAGATGTGCACCTCCAGCACGGGCATGCCGTCGCAGGTGTTGAGCGCGTCCAGAATCGCGACCGATGTGTGGGAGTAGGCGCCGGGGTTGATGACGATCCCGCAGTGGGTGAGCCGCGCCTCGTGGATCCAGTCGACCAGCTCGCCCTCATGGTTGGACTGCCGGAAGTCCACCGTGCCGCCGTGCGCCGCCGCCGCCTTGGCGCACATCGCCTCGACGTCGGCGAGCGTGTCCTTGCCGTAGATCTCGGGCTGGCGCTGGCCGAGGAGGTTCAGGTTGGGCCCGTTGAGGATCATGATCGGGGCGTTGGCCAGGGTGCGGGGCACGGTTCCTCCGGTCCGTTCGGGGCGGCTTCTGCGACCGCTTGCTCGAACCCGGTCTATCACGGCGCGCGGCGCGGGAAGGGGGGCGCCTGCTCCGGCCGCCTCGGCGCGCGCCATGGCCCATTGATCACACCGCACGCCCCCGTAACCCTTGATCACGGTGGGTAGTTGACACAGTGTGCACGATGTACGGGCCGTAAGGGCCCCCTCCATGCCACGGCTCGCGGCCGCCTCGCTCGCCGGGACCGCGATCGAGTTCTACGACTTCTTCGTCTACGGGACCGCGGCGGCCCTGGTCCTGGGACCTCTGTTCTTCCCGACGTTCTCGCCGGTGGCGGGGACGCTGGCGGCGTTCGTGACGTTCGGGGTGGGGTTCGTGGCCCGGCCGCTGGGCTCGGTGCTGTTCGGGCACCTCGGGGACCGCCGCGGACGGCGGCCGGTGCTGGTCGTCTCCCTGCTGCTGACCGGTGCTTCGACGGTCGCGGTCGGGTGCGTGCCGGTGTACGGATCCGTCGGCGTGGCCGCCCCCGTGCTGCTGCTCGTCCTGCGCTTCCTCCAGGGTCTCGGGCTCGGCGGTGAGTGGGGCGGGGCGGTGCTGCTGACCGCCGAGCACGCGCCCGCGGGACGGCGCGCCCTGTGGTCGAGCTTCCCTCAGGTGGGGCCCGCGGTCGGCTTCGTGCTCGCCAACGGGGTGATGCTCGCGCTGTCGGCGGCACTGTCCGACGCGCAGTTCGCGCAGTGGGGCTGGCGGGTTCCGTTCTGGGCGGCCGGTGTGCTGGCTCTGGCCGGGCTGTGGCTGCGTTCGTCACTCGCCGAGACTCCCGGGTTCCTGGAGATCGACGACCACGCGCGCGTGCCGCTCGTCGAGGTCGTACGACACCACGGGCGGCTGGTGCTGCTGACGGCCGGGGCGCTGGCCGTCGGGTACGCCGTGTTCTACGCGGTGACGACGTGGTCGCTGGCATACGCGACCGAACGCCTCGGGGTGAGCCGGACCGTCATGCTGACGTGCGTCATGGCCGCCGTGGTGGTCAAGGGCGCGCTCACGCCCCTCATGGCGCTGCTGGGCGACCGTTACGGGCGCCGTCCGATGTGCCTGGTGGGGTGCACGGCATGCGCCCTGTGGATGCTGCCGATGGTCGCGCTGCTGGCGACGGGCGAGCCGCTGCTGATGTTCCTCGGCATCCTGGGCGCGCTGATCGCCTTCGTCATCATGTTCTCGGTGATCGCCGCGTACCTGCCGGAGCTGTACGAGGCGCGGGTGCGCTGCACGGGGGCCGCGGTCGGCTACAACCTCGGCGGGGTCCTGGGCGGCGCGCTCACCCCGATCGTCGCCACGGCCCTGGCGGAGCACGGCGGGCGCGTTCCGTGGGGTGTGGGCGTGTATCTGACGGGGATCGCCCTGCTGAGCCTGGCCTGCTTCGCGCTGCTGCCGGAGACGCGGCCTGTGCCCGTGCCGACGGTGGAGCCGGTCACGAGCTGACCGGGCCGGCCGCGCTACGGGTTGATCGCCAGCTCCAGGTAGGCCGCGAACAGCACCAGGTGCACGCCGCCCTGCAGGGGCGTGGCCCGGCCCGGCACCACTGTCAGGGAGCTGACCACCACGGTCAGTGCGAGCAGCAGCATGTACGTCGGTCCGAGACCGAGGACGAGAGGTCCGGACAGCCAGATGGAGGCGAGGGCGACGGCGGGGATGGTCAGGCCGATGCTGGCCATCGCCGAGCCGAGCGCGAGGTTGAGGCTGGTCTGCACCCGGTCGCGGCGGGCGGAGCGCAGCGCGGAGATCGTCTCGGGCAGCAGGACGAGCAGGGCGATGATCACGCCGACGACCGCTTGGTTCAGGCCGGCCGCCTCCACACCGGACTCGATGGTGGGCGACACCCCCTTGGCCAGGCCCACCACCCCGACCAGGGCGAGGCCGAGCAGGCCGAGGCTGGTCCAGGCGACGCGCGCGGAGGGGCGTGCGGCGTGGTCGTCGGCGGTGATGACCTCGCCCTGCCGGGTGATCGGCAGGAAGTAGTCGCGGTGCCGCACGGTCTGGGTGGCCACGAACAGGCCGTAGAGGATCAGTGACGACAGCGCGGCGAACGTCAGCTGCACGGTGGAGAACTCGGGGCCCGGCTTGCTGGTGGTGAAGGTTGGCAGCACCAGGCTGAGCGTGGCCAGCGTCGCGACGGTCGCCAGGGCGGCGCCGGTGCCCTCGGGGTTGAAGATCGCTGTCCCGTGACGCAGGGAGGCGACGAGGAGGCAGAGCCCCACGATGCCGTTACAGGTGATCATCACGGCGGCGAAGACGGTGTCCCGGGCCAGGGTGGCACTCTTGTCACCGCCGTCCGCCATGAGGGTGACGATCAGGGCCACCTCGATGACGGTGACGGCGATGGCGAGCACCAGGGAACCGAAAGGTTCACCGACGCGGTGAGCGACCACCTCCGCGTGGTGCACCGCCGCGAGGACGGACCCCGCGAGGACCAGAGTCACCAGCGCCACGACCGCGCCGGGCAGATGACGGCCCCAGGTGAAGATCAGCAGAACGACCGCGAGCACCGGCACGAGGAGCGTCCACTGGGTGGTGAGCGACCTGAGCCGAGTGATCATGCAGCGATCGTGGCAGACACGTACAGGGTTCGCATTCGGGTTCGCATTCCGCTCTTCTCGGATCCCTTCTCATCCTTTCGGTGCGGGGCACCAGCGCCGGTAGGGCTGGTACCCCGCAGGTCGGGTGATGGTTCTCGCGCCCCCTGCCGTCCGGCGTCGACCTCTGCCGTCAGGCGTCGACACTGTCCGTCGCGGCGCCCTCGCTCTCGCTGTGCGCAACCTCGGCGGCCACCTGCTTCCTGACGGCCATGAGGCTGGTGATGGTGGTGACGACCAGCACCGCACAGATCACGCCGAGCGAGACCGGGATGCTGATCTCGGGGACGTGCACCCCGGACTCGTGCAGCGCGTGCAGCACCAGCTTGACGCCGATGAAGCCGAGGATGATCGACAGGCCGTACGACAGGTGGACCAGCTTCTTGAGCAGGCCGCCAATGAGGAAGTACAGCTGGCGCAGACCCATCAGGGCGAAGGCGTTGGCGGTGAAGACGATGTACGGGTCCTGGGTCAGGCCGAAGATCGCGGGAATGGAGTCCAGCGCGAACAGCACGTCGGTGGTGCCGATGGCGAGCATCACGACGAGCATCGGGGTCATGACCCGCTTGCCGTTCTGCTGGATCCAGAGCTTGGTGCCGTGGTACCGGTCGGCCACGCCGAAGCGGCGCTCCGCGGCCTTCAGCAGCTTGTTCTCCTCGTATTCCTCGTCCTCCTCGTCGGCGCGAGCCTCCTGGATGAGCTTCCAGGCGGTCCAGATCAGGAAGGCGCCGAAGAGATAGAAGACCCAGGAGAAGCTGGCGAGGATCGCGGCTCCGGCCGCGATGAAGACGGCCCTCAGGAGCAGGGCTATGAGGACACCGACGAGCAGGACCCGCTGCTGGTACTGGGAGGGCACCGCGAACTTCGCCATGATCAGGACGAAGACAAAGAGGTTGTCGACGCTCAGCGACTTCTCGGTGATGAAGCCCGCGAAGAATTCGCCGGCCGGCTGGCCACCTCCGAGGACGAGGAGACCGAGGCCGAAGAGCCCGGCCAGGGCGATCCAGACGACGGTCCAGATGCCGGCTTCCTTGATCGACACGTCATGAGGCTTGCGCCCGATGAGGAAATCGACCGCGATCAGGGTGGCAAGACCCACGATGGTCAGGACCCACAGGGTCACAGAGACTTCCATGGCACCTCCGGCATTACGTAACGGCAAACACTGTCAGCGCTGTCGCTGCCGGAGGTCTCTTCCACCCGCGATGGGCCGACGCCCCGGGATCCACATCGATCCGTACTGACGGGTGCGTCGCAGTCAGGGAGTACTCCCCTCCGCTGGGAAGACAGTACCCCAATTACCAAGGAAAGGTAAAGTCATTAGTAAATGAAAGACCAAAACCGCTGCTCAGATACCCTTTACCGATGCTTGGTGCGGGCTGTTGTCACCTCGGTGAGCACCTGCTGGAGGATCCCGCTGCCGGGTGGCACGAGCGAGGGCTCGTACGTCCAGGCGTGGCCGACCCAGGGATCGGCGAGGTGATCGTCGGGTACGGGGGTGAGTCGCATGAGCGAACGCCACAACGGGTCGAGCAACGGGCCGTAGGCCTCGGCGTCCGCACGGTCCGCGACCATCAACAGGTGCATGCCGACGGACGGGCCCTCGTCGGCGAGATAGCGCAGCTGGGTCACCGCACGGTCGTCGAAGCCGTGCGGGAAGTCGTTGACGATCAGCAGCTGCTGGGCGGTGTCGACGTCGGGTGGCAGCGATGCGGCCGCGCCGCCGCGCACCGCCATCTGCGTCAGGTCGACACGGCGGGTGAGCCGTCCCAGCATGTCCGCCACGCCCGCCGCGCCGCTCGCGGTCGGAACCGCCGCAGCCCCCGCCCGTGTCAGCGGCAGGAGCGCCTGGGAGCCGGCACCGGCCGGGTCGACGACCTGTACGGCGAACTCCCCCACCGGGTGGACGGCGAGCAGCCGTACCGCGAGCGCCACCGCGGCGTCCATGGCCAGCCGACGTACCTCGGCGGAGTCCAGGAAGGTGTCATCGTCGGGTCCTTCCACCGGGCCGCTGTCGATCCACAGCCCCCGCTCCAGCGGCAGCCGGACCAGCATGGGAATGCGCAACGGCACGCTCTCGGGCAGGTGGAGATCGCCGAGCCGCACGGCCATCGGCGGCTCGTCCGGCACGCGGTAGCCGTGCCAGGCGGGGTTGTCCCAGCGGGCGTATGCCGGCGGCAGCGCGGGCTCGACGACCTCGGACTCCGCGGTGAGCTGGGCGAGGTCCCGGTCGAAGACGGCCCGTGCCTGGTCGACCAGCTGGGAGTGCCGGGTGTGGGCCGCCTCGCGCGCGGCCTGGCCCGTCGTGCCGAGCCGGCTGCGCGGATCGGCGAGGACCTGGTCGAGTTCCTTCTCCAGGCGGGCGCCGGCGAAGTCGACGGCGCTGCGGTACGCGGCCGTGCTGCGGGCCAGATCCTCGAACATGCCCCAGACCTGGTTGTACAGCCGCTCCTCCATCGACCAGCCCACCGCGTCACCCGCCACGGGCTGGGCAGGCTGCCCGTCCTGGACCGGGGACGCCGGAGGCGGCGGGGGCGTGGGAGTACGGCGGCCGGGGTGGGTGTAGTCGATCGGACCGCCCGGCGTCCGAGCGTCGATCGGGCCGCCCGATGTCCGAGCGTCGCGCGCACCCTGCGTGTCGTGCGCACCCTGCGCGTCCTGCGTGTCGTACGACTGTGTCGGCCGTGGTGCCGAAGAGCCCGCGATGTCCTGAGGCTGTGGCACCGGAATCGCGCGGGCGAGGCCTCGGGACACCGCCTCCTGGATGCCCGCCGCGAGCCCTTCGGCCTGGGGCACGCCCTGGTCGGCGAGGAGCGCGGCGAGGCCGGCGGCGTAGCCCTGGCCGACCGCGCGGACCTTCCAGGCGCCCTGCCGGCGGTACAACTCCAGGGCGACGACGGCGGACTCGGCGTCCAGGTCGGTGAGGGTGAAGCGGACGATCTCGGTGCCGTCGAGGCCGGTGACCGCCGTACGCGGGGCGGCGACCGCACCGAACCGGAGCGCGCCTCCCGGCTGCGTGGGCAGGGCCAGCAGCACGGTGACGCGGTGGACCACCTCGGGCAGGGCGGCCAGGTCGACGGCGAGCCGGTGGTCGGCGGCGGCCTGCCCCGGGACCTCGATCCCGGGCAGCGTGGGGGCGCCGGGGTGGGCCACCCACTCGGCGCCGTGCACCGTGCCGTGCTCGTCGCCGAGCGTGGCTCCCGCCAGGACCGGCACCCCGGCAGAGATCCGGATCTCAAGCCGGACCTGCGACAGCGGGTGGTTCTGTCCCCGCACCAGCTCGGCCGTCATCGCCGACGCCCCCCTGTCTCGTGTTGTCGTGCGCGCCGCGTCGGGCGGTCCTACAGATACGACCGGATCGCCGGCATCAGGTCCTGGAAGGTGCGGCCCCTGGCCGGCTCGCCCAGGGCGGTCATCGTCCAGCCCGAGCCCACGCGGTGCACCTTGGCCATGATCTGGGCGGTGTACTCGCCGCCGCCCGCCAGCGTGTAGCGGGCCAGCTCCTGGCCGTTGGTCTCGTCCACGAGGCGGCAGAACGCGTTCTCCACCTCCTGGAAGGTTTGGCCCGTGAAGGAGTTCACGGTGAAGACGATCTGGTCGATGTGGACCGGGACGCGCTGCAGGTCCACGAGGATGGCCTCGTCGTCACCGCCCTGGCCGACGCCGCCGACGAGGTTGTCGCCGGTGTGGCGCACGGAGCCGTCGTCGCTCACCAGATGGCGGAAGAAGACGACGTCGACCGGCTCCTTCTCGGCGAAGAGAACCGCGGAGGCGTCCAGGTCGATCTCGCGGGTGCGCGAGCCGAACAGGCCGCGCCGCTTCGCCGCCTGCCAGCCGAGACCCATACGGACCGCGGTCAGGATGGCCCCGTCCTTCTTCTCCAGGCTGATGGCCTGACCCTTGGTCAAGTTGACGGTCACGGCTGATTCCCCTCTCGATGTTCCCCTGTTGCCGCACAGTGGGCGGCTGTCCAGAACCCTACGCACGGGCACTGACAGTGCCGAACCCCGGCTCGCGCTTTGTGTCGGTGTTGCAACACGAGGCGCGTATGCCGAGGTCCGGCAGGGTTACGAGGGGTCAGGCGAGGCCCGCCTCCCGCATCTGGCGCAGTTCCTTCTTCATCTCGGAGACCTCGTCGCGCAGCCGGGCGGCGATCTCGAACTGCAGCTCGGCGGCGGCGGCGCGCATGCGCTCCGTCATCTCCTCGATCTGCTCGGCGAGTTCGGCCGCCGGGCGGTCCGTGGGCACCACGGCCCCAGCCTTGCCCTTGGCGGCCTTGCCGCCCTTCGCACCCTTGGCCGCCTTGTCGCCGAGCGACGGGACGGGGGCCTTGGCGCCCTTGCCGTCCTTCTGCTTGCGGTAGCCGGAGCCGAGCAGCTGTTCGGTGTCGACCTCCTCGCGGGCGATCTGCGCGACGATGTCGTTGATCTTCTTGCGCAGCGGCTGCGGGTCGATGCCGTTGGCCTTGTTGTATGCGACCTGCTTCTCCCGGCGGCGGTTGGTCTCCTCGATGGCCTTCTCCATCGCCGGGGTGATCTTGTCGGCGTACATGTGGACCTGGCCGGAGACGTTGCGCGCCGCGCGGCCGATGGTCTGGATCAGCGAGGTGCCGGAGCGCAGGAAGCCCTCCTTGTCGGCGTCGAGGATCGCCACCAGGGACACCTCGGGCAGGTCGAGACCCTCGCGGAGCAGGTTGATGCCGACCAGGACGTCGAACTCGCCGGAGCGCAGCTCACGCAGCAGCTCGACGCGGCGCAGGGTGTCGACGTCGCTGTGCAGATAGCGCACCTGGATGCCGAGTTCCAGGAAGTAGTCCGTGAGGTCCTCGGCCATCTTCTTGGTGAGCGTGGTGACCAGGACGCGCTCGTCCTTCTCGGTGCGCTTGCGGATCTCGTGCACCAGGTCGTCGATCTGGCCCTCGGTGGGCTTGACGACGACCTCCGGGTCGACGAGGCCGGTGGGGCGGATGATCTGCTCGACGACGCCGTCGCCGCGGGACAGCTCATAGGTGCCGGGGGTCGCCGACAGGTAGACCGTCTGACCGATGCGCTCCTGGAACTCCTCCCACTTCAGGGGGCGGTTGTCCAGGGCGGAGGGCAGCCGGAAGCCGTGCTCGACCAGGGTCCGCTTGCGGGAGGCATCGCCCTCGTACATGGCCCCGATCTGCGGGACGGTGACGTGCGACTCGTCGATGACGAGCAGGAAGTCGTCCGGGAAGTAGTCCAGCAGGGTGTTGGGCGGGGAGCCGGGCGAGCGGCCGTCGAAGTGCATCGAGTAGTTCTCCACACCGGAGCAGGTGCCGATCTGGCGGAGCATCTCGATGTCGTACGTGGTGCGCATCCGCAGGCGCTGGGCCTCCAGCAGTTTGCCCTGCTTCTCCAGCTCGGACAGGCGCTCCCCCAGCTCCTTCTCGATGTCGTTGACGGCCCGCTCCATGCGCTCGGGTCCGGCGACGTAGTGGGAGGCGGGGAAGACGTACAGTTGCTGGTCGTCGCTGATGATCTCGCCGGTGAGCGGGTGGAGCGTGGAGAGTGCCTCGATCTCGTCGCCGAACATCTCGATGCGGACGGCCAGCTCCTCGTAGACCGGGAAGATCTCGATGGTGTCGCCGCGGACCCGGAAGGTGCCGCGGGTGAAGGCCATGTCGTTGCGCGTGTACTGGATGTCGACGAAGCGGCGCAGCAGTTCGTCGCGGTCGGTCTCGTCACCGACCCGGAGCGGGACCATCCGGTCCACGTACTCCTGCGGAGTACCGAGGCCGTAGATGCAGGACACCGAGGCGACCACGATGACGTCGCGGCGGGTGAGCAGCGAGTTCGTCGCCGAGTGGCGCAGGCGCTCGACCTCCTCGTTGATCGAGGAGTCCTTCTCGATGTAGGTGTCCGACTGCGGGACGTAGGCCTCGGGCTGGTAGTAGTCGTAGTACGAGACGAAGTACTCGACCGCGTTGTTCGGGAGGAGCTCGCGGAACTCGTTGGCCAGCTGGGCGGCCAGCGTCTTGTTCGGCGCCATCACGAGGGTGGGGCGCTGGAGCTGCTCGATCATCCACGCGGTGGTGGCGGACTTGCCGGTGCCGGTCGCGCCGAGCAGGACGACGTCCTTCTCACCGGCCTCGATGCGCTTGGCCAGCTCGGCGATGGCCGCCGGCTGGTCTCCGCTGGGCTGGTAGGGGCTGACGACCTCGAAGGGCGCCACCGTGCGTTCGATGTGGGAAACGGGCCGCATGGGATCCACCGTACGACCCCGCACTGACAACGGGTCCCGGTCAGCGGTTCTGCGGGGTGCGGGAACCGTGGTGCCCCGGGTCGCGGACCGGCCGGTGGCCGGAGTGGAGCGCGAGGTGGCGGTGCTGGTGGGAGGGCACGGCGGCGGCCGGGACACCCGGCTTGTCCTCGACGTCCCGCCGAGTGGGTCTGCCCATGACCATCAGCGGGTCGAACATCACGACGACGCCGGCGAGGAGCAGGAAGGCGAGGGGGCCGATCAGCATCGGCGCGAGCACCGTGGCCGGTGAGCCGCTGGTGGCAGAGTCGGAGGTGCCATGGAGGTGGACGTCGAGGGCGGCCATACCGGTGTAGTGCATACCGGTGACGGCGAGACCCATCACCATGCTGGCCCCGACGCTCCACAGGAAACCCCGGACGCGTCCGGCCGCCCACAGGGCGGCCGTGGCGGCCACGACCGCTATGGCGACGGAGGCGGCGACGGTGAGCGTGTTGTACGAGAACCGCCCGTCGAAGTGCATGCCCGCCATGCCGAGGTAGTGCATCGAGGCGACGCCAAGACCAGTGATCGTGCCGCCGGTGAACAGAGCGGTGCCGGTGGCGCCCCGGTAGCCGACGATGAAGATTCCGACGCCGACCATGACGACGGCGAGGCCGAGGCTCGCGTAGGTGATCGGTTGGTCGTAGTGGATCGGCGTCCGCTTGATGGTGAAGCCCATCATGGCGACGAAATGCATGGTCCATATGCCGGAGCCGATCGCGGCCGAGCCGAGGGCCAGCCAGGCGGGCCGCCAGGAGTGGGTGACCAGCAGGGATCGGGTGGTGCAGCGCAGGCCGAGAGCGCCACCGAGGCAGGCCATCAGAAAGGCCACCAACGGGGTGACGACCCCGTAGCTGAATCCGTCGACCGTGCCCTGCATGCGCGGCTGCCCTTCCGCCCTCTTGCGTCCCGGAATTACTGAAATGCGCCCCCGTCCCAGGACCGCGCCGGCGGTCAGGGTTGACGCAGAGAGTATGACCCGCACCGGAATGGTCGAACGATTTTCCGGCAAAGAAACACGCCCTTGCCCCACTTGTGCGGCACCCGTGAGCGGACTTGGGCGACACCATTCATCGTGTGGCCGTCCTGCGCCCGCATGCCGTTGACTCTCTGCTGTCAAGCTAATGCAGTCGGTAATCGCTCGACGCGAGGAGTCCGCATGTACGCGCGCGCAGTCGCCGCCACGGCAACCGCGATCCTGGGGACGGCAGCCCTGCTGACCCCCACCACCGAGGCCCGTGCGGGCGAGACCGGCGAGCCCACGGTGATCGCCCACCGCGGTGCCTCCGCCTACGCTCCCGAGAACACCCTGGCCTCCATCGACAAGGCCGCGCAGCTGGGCTTCTCCTGGGTCGAGAACGACGTCCAGCGCACCAAGGACGGCCAACTGGTCGTCATCCACGACGACAACCTGCGACGCACCACGAACGTCGAGGACGTCTTCCCGGGCCGGGCGCCCTGGAAGGTGAAGGACTTCACCGCCGCCGAGATCGCCCGGCTGGACGCGGGCAGCTGGTTCTCCCCCGTGTACGCGGGCACGCGCGTGCCCACCCTGAAGCAGTACATGCGCCGGGTCGAGCACAACCACGAGAAGCTGCTCCTGGAGGTCAAGAACCCGGCGCTTTACCCCGGCATCGAGCAGCAGACCGTGAAGCTGCTCGGCGAGGAGAGCTGGCTGGACCGGCGGCACCTCGGGCGGCTGATCGTGCAGAGTTTCGACGCGGACAGCGTGCGCACCGTGCACGAGCTGAAGCCGGCTCTCACCACCGCCTACCTCGGCACGCCGTCCGTGGCGCAGCTGCGCCAGTACGCGCGTTTCAGTGACCTGATCAATCCCTCGTACGGGTCGATCTCCGCCAGTTACGTCTCCGCCGTGCATGCCGTCACCGGCCCGCACGGCAGGCGGCTCGGGGTGTTCGCCTGGACGGTGGACGACGCGGCCACCGCCTGGAAGGCCACGGGCTACGGCGTCGACGGGCTCATCAGCAACAAGCCCGACGTGGTCCGGACGGCGCTGAGCACCGGCTGAGCGGGGACCGCTGGGCGGCGGGCGTTGTCAGTGGCGGGTCGTACGGTGGGCGCATGGACAGCCATGGGCAGGACGAGCAGCGGGTCGTGTGGGCCGTCGTGGGCACCGGCATCGGCCCGCTGATGCTGGCGGCGACCCACGAGGGACTGGTCAACGTCGTCTTCCACGCCACGGACGTGGTGCGCGAGCGGGCCCTGGAGCGGCTGGCGGCCAGGCTGGGCACCGCACCCTTCGAGGACCCGGACTCGCCGCTGCTGGCCGAGGCGATACGGCAGGTCGAGGCGTACTTCGCGGGCGAGCGTCACGACTTCGACCTGCCCCTGGACTGGTCCCTCATCTCAGGCTTCAACCGGCAGGTGCTGCGCGAGCTGGCCTCCGGAGTCCCGTACGGCACGGTGGTGGGGTACGGCGATCTGGCCGGACGGGTCGGGCAGCCGGGCGGGGCGCAGGCGGTGGGTGCGGCGATGGGCGCCAATCCGCTGCCGGTCGTCGTACCGTGCCACCGGGTGGTGGAGAGCGACGGCGGCATCGGCGGCTTCGGTGGCGGTCTGGAGACCAAGCGCAAGCTGCTCGCACTGGAGGGCGTGCTGCCCGAGCCGCTGTTCTGACGGCGGCGGGTCCGCGCGCCCCGGGTACGGCTACGCGTAGTGCCGGGCCTCGAAGACGTTGCCGTCCGGGTCCCGGAAGTAGAAGTTCCGCGTGGCGTTCCCGCGGGCACCGGAGGAGTCGTGGCCGATGTCGGACATGGGGACGCCGTGTTCGGCCAGGCGGACGCGCAGGGCGTCGAAGCCGTCGGACGACAGGGCCAGGCAGACGTGGTTGACGGGGTGGCCCGCGCTCTCGGCGGAACCGGGGAGCATGTTCATGCGCTCCACGAGGCTGCGCGGGGCGAGGTCCAGGATCGTCTCCTCGTTGACGCGCGCGGAGGGGAAGGACACCTTTCCCTCGGCGTACTCGGCGACCTTCAGGGGCTCCAGGCCGACGGCGTCCTCGTAGAAGCGCGCGGCTGCGACCGGGTCGGTCACCCACAGGACGACGTGGTCGAGACGCGTGGTGTGGTCAGTCATGCGGTCCAGGCTGGTGGTGTCCCCCACAGACGGCAAGCGTTTAGCGGGGTGTGGCGCCCGCCAGAGATGAGGAAGGACCGACGGACAGGAGGCGGGTACGTGGTGCTGGTGGTGTCGGAAGAAGTCAGGGAAGCGATCGACGCGCGGCGGCCGGTGGTGGCCCTGGAGTCCACGATCATCGCGCACGGGCTGCCGCGTCCGCGCAATCTCCAGGTGGCGCTGGAGCTGGAGCACGTGGTGCGGCAGGAGGGGGCCGTCCCCGCGACCATCGCCGTCCTGGACGGGCGCCCGCACGTCGGCCTGGACAAGGAGCAGCTGGAGCGGGTCGCGAACGAGGACGGCATCCGCAAGCTGGGCCACCGTGACCTGCCGCTGGCCGTGGCGGCGGGGGCGAGTGGGGCGACGACCGTGTCGGCGACTGCTCAGCTGGCGGCGCTGGCGGGCGTCCGGGTGTTCGCCACGGGCGGGCTGGGCGGTGTGCACCGGGAGTGGACGGTGACCCAGGACGAGTCGGCCGACCTGGGCCTGCTGGCGCGGACCCGGATCACGGTGGTGTGCGCGGGCGTGAAGTCGATCCTGGACGTGCCGGCGACCCTGCAGCGGCTGGAGACGCTGGGCGTGGCCGTCGCCGGTTACCGCACCGCCCGGTTCCCCGGGTTCTATCTGTCCGACTCCGGACATCCGGTCGACTGGACGCTGCGGAGCCCGGAAGAGGTCGCCGAGGTCATGCGGGCGCAGGACGCGCTCGACGCGCCGGAGTCGGCGCTGATCGTCGCCAACCCTGTCCCGGAGGAGCAGCAGCTCGATCCGGGGCTGCACGCGCGCGTGCTCGCCGACGCGCTGCGTGCCTGTGACGAGGAGGGAGTCACCGGCCAGGCGGTCACGCCGTTCCTGCTCGACTTCCTGGTCCGACACACGGACGGGGCCTCGCTGGACGCCAACCTGGCGGCGGTGCGCGGCAATGTGCGGCTGGCGGCGCGGATCGCAACGGCGTGGACCAGGTAGTGCCCGCAGCCCGGGGCGGGGCACTGCTGGTCGTCGGTGACGTCGTCACCGATGTCGTCGCCCGGCACCTGGTGCCGCTCGCGACCGGCACCGACACGGCCGCCGCGATCCGGACCCTGCCGGGCGGCGCGGGCGCCAACGTGGCCTGCTGGGCAGCTCATGCGGGCTGTGCCGACGTACGGCTGGTGGGGCGGGTGGGCGCGGACGCGGCCGAGTGGCACGAGCGGGAGCTGCTGGCGGCCGGCGTGCGGCCCCGGCTGGTGCTCGACCGGGAGGCGACGACCGGGACGGTGATCTGCCTCGTCGACACGGGTGCCTCGGCCGAGCGCACGTTTCTCACGGACAGCGGGGCGTCCCTGCGGCTCGAACCCGCCGACTGGTCGGACGCGTTGCTCGACGGGGTCGCCCGGCTGCACCTGTCCGGCTACCTGTTGTTCTCCGAGCCGAGCCGGGCGCTCGCCCAGGTGGCGCTCGCCGCGGCACGCGAGCGTGGGGTGCCGGTCAGTCTGGACCCGGCGTCGGCGGGCTTCCTGCTGGAGTTCGGCGTGGACCGATTCCTGGCGTTCGCGGAGGGGCTCGACATACTGCTGCCCAGCCGGGACGAGGCGTGCTTGCTGACCGGGCTGCCCGAACCGGCGGACGCGGCGGCCAAGTTGAGCCGGCTCGTCCCGCTGGTGGTGGCCAAGTCGGGTGTGGCCGGGGCGCTGGTGGCCCGTTCCGGGGCCGTGGTCGCCCGGGTTCCGGCCGTGCCGGCGACCCCGCTGGACACCACCGGCGCCGGCGACGCCTTCACCGGCGCGTTCCTGGCCGCCCTGCTCTCGGGCGCGGATCCGGAGGAGGCGGCGGCACAGGGCTGCGAGGCGGGAGCACGAGCGGTGGAACGGGTGGGCGGCAGACCACCGCACCGGGGCACCGACGGCTGACCGCACCGGGGCACCGACGGCTAGACGGCGCCTCCTGGCCGACCTGGCCCAGCAGACACCCCTGCCCGCACATGCCAGCGCCTACTCAGCGGTCAAGATCTTTTGGCAAATGGTCAAGATCACTTGTCACGGGACACCCGGCCACCACGAAGGTGACCGGGGCTCGCAATGGGCCCGGCCGCCGGGGCCGTACCAGCCGATCTCGGTAGCCAGCGCGGCGCCGTCCGCGAGTTGCTCGGCATCTCAGCCGGTGACGTCGAGTCGGTCAGGGGCACGGTGATGGTGGTGTCCAGGGCCAGGGCCGTGTTGGTCCAGGTGGGGGGGTGCCATCCGGCAGGCGCAGGTAGCACGTCGACTGCCCGTCCTGGGTGGTCGGTGGGCCAGAGCAGCACGTGGCCGTGGTCGGCGTAGGAGCCGGCCGCCACCGCGGCCGGGTCGGGGCGGTCGAGGATGTGGAGGATCTGGGCGACGGCGGAGTCGAGCCAGCCGTCGCTGAACAGCACCTTCGAGGCGGGCAGGTCGCCCGAACGGTCGGTGAGCGGGCCGGTGGTCTCCGGGATGAGCAGGTCGTTCGGGGTGCTGCTGGACAAGGGGCCGAGGAACAGCCTCGAAGCGTTTGACCCACGCGAAGTGGTGCCCGCCCGCGATGGCCGGGACGTGATCCAGAACGAGAAGTGCCAGGCGGTTGCCGGATTCTGGACCAGCCCCTACGACGGGAAGGCCACGACCAACGCCAAGGACCTCGACATCGACCACGTCGTGCCGTTGGCGAACGCCTGGCGATCTGGCGCCGATCTCTGGGACAGCAGCACGAGGAAGGCGTTCGCCGACGACCCGTTGGAGCCTCAGCTCGTGGCGGTGTCCACGGTCAGCAACCGGTCCAAGGGCGACAAGAGCCCGGACCCGTGGCGCCCGCCTGAACCATGGCCGCCTCGCTGCTCCGCTCTCGATGCAGCGCGAGCCGCCTCATACTCAACCAGTTCATGCGTCTCCGACATAGACCCAGGCGGTCAAGCCCGACGCCAGTGTGACTTCGCGTCGGGAGTAGTCGTCGACCTCGTAGGCGTCGGTGACTGCCAGCTCCGCGTCATCGAGCTCCAGGTAGGAGCCTTCGACGCCGTCGCCATCGGTGCCATGGCGCAGAATCGGATGGCGATCGGAGCCACTCGTCGCGATGACCTCTGGGTTTGTGATCTGAAGCCAGTCGATGCGGTATCCGGGTAGGGAGTCATCAACAGTTCGCACCTGCCGCCCGTAGAGCGCCTGTTGAACATCGGCCTGCCGAAGGGTCCCGTAGGAGAACACGCGATGTACATTCGTCACGGCGACAGATCCTAGGTTTCGTTCACCGGGAGGGTCCAGTCTCACTCCCGCCTGCTGGCGGACGCTCTCAGCTGGATCGGGACGGGCTGGACACCCGAGTCGAGAGTGGCGACGGCGGCCGCGGGTCGGGCAGCGCGGGCTGCCAGGCCTGGACGTCGCGGATCCGGCCGGGGAAGGGGTTCTCGTTCTTGGCGTTTCCGATCGCCAGGGAGCCGGTGGCCGGCCAGGCGGAGCCGTTGGGCACGGCGGAGACCACAGTGCCGTTGACGTACGGGCTCATGGTCTGGGTGTTCGCGTCCTGGACGCCGGCCAGGTGCGTCCAGGTGTTGAGTGCGGGCGGGGTGCTCGCGAACGCCGCCCGGCAGGCGGACGGGTCGGCGCCGTCCGAGGGCGGAGAGACGAAGGTCCACGCGTTGAACGCCTTCGAGTACTGCGGGTGGAAGGAGCTCACTGCGGTGCCCGACTCGCCGGCCACGGTGGCGTAGCCGGTGGTGTTGGTGAGGTGCGTCCACGCGGAGACGGTGCAGCTCTTCGAGGTGCCGACACGGTCCACGACCCGCGTGGGCGGCGGCAGGCACCGGCTGCCCCGTCGACCTGCCAAGGCCGGGTCCGCCTCCGGGTGGTGGGTCACGCACCGGACGGAGGGGTAGTCCCGGCATCAGCGCGCCCCGAATCGGCTGACCGCCCAGCGGGCCGGCGCGGAGCTGCGGCGGCCGTACGGGCATCGGGGCGAAGCAACGTGTGGTGGAGTCGCGCCACGGCTCGGCCGCCGCCGTCAGAAAGGCGGTTGCCCAGCCGCAAATAACACTGTTATTGTCGAGTCACGGCGTTATTTCGCGGAGTGCGGCCTGCGGGGACACACGGGACACCAGGGGGACATCATGAACAGCATCGAGCTGACCGTTCTGAACGACCACGCGGAGAGCGTCGTGGCGGGGGCACTGATGGAAGGGCCGGCGGAGGAGCCTGGCACCGGGTCGCAGGTGTGGCTCGGCGCGGCGGAGGTCGAGCGGGTGCTCGGGTTCACGCGCAAGCCGCAGGGGTGGTGCCGGGGGGACGTATGCGTACCGGCGGCAGTCATGGCCGACCTGGAGAGGGACGGCGGGCAGCTCATCGAACTGACGGGATTCGCCCGACTGTTGGGGCGGCCGGTGGTCGTGGAGCCGGAGGCCCGGGTGGTGGCGGTCGGCGCGTCGGCGGCCGAGCGGTCGGCGGCGCTGGCGGCCGGTGACGCACCCGACTTCACACTGCCGGACGTGCACGGCGCCGGGCACTCGCTGAGCGAACTGCGCGGGCGGAAGGTCGCGCTGGTGTTCTGGGCCTCCTGGTGCGGCTGCCGCTACGACCTTCCGGAGTGGGAGCGCCAGCACGCGGCGTTGGCCGCCGAGGGGTTCTCGGTGCTGAGCGTCGCCGTGGACCGGCGGATCGAGGACGCGGCGCCGTGGATCGCCGAGGCCGCGCCCACACACTTCGCGCTGGTCGACGTCGACGGGCGGGTCGCCGACCTGTACCAGCTGCTCAATGTCCCGACCGTGGTGTGGATCGACGAGCAGGGGCGGATCGTACGCCCGAACGACACCCAGTTCGCCACTGACCTGTTCCGGTCCATGAGCGGGCTCGACTCCGCGAGGTCGCTCGGGGCCCTGCGCCGCTGGGTGACCACCGACAACACGGGCCTGCCCGCGGACGCGGTCGCCGAGTTGACCCGATCCGCCGACCCCGGGCAGCAACTCGCCCGCACCCAGGCCGCGCTGGCGCTGTGGCTGCTGCGCCACGGCCACCAGCAGGCGGCGCAGCGGCACTTCGCTGCGGCCGCAGAGCTCTCCCCGGAAGACGTGACGAGCTGGCGCAGTGCGATGCCGCTGCTCGGTGTGGACCCGATGGGCGAGGAATACTTCGTTCGGCGCACCGCCCTGGAGGAGGCCGGTGTGCCGATCTACCGGCCGCTGCCGGACTGGCAGTAGAGGCGGGTGCCGCAGAAGACGAGCACCGATCGATACCGGAGAATCATGCCCATGCCCGCCACCTCCCCCACCGGTGTCTTCGCCCGGGCCCAGGCCCGGGGCGAGGCCGCCCTGCGCACCGCCATGCTCGACACCGCCGCCGAACTGCTGGCCGCCGAGGGCCCGGCCGCGCTCAGCATGCGCCGCCTGGCCACGGCCGCCGACTGCTCGACCACCGTCCTCTACCGGCTGTTCGGTTCCAAGGACGGCATCACGGCGGCCCTCTACCGGGAGGGCTTCGCCCGGCTGCGGCGTCGGCTGGACGCCGTGCCGCACGACGGGGATCCGGCCGAGTACCTGGCTGCCCTCGGGCGCGCCTATCGGGCCAACGCCCTGGAGGAGCCCAACTTCTACAGCGTCATGTTCGGTGAGGCCGTGCCCGGCTTCACCCCGGACGAGGAGGCCCGCGCGGCCGCGGCGGCCAGCCTGGACATCGTGCGCAAGGCGGCTCGCGGCTGCGTCCGGGCAGGTGTACTGCGGGCGGACGCCGATGTCGACGAGGTCGCCGACGTCCTGTGGGCGGCGGCCCACGGGGTGATCAGCCTGGAGCGCGGCGGCCACTTCCCGGGCAAGCTGGGCGAGCAGCGCTTCCGCACCGCAACCGGGGCGGCGGTGTCGCTCTTCCTGCCCTGATCGCAACGGGGCGGGGTGGACCGGCTACCGGTCGGCCGTTCCGAGGTACTGCGCAGGAGCAGGTCGGGGCAGGATTCGCGTCTGGCGGGCCCGCCGGGGCTGTGGGGCCGAGAGCAGGACCAGCGGCCGCAGGCCGGCGACTCGCCACGGCGGGCCTGCCACCACTACCCACCCCGCAGCCCGGTCAGCGTCAGCCACACGGGGGCGCTGGGGGACTTCGCGCGGCACTCAGGTTGCCGCAGGCGGCGAAGCGGGCGGCCGCCCAGGCGGACGGCCGGGTACGGGGCCGCGCTCAGCACTCGGCAGGGACCGGGCGAACACCCGCCAGCTCGTCCGCTCCCTGCCGCCCTCACTCGAAAACCGGCTGCTTCGCCGTCTGGGCGTCCGCGGCCGCGCGCCGGGCCCAGGAGTTCGACCGGTAGGCATCGTGGATCGCCGGGTCGTCGTACTTGAGCAGCGCCTCGTCGTTGCTGGTCAGCCCCATGACGGTGTGGGGGTGGCTGCCGGTCCAGACGATCTTCTGGTTCGGGAGGCCCTTGTGGCCGACCTCCACCAGCAGATATCTGGAGTGCGTGGCGGTGTTGCCCGCCGCTCCCGTGTCGGTCAGCCGGTGCAGCGCGATGCCGCCGAACTTCGTGGACCGGGTGAGCCGGTCCAGGACGGCCGACCCGTTGGTGTCGAGGCCCCGGTAGACGATGTCGACGTAGCAGCCGGCGCCGTCGAGGTCCCAGAGCTTCTTCGCCACCTCAACGTGGCTGATCTGGTGCATGGCGATGCGGATCACCGTACGCCCGTCGGCCGTGCCGCAGCCGGGCGGGTTTCCGTAGCAGGCCGGCTGGCCGTTCACCGGGTCGCCGACGGTGCCCAGGATGTCGAGGATCGGGTCGGAGATCGCACGCGGGAAGAAGTACACCGTGGCGCTGCCGGCCTGGTACGCCATCGGAGGGTCCGAGACCTGCTTGGTGCGGCCCTGCCGGGACCCGTTCAGGTCACCGAAGCAGCCCGCGTACGCCACGCAACCGCCCGGGCGCCGGTCGCGACGGCCACGCAGGCACGGCAGCCGGGTCGCCGGCACCCCGGGTCGGCAGCACCAGGGCCCTGCGGCATCCAGGTGCAGCGGACCGGTGCCGAGTTTTCCTGCGGACCTCCGGCACGCCCGCCACCGCCGCCCCGAGTACTCCGACTGCGGCCTCCGAGGTCCGTGCAGGGCCTCCGGGAAGATCCACTATGCTCGACGGGAGGGGCCACCGGGCCCCCACCGGGGGGAGCAGTAACCGATGGCCACCGTGGTCGAGTTGACGACCTATCCCATCAAGGGTTGCGCCGCCGTGGCCCTGGAGAAGACGGAACTCACCCCGGCCGGGCTGCCGCACGACCGCGCATTCATGGTGATCGACGAGGCAGGTGTCTTCCGCTCCCAGCGCCGGGACCCGCAGCTGGCCGCCGTCCGCCCCGACGTCTCCGCGGACGGCCGCCGCCTGGCCCTCACCGCGCCGGGGACCGAACCCCTCACCCTCGAAGTGGACGCCGCCGGACCGCGACGACCGGTCGAACTGTTCGGGAACCCGTTCCTCGGGATCGACCAGGGCGAGGCCGCCGCCGACTGGTTCTCCGAGGTACTCGGAGCCCGCAGCCGACTGGTCCGGGTACCGCCCGAGCACGACCGGGTGACCGACGGACAGGTCCCCGGCACCTCCGGCTACGCCGACAGCTGCGCGGTGCACCTGCTCTCCCGCTCCACCCTCGACCACCTCAACACACTCACCACCGCACCCGACGGCCGTCCGCTACCGATGGCCCGCTTCCGACCGAACATCGTCGTCGACGGCTGGGACACCCCGCACACCGAAGACCTCACCCGCCGGATCACCATCGGCTCCGCCGAGCTGGCCTACGCCAAACTCGCCATCCGCTGCGCCGTGACGCTGGTCGACCAGGCCACCGGCGCCAAAGCCGGCCCCGAGCCACTGCGCACCCTCGCCCGGTACCGGCGCGCCACAGCGGGCGGCGTCGCGTTCGGCTCAAAATTTGCCGTACTGCGCCCCGGTGAACTCGCCGTCGGAGACAAGCTGACCGTGGACGCCTGGGGCCCGCCCGAGCTCTGACCCACGACCGCGGTCCGGCACACCGGCAGCCGAGCAGGCTCATCAGGCCGGCCGGGCGAGTCAGCGTCAGCAGTCGGTCATCCGAGCAGCCCGATCGCGGCCGGCCTCAGCGGCCGACCGTTCAGCTCCTGGCCCCCTCGTCCTACCACAGCCGGTGAAGTCTCCGCCGCTGCGGCCGGCCCGGCCGTCGGTCCTGGGAGGGTTGCGCGTTCTCCTCCTGTTGCGGAGTTCTCAGAGGGCGGTATGTAACCCTTTGTCCGGTTCGCCGTTGTGGGTGGAACAGGCGCAGTGATCAGTTGGTGGGGTTAGGCAGTTTCGTTTGGATCATCTGCTCGTTGGTCTGGATGTGCCGTTGACTGACGCGCAGTGGGCGCGGATCGAGCCGTTGCTGCCGGACCGGACGCCGAGGCGTGGTGGCCGGTGGCGTGACCACCGTGAG